>CAVGMG010000012.1:0-19157 GCA_963630185.1 Alistipes onderdonkii | reverse complement strand
TCCAGGACAACGAGGCGGAGGACGAGCTCGTGCCGCAGGGCATCGAGGGCATGGTGCCCTATTCGGGCCACGTCAAGGCGATCATGACGCAGTTCTGCGGCGGGCTCCGCGCCTCGCTCGGCTACTGCGGCGCACGGACGATCCCCGAGCTCCAGGAGAAGGGCAAGTTCTTCCGCGTGACGGCCGCCGGCCAGCGCGAGGCGCGTCCGCACGACATCACCATCACGAAAGAAGCCCCGAACTACCGCACGTGAGCAAGAAGACGCTTTCCGACTACGGCCGCGAGTGGCTCGACACGCTGGTTGTCGCGCTGTCCGTCGCGATGGCCTTCCGCGCCTACTTCTTCAGCCCCTTCAAGATTCCGACGGGGTCGATGCAGCCGACGCTCTGGGGCTACCACACGGCGGAAGGCGTCGAACAGACGGCATGGGACGCGCCGCCGCTCTCCTACCTCAAGTGGGCGTGGACGGGGTCGCGGACGGTGGACTGGAAGGCGCCGATTTCGGGCGTCGTCCGCTGCGTGCCGCGCGCGGACGGCTTCGCCAGCGTCTTCGTCGGGTCGTGTCCGCAGTCGTGGGTCCTCCCGACGGACGCCTGCGCCGCCCTCCAGGGGAAGCGCGTCCGCGCCGGCGAGACGCTCTGGAAGGGGGCGATCACGACGGGCGACTTCATCTTCGTCAACCGCTGGAAGTGGAACTTCTGGAAGCCGCAGGACGGCGACGTCATGGTCTTCTCGACGACGGGCATCCCCGCCCTCCAGCAGGGGACGCACTACATCAAACGCATGAAGGCGCGGCCGGGCGAGACGTACGCCCTGGAGCATCCCGTGCCGGGAAGGCCCGACGTCGTCACCATGGGGGACGGCGAATACTTCGCGTGCGGAGACAATTTCGGCAACTCGTTTGACAGCCGCTACTGGGGCGTCGTGCCGCGCGAGAACCTGCGCGGCGAGGCCTCGTTCGTGTTCTGGCCCTTTACCGGATGGAGGATTATTCGATGAGCGAACCGCTGATTCAGACGCCGTGCGTCTTTGGCGAAAACGGGAACTTCCTGCTTGAGCGCGAGATCGGCGCGGGCGGCATGGGCGGCGTCTACATGGGGCGCGACAAGATGCTCGACCGCCCCGTCGCCGTCAAGGTCATGCTCAAGGAATACGGCTCCGACGCGGCGTTCGTCGAGAAGTTCAAGAAGGAGGCGCAGGCGGCGGCGCGTCTCATCCACCCGAACATCGTCCAGGTCTACTCCTACGGCATCTACGACGGGATGCCCTACATCGCGATGGAGCTGGCGGCGGGCGGCTCGCTCTACTCGATCATGAACGCGGCGCCGGGGAAGACGGACATCCAGCGCGTCCTCAAGATCTGCCAGCAGACGGCGCTCGCGCTGCAGTGCGCGACCGACCAGGGCATCGTCCACGGCGACGTGAAGCCGGAGAACATCCTCCTCGACGCGAACGGCAACGCCAAGCTCGTGGACTTCGGCCTCGCGGCCATGCAGAAGGACACGAAGGAGATCTGGGGGACGCCCTACTACATCTCGCCGGAGAAGATCAAGAAGGAGGTCGTCGACTTCAGGTCCGACATGTACTCCCTCGGCGCGACGCTCTACCATGCGCTGACGGGCGTGGCGCCGTTCGAGGGCGAAGACTCGATCGCCGTCGTCAAGAAGCGGTTCGAGGGTCGTCCGAAGAAGCCCAGCGAGATCCGCCCCGAGATCTCCCCGGCCATCGACGCGCTCGTCATGAAGATGATCGAGTGCGACAAGGAGAACCGCTATCCGAGCTTCGAGGCGCTGCGCCAGGCCTTCGTCGACGTCCTGACGACGGGGCTCACGCAGAAGTCGCCGCGCCCCTCCGTGGAGAGGGCGGGCTCGTCGTCGTCGCAGAAGAAGCCGTTCGTCGTGCGCGGGCGCAAGGTCACGTTCAAGAAGCCCTCGTCCGACGCGGCGGGGCGCAAGCTCGAAGAGGAGCGCGAGGCGCACCTGAAGGAGCTTGAGGACGACGAGGAGGACGAGGAGTCCGGGAGCCTCGGGCTCAAGGTCCTTCTCTTCGTCGTCGGCGGGCTGGTGGCGATCGGCGCGATCATCGGCGGGCTCGTCTGGTACACGAAGGCCAACGAGCAGGCGCAGAAGGACGAGTTCCAGGCGCTCGTCGTGACGAAGATGGACGAGGCCCAGAAGTCCATCGCCAAGACGCGCGAGGCCGTGGAGGCGTTCGACCGGGACTTCCTGGAGTTCTCGTCACGCGCCGTGACGTCGTGCGAGAAATACACGAAGGAGCTTTCGAATCTCCTGCCCGAGTTCGCGTCCGACATGAAGCCGCCGCAGTCCGCCGAGCTTCTGGCGGCCATCGCCCTGACGAACGCGCCGTCGCCGGCCGCGGCCGCGCCGAGTCCGGCGACGGCGGCGCAAGTCCCGCCTGCCGCGACGGCGCAGACCCCGACGAACGCCACGCCGGCCGTGGCGGCGGCGGACGCCGCGCCTGTCGCCGCGCCGAAGGAGCTGCCCAAGGCCGTGGAGGACATGCAGGCCCTCTGGCTGAAGGCCTACGGCTGCCAGGCCGGCCAGATCAGGATCGCCCTCAAGCTCAAGGAGGTCGTCGCCCTGTGCGAGGAGGCGGGCAAATACCAGACGCAGTCCGAGGAGTCGGCCAAGGCCCTTGGCAACCTCTCCCTGACCGCCAAGGAGAAATACGAGGAGGTTCGCTCGTCGGCCGACGTCACGAACGTGAAGAAGGCCCTGGCGCACATCCATTCGCGCGGCGAGAAGGTCATCGCGCAGACCATCCGCGACCTCAAGATCAAGAAGGCCGAGGCGGCGCGCGCCGAGAAGGAGGCGCGCGAGAAGGAGGCCGAGGAGGCGCGTCTCGCCAAGATCGCCGCCGAGAAGGCCGCCCTTATCGCGGCCGAGACGGAGCTGATCCAGCAGCAGTTCGACGCGCTTTCCGTGCAGGGCTGCTTCCGGCAGCTCAACTGGAAGCTGGCGACCGACAGGATCAACCAGGCGAGCGAGTCCTTCAAGACGGCGGAAGGGCAGATGACGCGCGACCTCCAGCTCCGCAAGGTCAACGACATGAAGAAGGTCCAGGACCTCTTCATCGCGAAGCTCAAGGGCTACGTCTTCAGCGGGCGGATCAAGAGTGCGCTGCGCAAGGGCACGGTCGTCGGCGTGAACGACCGCGAGATCACCGTCCAGCTCCCCGGCAAGAAGAAGCCGGTCAAGGTCGCCTGGCAGAAGTTCTACCGCGACTATCCCGGGAACTTCAACGAGATCATCAACCACTTCATCATCAACGGGCGGAAGAACTCGTCGCTGAACCTGCGCGAATGGGCCGACGTGATGACGGGGGCGGCTCTGACGATGCGCCTCGTCTGCGCCGAAGTCGTCGGGGCGGGCGAGAAGGCGGAGCAGATGGTGCGCGAGGTCATCGCCCAGTTCCCGGAATACGAGAAGACGATGAACCAGATCTTCCCGGACATCTCGAAGGAGGCGCCCGCCGAATCTTCGGAAGGGGAAGAGGGCGAATCGTCCGACGGCGAAGAGGAAGAGGAGGAGTGAGCATGCAGCTTCTGACAGACGACATCCAGAGGGCGATGGGCTCGTCGAGCTTCATCCGCAAGATGTTCGAGAAGGGGATCGAGCTTAAAAGGCAGTTCGGCGAGGACGCGGTGTGCGACTTCTCGCTCGGCAACCCCGACGTGCCGCCGCCGGCGAAGACGCATGACGTCCTCGTCCGCCTCGCCGACGCCGCCGTGAGGCCCCTCGGCCTCGGCTACTGCCCGAACGCCGGCATCCCGTCCGTGCGCGAGGCGATGGCGACGTTCCTGACGCGCCAGCAGGAGACGCCCGTCGCGGCGAAGGACGTCGTCATGACCGTCGGCGCGGCCGGCGCGATGGTCGCGTTCTTCCGCGCCGTCGTCTCGCCGGGCGACGAGATCATCACGCCCGCGCCCTACTTCGTCGAATACGGCTCCTACTGCGGGCACTTCGGCGGCGTCCTCAAGACCGTGCCGTCCCTTGAGCCGTTCTTCTATCCCGACGTCGCGGCGATCAGAAGGGCGATCACGCCCAGGACGCGCGCGATTCTCGTCAACTCGCCGAACAATCCGACGGGGTGCATCTATCCGCTCGCCGTCCTGAAGGAGCTGGCCGCCTGCGTGGACGAGGAGAACAGGCGGCGCGAAGCGGCGGGGAATCTCCGTCCGCTCTTTCTCCTCTCCGACGAACCGTATCGCGTCTTCGCCTTCGACGGCGAGACGGTGCCGGCGATCCTGCCGCTCACGAAATGGGCGTGCGTCATCGGGTCGTTCTCCAAGTCGCTTTCCATGGCGGGCGAGCGCATCGGCTACTTCCTCGCCAACCCGGCGCTTCCGGGGGAGGACGAGCTTCTGGCGGCGATCACCTTGACGAACCGCACGCTGGGCTCGGTGAACGCGCCCGTCATCGGCCAGCGGCTCGCCGCCGCGCTTCTCGACGAGACGGTCGACCTTGACGTCTACGACCGCCGCCGCAAGCGGATGGCCGACGTCCTGACGCAGGCGGGCATCGCGTTCCCGATGCCGAAGGGGGCGTTCTACTTCTACGCGAAAAGCCCCGTCGCGGACGACCGCGTCTTCGTGGACGCCCTTGTCGAGGAGCGCATTCTCGTCGTTCCGGGGAGCGGCTTCGGCTTCGGCGGCTACGTGCGCATCTCCAGCAGCGTCGACGAGGCGATCATCGCCCGCAGCGCCGAGGGCTTCAAACGCGCCGTCCAGAAGCTGACCTGACGCGACATGACATCCTTCCTCCTGGCGGCGTCTCTTTCGTTTACGGCACTCGCGACGGGCGTCGAGAAGGGGACGCCCATCGAGTTCGCGTTTGCGGGGGCGGATTCCGACCGCGACTACGAGACGCTCTTCCTCCTCGAAGAGCCCGTGGACGACTTCTGCCGCCGTCTTGAAAAGGCAGGGCTGCCGCGTGGCAAGCCGGAGGACGCGACGTCGTGCGTCTTCTGGCCCGTCGGCTGTACGCTGGCGCTTTTCCCCGGCCTTGACACGTTTCTCGAAACGCGCTATCCCGACGGCATCGACGCCGCGCCCATCGTCTACACGGGCGGAAAGAGGCTTTCCTCGGGTCTCTGCGACGCGGGGACGAATATGCCGATGGCCGTCTTTTCGCTCTATTCGCTTTCGCAGTCTCCCATCGTCTTCGGCTCGCATTACAGCCAGTCGACCGTCTACAACTGCCATGTCGCGAAATCGACGCTGAAGAAGGGCGTGCGCTACACGTTCACCCTTTCCTGGGACGAAAAGACGATGCCACGGCACGTCTCCCTGACGCTTGAGCCCGGGAAAGGGGCGACGCTTCTCAAAACCCTTCAGGAGGCCTCGAAAACAAGCGAACTCGACGTGCAAGTCGATTTCGCGCCCGAGGTCACGGTCGCCGAGGCCACGGCCTTCGCGAAGGCTCTCGCGCTCGTCGATTCACGGCGCGTCAAGGTCAACGGCCATGCGCCGGGACGGCTTTTCTTCAAGGCGTTCCTGCCGGAGGAAAAATGGCGGACGCGCGAGAACCGCCTCGTCCAGCCGTTTGAACTGACGGTCGGCGACACGAACCGCCTCGTCTTCGTCGAGAGCGACTGGACGGTCGACGGCCCGGATCCCAAGCTGACGCCGAAGGAGATTCCGTTCTCCGAGGCGAACGCGCATCCCGAGACCGACACGTGCTTTCTTTTCGCCGCGCCTTCGACGACGCTTTCGTCGCTCTACGAGGCGATGCGCGACCTCAAGTTTTCAAACGTCCGGACGTGGTATGTCTTTCGGACGGAAGAGCCGTAGTTTACATAACATGGATTATGCGCAAAGGAGGGAGTGATGGAATCTGAGAATGCCGTGCGTGTCTTCGGCGACGGGACGGAGGAATTTCCCGTCCTGAAAGCGTTTCAGCAATACATCGACGCCGAGCAGAACAAGGCGCGCAAGCGCATGGTGACGCTGTCCGTCTTCTTCGGGATTCTGATGGCGCTCATCGTGGCGGTTTTTCTCTTTCTCCTCAGCCAAGTGAGCGCGCGCAACCAGGCGTTGAACGACCGGCTTCTCGACTACATGATGCGCAAGGAATCGTCCGCGTCGCCCGTCGTCGTCCAGCCGTCAACGGACAACACGGCCGTCCTGAACCTCTCCGCCAAGCTCGAAACGATGCAGAAGGCGCTCGAAGAGTCCAAGAAGGAAAACGAGAAACTCGACACGGCCCGGCGCGAACGGCTGGAGCAGGAACGCCGCGACCTCGAAAAGCGGAAGTTCGACGAGGCGCTGGAGCAGGAGCGGCAGAAGTTCAAGAGCGAAGTCGAGCAGCTCAAGGCGGAAATCGAGAAGACCCGCGCCACGTCCGCACGCGAGAGCGAGCGGAAGCGCCAGCAGGAGATCGAGGCGTATCGGCGGAAATACTACCCGGAGTATTACAAGACGAAAGCGGCGAAGCCCGCCGCGTCGGGGGGCGAGAGCGAAGAGGAGATCGACGCCCTTCTCGACGAGCTCAGCATCGAGCCGATTCAGTATTTCGACGAGCCGGCCGCTTCGATGTCGGCACCGGCCGCGACGACGCCGTCCTACGAGATTCCCGTCGAGGTGAAAGGGACGCGCAAGAAATGGCGCATCCCGACGACCTAAAGGCCGAGCGCCCTTTCGGCGTTTGAAAACGCGAGATCCGCAAACGCCTCGCCGGAGAGGCCGCGCAGACGCGCAAGCGCCTCGCACGTGTAGCGGACGAAGGCGGGCTCGTTCGTCTTTCCTCGCATGGGCACGGGCGCGAGAAACGGCGCGTCGGTCTCGACGAGGATGCGGTCGAGCGGCACGGCGCGCGCCGCCTCGCGCACGTTCTCGGCGCCCTTGAACGTCACGATGCCCGAGAACGAGATGTAGAACCCGAGGTCGAGAAACGCATGCGCCTCGTCGACGCGCCCCGTAAAGCAGTGGATGATCCCCTTCGACGGAATCTCCTTGAGGAGCGAAAGCGTGTCGTCAAACGCCTCCCGCGTATGGACGACGACGGGAAGGCGGCGCGACGAGGCCGCCTCCAGCTGCGCGGCGAAAAGCCGGATCTGCCTGTCGCGCGTGTCGGGCCCGAAGTAGTGGTAGTCAAGCCCGATTTCGCCGATGGCCGCGAGCGGAAGCGTGTCGGCCTTCTCCGAAAAGTCTTTCAGCGCATCGTCCACGCTCTCGCGCGGCGCATCCTCCTGGCCGACGTCGACGCCGTCCATGTCGTAGCCGAAGGACGTCACGACGGCGGGAAGCCCTTCTCCCGGAAGCGCAAAGGCCATCTGCGCCCCGTCGTTCGCCGTCCGCCCCCCGCCGACGGCCATGAGCTTTTTGACGCCAGCTTCCTTCGCGCGGACGAGAGCCGCCCGGATGGCGTCGGGGTCGGACGAGTCGAAATGGCAATGGGTGTCGAAGAGCCTCATGTCGTGCGCCTCGATGGACATTCCTCGCCGATCGGGCAGCCGTCGCACTGCGGTCGGAGAGGCTTGCAGCGCGTCTGCCCGAACGAGACGAGGCGCGAGTTCCACGTCTTCCAGTATTTCACGGGGAGGAGCTTGCGCAGCGCCATCTCCGTCTCGAACGGCGTCTTCGTCTTGACGAGGCCCAGGCGGTTCGAGATGCGATGGACGTGGACGTCCACGCAGATGGCCGGCTTGTCGAAGCCGACGGCGACCGTCAGATTGGCGGTCTTGCGGCCGACGCCCGGAAGTTCGCAAAGCTCTTCGACCGTCTGGGGGAGGACGCCGCCAAACTTCTCTTTGAGGACGCGCGGCAGCGCCTTCAGGTGACGCGCCTTCTCGCGGTAGAAGCCGACGGGATAGATCGTTTTCGCAAGCCGCTCTTCGGAAAGCCTCTCCAGGTCGCGCACCGAAAAGCAAGCCCCCTTCTTCGTCGCGAAAAGCCGCACGACGGCCTGCGCCGTGCAGGCGTCCTTCGTCCGTGCGGAGAGGATCGTTCCGACGAGGACGCAGAACGGGTCGTGCGTCTGCGCCTCGATCAGCTCGACGACGGGCGACGGGTTTGCCTCGAACGCCGCCTTGAGCGCACGGTCGATGACCGCGATCCTCTCCTCCGGCTTTTTCGTCATGACTTGATCTCGCGCTTGACGCGGCTGCCGATCGAGCAGAGGATGTCGTAGGGGTGCGTCCCCTTGAGGCGGCCCCAGTCGTCGGGCGTGATGACGTCCTTCCCGCTCTTTCCGAGGCAGACGACGTCGTCCCCCGCCTTGACGCCCTCGACGGCCGAGACGTCCACCGTCGTGTAGTCCATGGAGATGCGCCCCACGATGGGGCAGCGCACGCCCTTGATGAGGACGAAGCCGCGATTCGTGAGCGCCAAGGGGATGCCGTCGGCGTAGCCCGCCGAGATGGTCGCGATCGTCGAGGGGCGGTTGAGGCACCACGTCCGTCCGTAGCCGAGCGTCGTCCCGGCCGGGAGGCGGCGCACCTGCGCGACGGACGTCCGCATCGTGAGGACGGGCTCGACGCGAAGGGCCTTCTGCCCTTCCGGGTCGAAGCTGCCGTGGAGGTTGATGCCGGCCCGCACGAGCGTAAAGGGCTTCCGCCGCGTCTCGGGGAAGTTGTTGATGGCGTCCGACGCGGCCATGTGGACGAACTTGAAGGTGAGCCCCTCGCGTGTGCAGGCGGCGAGAAGCGTCTTGAAGAGCGCGATCTGCCGGGGCGTAAAGGGGTCCTTGGGGTCGTAGGCCATCGGGCAGTGCGTCATGATCCCTTCGCAGTCGAGAGACGGAAGATGCGCGATCTCGCGAATCGTCTCAAGGGCGTTGGGAACGTCCTCGTCGCGCGAGGCGAGAATCCCCAGTCGCCCCATGCCCGTGTCGACTTTGACGTGGACGCGGGCCTTCTTGCGGAGACGCCGGGCGGCCTTCGAGATGAGCCGTGCCGAATCGAGGTCGACGACAGGAAGAACGACACCCGCCTTCACCATGTCGGGAATCTCGTCGGGCAGGATCGACGACAGGATCTGGACGGACGGGACTTTTTTCTCAAGGAGCTCGATGGCCTCATACGGCTCGGCCACGCCGAAGTGGCGGCAGCCCGCCTTCTTCAGGGCGTCGGCATACGCCCCGACGGAGAGGCCGTAGGCGTTCGCCTTGAGGACGGACAGGACTTCCAGAGGCCGCACGCAGGCGACGATGCGTTTGTAGTTGCGGACGATCGCCTGAAGGTCGATCTCGACGACGACGCGGTGCTTCATGGCCGTGGAATTGAATAGGTGCGCCCGCACATGTGGCACGTCACGTCCACGCGGTCGGGCAGCGACGCGCGTTCCTCCGGCGACAGGGCCTGAAGCGTCGCCTGGGCGCGTTCGGGCGAACAGCGGCACGCGAAAAAGAGCGGCGTCGTCCGGCGGCGCTCCGCCGTGCGGAGGCCCAGCTTCGAGAGAATCGTCCGAGGCGACGCGGCAAGGGAGAGATTTTGCGGCAGCGAAACGTCCGTCTCGGGCGGTGCGTCGGGCAACGCCTCGACCATGAGCCCCCGCGCGAGGAGAATTTCCCCCTCCTCCGACACGGACGCCGCGACGGCGATGGCGGCGCGTCGCTGGAGCGACTTGACGAGATACTCGCCAAGCGACGAGGCGACGCCCTGCGAGAGGATGCGGCCGGGGACGGAGCGCGTGACCTGAAGGGAGACGTTCCCCAGAATCTGCCGGTCGCTCCGCGAAGGACGCGCGTCGAGGTCGTCGAGGATCTTCCGCTCCGTGTAGCCGCGAAGGCCGCCCTCCTGCGAGCACTCGACGTGGACGCCGCCCAGAGGGCCCGTCCCCTTCGCCTGCAGGATGAGCGTCTCGCCCTTCTCGCTCAAGTCCACGCCCAGAAGCGCGGCGGCGGCCAGCCCCTTGGCGAGGGCGTAGGCGGCGGAAGGCCCGCACAGGTGGGCGCGGGCGAGCGTCTCGGCGGGCGTCTTGACGTCCACAAAGACGGCGGCCGCGCGCGCCTGCGCGTCATACCACTCCTCGCGGCACGAGTCCATCAGGAGAACTTGACGGGCTCGATGTGCCAGATGTCCTTCGCGTACTCCAGGACGGCGCGATCCGACGAGAACCGCCCCGAGCGCGCGATGTTGACGAGCGACATCCCGTTCCACTTCTTCGCGTCGCGGTAGGTCGCGTCCACGAGATCCTGGGCGCGGCAGTAGTCCTTGAGGTCGGCGAGAAGCATGTAGTAGTCGTTGTAGTCGAGGAGGTTGCGCACGATCGGGTCGAACAGCCCCGGCTCCAGGAGCGAGAAGACGTTGGCGCGGATCATGTCGATGGCCTGCTTGATCTCGGGGTCCTTGTTGTAGTAGTCGCGCGAGACGTAGGACGGACGCAGACGCGCCACGTCCTCCGTGCGGAGGCCGAAGAGGAACATGTTCTCGTCGCCGACCTCCTCGTTGATCTCGACGTTCGCGCCGTCGTAGGTGCCGAGGGTGAGGGCGCCGTTCATCATGAACTTCATGTTGCCCGTCCCCGACGCCTCCATGCCCGCGAGCGAGATCTGCTCGGAGACCTCGGAGGCCGGCATGATCTTCTCGGCGAGCGACACGCGGTAGTCGGGCAGGAAGGCCACGGAGAGCTTCCCGCGCGTCTTCGCGTTCGTGTTGACGACGGAGGCGATGCCGTGGATGAGGCGGATGATGAGCTTGGCGATGTAGTAGCCGGGCGCCGCCTTGGCCGCGAAGATGAACTGGCGCGGCACGGGGTCGAATGTCGGGTCGTTCAGGAGGCGGTTGTAGAAGATGATGATGTAGAGCGCGAGCATGAGCTGCCGCTTGTATTCGTGCAGGCGCTTGACCTGGACGTCGTAGATCGCGTGCGGGTTGAGCGTGATGCCCAGCTGCCGCGACGTGTAGGACGCCAAAGCCTCCTTGTTCGCGCGCTTGATCTTGCCGAGCTCCGCGAGGAAGCCCGCGTCCGACGCGAACCTCTCCAGCTTCTTGAGCTCGTCGAGATGCGTGATCCACCGCTCGCCGATCGAGTCCGTGATGAGCGCGGAGAGCGACGGGTTCGCCTTGAGGAGCCAGCGGCGCGGCGTGATGCCGTTCGTGACGTTGTGGAACTTCTCGGGCCAGAGCTCGTAGAAGTCCTTGAAGAGATCCTCCTTCAGGATCTTCGTGTGCAGCTGCGCGACGCCGTTGACCGACGACGAGCCCACGAGGCAGAGGTTCGCCATGCGCACGTACCGCTCGCCGCTCTCGTCGATGAGCGACATCCGGCGGAGCTTCGCCACGTCGCCGGGGTAGAGCGAGGAGATCTTCTGGAGGAAGCGGCCGTTGATCTCGTAGATGATCTGGAGGTGGCGCGGCAGGAGCCGCTCCATCATCGACACGGGCCAGCGTTCGAGCGCCTCCTGCAAAATGGTGTGGTTCGTGTAGCCCGTCGAGCGCTTCGTCAGGTCCCAGGCCTGGTCCCAGTCAAGCCCCTCCTCGTCGATCAGGATGCGCATGAGCTCCGGGATGACGAGCGTCGGATGCGTGTCGTTCAGGTGGATGAAGGCCTTGTTCGGCAGGTCGGAGAGCTGCGCGTTCGACCGGTGGAAGCGGCGCAGGATGTCGCGCAGCGAGCAGCTCACGAAGAAATACTGCTGGCGCAGGCGAAGCTCCTTGCCCTGCATCGTGTTGTCGTTCGGGTAGAGGACCTTCGTCAGGTTCTCCGCCAGCACCTTCGTCTCGACCGCCTCGACGTAGGAGCCCTTGTTGAAGTCGGCGAGGTCGAACTCGTCGACGGCGCGCGCGCTCCACAGGCGCAGCGAGTTGACGGCGCGGTCGTAGCCGACGATGGGCAGGTCGTAGGGGACGCCCTGCACCGTCTCGGCCGGCACCCAGATCCACTTCTGGCGGCCGCCCTTCGAGATGCACTCGACATGGCCGCCGAAGCTGACGTGCTGCGCGTATTCGGGACGCGCCATCTCCCACGGATAGCCGTCCTTCAGCCACTGGTCGGGCTCCTCGACCTGGCAGCCCCCCACGATCTTCTGGCGGAAGATGCCGTAGTCGTAGCGGAGGCCGTAGCCCATGCCCGCGAGGTTGAGCGTGGACATGGAGTCGACGTAGCACGCCGCGAGGCGCCCGAGGCCGCCGTTGCCGAGGCCGGCGTCCGTCTCGTAGTCGCGCAGGCTCTTCCAGTCGATGCCGAAGCTCTTCAGGGCCTCGTCGCAGAGCTTGTCGGCCTTCAGGTTGATGACGTTGTTGCCGAGGAGGCGGCCGATGAGGAACTCCAGCGACAGATAGTAGACGCGCTTCGTGTTCTGCTTGTCGTATTCCTCCTGCGTCGCGATCCAGCGCTCCACGATGCGGTCGCGCACGGCGGTCGCGAAGGCGGTGTATTCGTCGCGCGGCGTCGTGCGCGTCGCGCCCTTTGCAAGCGTATACCTCAGGTGCCAGGCGAAGTCTTCTTCAAGACCTTCGACCGACATTTCCACGCGGCGATCTTTTCTCTTCGTCATAGGTTCTCCTTGTTTCTCTTGAACGGTTATTTCTTCTTGAACAAATCTCTCACGCCCTTGCCAAGGCTCTCGAACTCCTTGCCGACGCCCTTGAGGCCGTCGCCCGTCGAGTCCAGGATGCCCTTGGCGCCTTCGAGGTCGAGGTTCTTGACGGCCTCCAGGCTGTTCGTGAGCCCCGAAGCCCCCAGGTCGAGGCCCGACTTCCCGAGGTCGAGCCCGGTCGCGCCGAGGTCAAGCCCCGCCTGGCCGAGCGCCGTCAGCCCTTCGCCCGCAAGCCCGAACGACTTCTGCACCTGGGCGAAGATCTCAAGGCAGGCCCCGAGCGGCGAGACGCCGCCCGACTCCTTGCCGATGTCGGTGAGCGTGATGGTGCCGGGCACGGGCACCTTGACGCCCATCATCGAGACGGTCACGCCCGAGACGCTGAACTTCTCGATGATGACCTTCTTCTCGTCGGCGAGCTCTTCCTCCAGTTCGCCCGCCTCGCGCGCCGCGTCCGCTTCGGCAAGCTCCTCCTCGACGGTCTCGTCGGAGGACGTCGCCTGCGCGGCGTTGTCGCTCAGCTCCGTGAAGTTCATCTTCCCGGAGTCGCCCTTCTCATACGAGACGAAGACGTCGTCGAGGACGATCGAGCGCACGAGGATCACGTCCGAGAGGACGGACATCGTGTCGAACGACACCTCCAGCGACCCGACGCGCGCGGCGGAAGAGTCGACGCAGCCGGCGGGGTTCGCGAGGTCGAACCCCTTGAGGACGAACGTGCCCGTCCAGAGGTTGATCTTGCACGTGTCGATCTTGGCGGGGACGCCCGCCACGTTCGGCGCGGCGCACTGGACGACGCCTTTGACGAGCGAGCCGATCCAGAGCGGATGCGCCAGCAGCGCGAGGACGAGAAGTCCGACGAGACAGAGCAGGACGAGAAGCGTCCGCTTGATGATTTTCATTTGAGTTCCTCCACGGTGATCTTGGTCCGATGCCCGGACCCGAGCGTTTCGACTTCCATGACGTTCGCCATCCAGCGGTCGCCAAATTTCTTGAGGCGCGTCCCCCAGAGCCGCCTGAACGGCTCGTCGCCGCGCCATTCCTCGGCCTGCAGGAGCGCGTGCGTCTTGCGGTCGATCCAGACGAGAACCTTGCGCGCGCCCTGGCGCAGGACGAGGATCGAGGCCGTGCAGCCGTTGACCGTCTCCCCTTCGCGGGCGTCGTCGAACGAGACGTCGGGCCAGAAGAGATACTCCAGCGCGAGGTCGGACGGCGTGACGTCCGTTCCCGCCAGCGGCTCGGCGGGGCTCGCCTTGAGGTCGACGGCCTTGCCGTCCAGAAAGAGGCCGGTTGCGCCTTTCGTGCGCACGAGGCGGTAGCCGTGGCGCGAGAGGACGATGCCGCGCTTCGAGCGCATGACGATCTCGCCCGAGAGCTCGGCGTCCTGGGGGATCTGCGCACGGCATTCGCGCACGAGATCCTGCGCCGTCAGCGAGGCGGCCAAGAGGGCGGCGGCGAGAAGCGTCATTTGAGAAGCACCTCGATTTCGGGGTCCACGGGCCCGCCGAGGGCGCGGCCCGTCTCGTAGTAGCGGCGCGCCCCGTCGCGGTCGTCCGTGCGCGACTTCAGCTTGAGGAGCGCCATGTTGTAGAACGCGAAATAACTGCGCGGATTCGACTGGATGGCGGCGTCCAGCGTCCGCTCCGCCGCGCGGACGTCGCCCTCGGCCGACTCCTGGGCCGCCCGCAGGATGAGGATCGTCGCGTCGTTCGGCTTCTCCTTCAGCGCCGCCTCGATGAGGCGCGCGGACGACTGGTAGTCCTTCTCGTCAAGCGCCTTGACGATTTCGTCGACGCGGACTTTCGGCACTTTCGCGCTCTGGGGGCGACGCTCCTCCGCCAGGCGCTTTTCGAGGTCGCTCGTCTCGCTGACGGCCACGGGACGCGCGTTCTCGCGGACTTGGTTCATCAAAAGCGCGTCGATGGCCGCCTCGATATAGGCGCGTTTCGTCTTGATCGTGCCGCTCGCGACGCTCTCGGACATCTCGGGATGCTCGCGCTCGACGCGGTCAAGCTCCGCCAAAGCCTCGCGGTATTTCTCGACCGCCTCCGTCACCTTGCCGTCGGCCGCCAGGTCGCTCGCCTCGCCGATGAGCTTCGACGATTCGCGGACAAGCTCGGACAATCGCGGCGTGTCCTCGTCGGAACTTCCGAAAGGCCAATACCAGCTTGCCGAGAGGGAAAGCGACGCGAAAAGCGCGAGAAAAAGCAGAGGACTTCTAACCATTGGGAATATTATACCAAAAAACGGACGCTTCCCGTATGGTATAATACGATTATTCGAAAGGAGCGCACGATGACATTAGACCCGACAACGATGAAAGACTGGCAGATCGCCGAAGCGGCGGAGGCCTCTTTGCGGACGGCCGCTTCCCTGGCCGAGGAACTTGGCCTCAAAGACGGCGAATGGGACGCCTACGGGCGGCATCTCGCCAAGATCGACGCCACGAAAGTCCTGAAGCGGCTTGAAGCGGACGGCTCCCGAAAAAAAGCCAAATACATCGACGTGACGGCCATCACGCCGACGGCGCTCGGCGAAGGCAAGACGACGACGACGCTCGGCCTCGTCGAGGGGCTCGGCAAGCTGGGGAAGAAGGCCATCGGGTGCGTCCGCCAGCCGTCGAGCGGCCCCACGTTCAACATCAAGGGGTCGGCGGCGGGCGGCGGCCTTGCGCAGGTCATCCCCCTGACCGCCCTCTCGCTGGGGCTGACGGGCGACATCGACGCCGTCACGAACGCCAACAACCTCGCCATGGTCGCCCTCAACGCCAGGATGCAGCACGAGCGCAACCATGACGACGCCTGGCTCGCGGCGCGCGGGCTCAAGCGGCTCGACGTCGACGAGACGACCATCCAGTTCCGCTGGGCGATGGACTTCTGCGCCCAGGGCCTCCGGCAAATCTCCATGGGGCAGGGCGGCACGCTCGACGGCTACCCCTGCACGAGCGGCTTTTACATCACCGTCGCCTCCGAAGTGATGGCCATCCTGGCGATGGCGAGCGACCTCAAGGACTTGCGCACGCGCCTCTCGAAGATCATCCTTGCCTACTCGAAGTCGGGGCGTCCCGTGACGACGCGCGACCTGGAGGTGGACGGCGCGATGTGCGCCCTTCTCGTCAACGCCCTCAAGCCCACGCTGATGCAGTCGCTCGAAGGCCAGCCCATGCTCGTCCACTGCGGGCCCTTCGCGAACATCGCCATCGGGCAGAACTCGGTCATGGCCGACCGCCTGGCCTGCGCCCTCGGGGACTACGTCGTGACGGAGTCGGGCTTCGCCTCCGACATGGGCTACGAGAAGTTCTGGAACATCAAGTGCCGCTGCTCCGGGCTGAAGCCCGACGCCGTCGTCCTCGTGGCGACCGTCCGCGCCCTCAAGGCGCACGGCGGCGCCCCGCAGGTCAAGGCCGGCCTTCCGCTCGACCCCGTCTACACGAGCGAGAACCTCGGCCTCCTCGAAAAGGGCTGCGAGAACCTCCTCGCGCACATCGACATCATCCGCCGCTCGGGCGTCCAGCCCGTCGTCTGCCTCAATGCGTTCTACACCGACACCGCCGCCGAGCGCGACCTCGTGCGCCGCGTCGCGGAAAAGGCGGGGGCGCGATTCGCCGTCTCCGACCACTGGCTGAAAGGCGGCGAAGGCGCGAAGGACTTGGCTAAGGCCGTCGTCGAGGCGTGCGAAGAGCCGAACAGTTTCGCATATCTCTGCGACCTTGACGAGCCGCTGAAGACGCGCATCGAAAAGCAGGTCGTCGAGATCTACGGCGGCGACGGCGTCGACTACGAGCCGGAGGCGGAGAAAAAGCTTGCCGCCCTTCAGGCGAACGAGGCGACGGCGCACCTTCCGATCTGCCTTGCGAAGACGCAATACTCGCTCTCGCACGACCCGACGCGCCTCGGCCGCCCCACGGGGTGGCATCTTCCCGTGCGCGACGTCCTGCTCTACCAGGGGGCGGGGCTTGTCGTGCCCGTCGCCGGCGAAATCAAGCTGATGCCCGGCACGTCCGCCTCGGCGGCATATCGGCGCATCGACGTCGACGTCGAGACGGGGAAGGTCAGGGGGCTTTTCTGACGCGCACCGTCGCGCGCGCCGCTCCCTTCGGCAGCGTCTTCTCGAACTCCCGAAGGCCGCGCGCGCGCAGACGGCACGCCGGGCATTTCCCGCAGCCCGCGCCCGGAATCCCGTTGTAGCACGTGACCGTCTCGTTCTTGACGAGGTCGAAGATGCCAAGCGCATGGGCAAGGGCCCATTCCTGCGCCTTCGTCTTGTGGATGAAAGGCGTCTCGATCCGGATGGGGTAGTCGAGCGCGAGACGGAGCGTTTTCTCCTGCGCTCTTATGAACGCGGCGCGGCAGTCGGGATACCCGGAGGAGTCCGCCTCGGAGACGCCCGTGTAGAGCGTCGTCGCGCCGAGCGTCTTCGCCCAGACGGCCGCCGCCAGAAGGAAGAAGGCGTTCCGCCCTTCCACGACGGTCGTCGGACACGTCGAGCCCTTCTTGCGCTCGATCTTCATCGTCGGATCGAGAAGCGCGTTCGTCGTGAGATCGCGGTAGAAGCCGAGTTTCACGACCTTGTGGGCGGCGACGCGAAAGCGCTTCGCGAGGCGACGGGCATATCGCGTCTCGATGGCGTGGCGCTGGCCGTAGGCGAACGTGATGGCCGCCACATTGTCCGCCCCGAACCTCTTGACGGCGAGGGCGAGGCACGTCGCCGAGTCCTGCCCGCCCGAAAGAACGACAACAGCCTTCATGTGCAAGGCCTACAGCGTCCCGAAGATGCGGTCGCCCGCGTCGCCGAGACCCGGCACGATGTAGTAGTGGCTGTTGAGCCGCTCGTCCTTGACCGCCACGTAGACGGGGACGTCGGGATGCTCGCGCTCGAACTTCTCGATGCCTTCCGGGGCGGAGACGAGGTGCAGGCACTTGATGCGCTTGTAGCCGAGCTTTTTCAACTGGGCCACCGCGTCGCAGGCCGAGCCGCCCGTCGCCAGCATGGGGTCGATGACGAGCGCGAGCTCTTCGCCCTTCGCGGGCGGGACCTTCGCGTAGTAGGGAATGGGCTCTGCCGTCACCTCGTTGCGCTGCATGCCGAGGACGCCCACCTTGGCGAACGGCAGGACGTGGAGCATGGCGTCGAGCATGCCCATGCCCGCGCGGAGGATCGGCACGAGGACGATGCGCTCGTCGACGAGAAGCCCCTCCGTCTTCGCGACGGGCGTCGTGACCTTGACGGTCTTCATGCGCACGTCCTTGAGGGCCTCGAAGGCGAGGAACTCCGTCAGCTCGCTGACGAGTTCGCGGAAGATCTTGGGCGGGGTGTCCTGGTCGCGCATGAGGGTCATGCGGTGGCTGACAAGGGGATGGTCGAGGATCGTGAGCATGGTTTTACTTTTTGAGCGATTTCTTTAAAAGGGCCATGAGCTTTTTCTTCTCGTCTTTCGTGAGCGCGGCGATCTTCTCCTCCCACGTGCGCTCGAAGGCGGTCTTCTCTTCGGCGGAGGCGACGAAATGCGCTTTCAGGACTTCCTTGGCCTTGTCGAGGTAGAGGCGCACTTCGGGGTTCAGCTCCTCCATGACGAGCGCGTTCTCCGCCTGGAGGGCGACGAAGCGCGGCGAGACGAGGTAGGCCGTATAGGAGGCGTCGACGCCCGAGCGGACGGCGGCGGGACGCTCGTAGAGCTCGAAGCCGTCGGGGCCCGCGAAGACGAGTTTGCCGGACCCCGTGAACTTTCGCTTCCACTCGATGACCTCCAGCTTCGCGTCCGGCGCGTTCTCGATCGAGAGGACATACGAGGTGCGCTTCTTCTCGACGATGACCGGCGTGACGGGGATGCCGTTGAAGTAGATGCGCACGTCGGGGTAGCTTTTGAGGTAGAGCGCGAACCGCGAGGCGAGGCTCTGGACGGTCTCGCCCACGTCCAGCAAAGAGTCGACGCTCGCGCGGACGTTGTCGATGAAGACCTCCGTCCCCGTCGCAGGGCCGGTCGAGGCGGCTTCCGTCAGGGCGAACTCGCCGGGACGTTCCGCGTCGCCGCTCAACACGTAGGAGAGAAGCTCGCCGCCCACGCGCTCCGTCGTGCGCCACTCGACGTGCGAGCCCAGGGCGAACGCGCGGAAGCGCCCGCGCCCGTGGCGTCCGTGGAGGCGCCGCCCCGCGAGAGGCGTCGTCCCCCCTTCGCGCTTCCAGCTGCCGCCGAGGAAGCCGAACGTCCTGTCGGCCGCGAGGATGTCGATGCCCAGTCCGTTGTCGCAGACGCGGACGGCCTGGACGCCGCCGAGCGGATTCTGGATGAGGTCGACCGTGATCTCGCGCGCGTCCGCGTCGAGCGCGTTCCAGACGAGCTCTTCGACGGCGGCGACCGGGGAGGCGCGGAAGAGCGATTCGATGTGGTCGGCCTGGGCCTGGACGTAGATGGTCTTCATGGGGCGAACGGCGCGACGTCGCCGGACTTCGTGACTTTCTCGATTCGGAGGCGGATGGACTCCAGGTCGTCCTGGCACGTCTTGACGAGCGCGCGCCCCTGCTCGAACGCCTGGATCATCTCGTCCAGGTTCAGCTGCCCGCTCTCCATCTTGGCGACGAGCGCTTCCAGCGTCTTTAGGTTCTCTTCAAACTTCATGGGTGATATTATACCAAAAGAACGGTTTAAGGTTTTAGGT
>CAVGMG010000011.1:8686-19816 GCA_963630185.1 Alistipes onderdonkii | reverse complement strand
TCAAATCACAACTCCGCAGCGGACTTGATCTCGCCGTATTCATTGAAAACCATTATCAAAGAACATCAAATCACAACGGCGGCACGGCGAACAACCGGCAGGGGAAATTGAAAACCTTTATCAAAGAACATCAAATCACAACTACACTCCTGCGGAGAATCTGTGCTACACGATTGAAAACCATTATCAAAGAACATTCAGACCACGCCAAGGTCTAAGGAACATCTTGGCATGAAAAACACACTCTAATTATATCAAAATACGCATGAACTGAGTTGATTTTTCGACTGTTTGTGCCATGGCGCGGAGACGACGGCTAAAGCCCCTCTCCGCGCCCCACACAGTCCCGTGAATTGAAACGCGAGCCCCCTCGTCTCAACCGTGTCTGCGAAGCGGCGACCGTGGAGCCAGGGCATCCAACGTCGCGGGACGAGGCGCGTCTCCTCGCCGACTACGGCCTCACGCTCCAGAATGTCGCACGGCGGCTGAATGGGAACGTAGCGCGGCTACTCCACAGTCCACGGAAGAAGCCCGACCTCGCACCGGGGGTCGATGCCAAGAAGAAGGAAGATGACGACGAGCGCCGCCATCAGGGCGAGGAGCGCGGCGAGCCTCCAGAAGGGGTTCGTCTTTGGACTCGTCCCGATCTTGTCTCCTTCCATGTCCGACATTATATCACATTTCGCGGAGGCGTGACGGATGCGGAGAAAAAGATAAAGATTCCCATCGGTGTCGGCGCTGACGTCGAGCGCATCCACGCCGTCAACGCGGAGCTCGCCAGGATGGCGATGGTCGCCGGGGGTGCGCCCCTCGCGGGCGCGTGATCGGCGGCCGAATCGCCGACGCCCTGCCATCCCCAGCCGGCGAGAAGCACGGCCTTGCCGCAGACCATGACGACGCTGTCGAGGTCGATGACGGAGTCCCCGAATCTCCAGAGGTTTCTCAGTCCCCGGACCTTTCTCGCGCACGAGGCGTGGTTTAGCGTCAGTACCCACTTGTCGCTCTTCCCGTCGCGGTCAGGCGTCGAGATCCGCAAGAGGCTCAGGGCAAGGACGACGTGCGCGGCTCGGCGGGGAGCGGTTCGGGGCGGCCCAGGAATCTCGGCTTGCGGCGCACGACGACGTCGAAGACCGCCGCGACCTTGGCCAGCTGCTCCCGGAGGCGCGTCCTGACGGAATGGCGGCCGGTCACGTCGTTTGCGGCATAGCCGTAGGCGTCGATGCCGAACCCCCGTGCGGTGAACACCGCCCGGCGGACATGGTCTTCCTGCGACACGATTATGAACCGGTCAAGGCCGAAGACCTTGTTCGCCCGGACGACCGTGTCGAGGGTGCGAAACCCCGCATAGTCGCAGACGATGCGATCCGCCGGAACGCCGGCCTCGACGAGCGACGCCTTCATGTCGGACGGCTCGTCATACCCCCGAACATGGTTGTCGCCGCTGACGATGACGCAGTCGACCTTGCCCGACTTGTAGAGCGCGGCCGCCGCATCCATCCGCCGAGCGAAGTAGAGGTTGCTGAGACCGTTGGGGAGAACCTTGCTGCAGCCGAGGACGACGGCGGCGCGACACGCTGGCAGCCGTTCGACCGTCGCCGCGTCGAAGACCCGGCCCGACGACGCGACGGCAATCGCGACGACCGACGAGGCCCACGCGAGAAAGGCGAAGAGAAGCAGCAAAGCCGCCGCGCTCCGACACCGTTTGACTAACGCTCCAAGGTCTGACATATCCCATATTGTATCATTTTATGGTATACTCTTTTCCCATGAAATCATACGCCCTCCTGTCCCTCGCGCTTCTCGCCGCCCTGCCCCAAGACGCCCTCTGCAAACGCCTCTTCCGAGAGCCCCGCTTCACGCGCGGCAACACAGGCGTCTTCCCCGTCCAGCCGATCGACCACGCCGCCTGGATCGCGCACCCCGACGACAGGTCGATCCCGCCGCCCGACCACGACCCCCAGACCGTCCTCTACCGCTGCGCCTTCACGTCCGGCGTCGAGACGCTCGTCTTTGACGTCACGGCCGACGAGCGCTTCCTCCTCCGCCTGGACGGCCAGCCCCTCGCGCGAGGCCCCCATCGCGGAACGGTCGAGAACTGGACGTATCAGACGTACGAAGTTCCCCTCGCAACAGGCGAGCATCTCCTTGAGGCGACCGTCTGGAGCCTCGGACGCAGCGCACCCCTCGCGCAGATCACGCACCGCCCCGGCTTCTGCCTCAAGGCCGAAGGGCCGTTTGACGCGGCGCTCACGACGGGGAAGGCCCCGTGGTCGTGCCGGAAGGCCGCCGTCCTGAAGTCCCTCGGAAAGGCCAACGGCGCCTGGGGCGTCGGCGACCAGTTCGAGATCCGCAACGAGGGCGCGGACGCCGCCAAGGCGGCGTGGACGAAGCCCGCCGTCGTCCGAGGCCCGATGGGCATCAGCGGCACGTGGGGCTTGCGGCAGAGAGGCTGGCTCCTCTTCCCGTCGCAGCTGCCCGACCAGACCGAAGAGCGCGTTCGCCCCGGCCGCTTCGTCTCGGGCGCGGAGATGACCTTCCCCGTCGTCGTGCCGGCCGGCACAACGCGGACGATTCTCTGGGACCTCGGGCGCTACTTCTGCGCCTATCCCGCCGTCCGCGTGAGCGGCGGACGGGGCGGCGAGATGACGTGGCGCTGGGCCGAATCGCTCGTCGACGAAAAGGGGCTTAAGGGAGACCGCGCCGCGTGGAAAGGCAAGACCTTCAAGGGGTTCGGCGACCGCTTCGTCTTCGACGGCTCGCCGCACGCCGAATTCCAGCCGCCCTGGTTCCGGAGCGGGCGGTGGTGCGAGATCACGGTGACGGCGCGTGACGAGGACGTCGTCCTCGAAGACCTCGCCCTTCTCGAATCGCGCTATCCCCTCGCATGCGAAAGCCTCTTCCGTGCGGAGGGCGCGGACATCTTCGCCGACGTCGAGCGGCTCTGCACGCGCACCATGCAGATGTGCGCCCACGAAATGCTCTTCGACTGCCCCTACTACGAGCAGCAGATGTATCCCGGCGACACGCGCGTCCAGCTCAACGTCATCTCCGCCATGACGTCCGACGACCGCCTCATCCGCCGCGCCATCGAGCTCTTCGCGCTGAACCGCCGCGACGACGGCATGATCCCCTTCAACTTCCCGACGACCAAGCCGCAGGAAGGCGCGGCCTATACGCTCTGCTACCTGCAGATGTTCGGCGACTACCTCATGAACCACCAGGGGCGTGACTTCCTCCGCGCCCGCCTGCCGGCCTTTCGCGAGACGCTGAACGCCTTCGAGCTCTACGAGCGGACGGACGGCCTTCTCGGAAACCTGCCGGGCTGGTGCTTTCTGGACTGGGTGCCGACGTGGTCGGAGGGCTGGGCCCCCGGCACGCGGCAGGGCGGCGCCAGCGCGGAGCTCAACCTCTTCTACCTCTTAGCCCTGCAAGGCGCGGAGAAGGTCGAGCGCGCGTTCGGGAACGAGGAGCTCGCCGCGCGAAACCGCCGCAAGGCCGACGCCCTCAAACAGGCGATCGCCGCCGTCTTCTTCGACGGACGGCGCGGCCTTTTCGCCTCCGACGAGAAGCACACGGCCTTTTCGGAACACGCGCAATGTCTCGCCCTTCTCGCGGACGTCCTTCCGAGGGACAAGGCCCAGGGCGTCTTCGAGCGGATGGTCGCCGCGACGGATCTCGCGCCCGTCAGCGTCTACTTCTCCTACTACCTCTTCGAGGCCTACTTCAAGTTCGACCGCGCCGACCTCTTCCTCAAGCGGCTCGACCTCTGGCGAAGCTATCTCGCCAAGGGCGCGACGACGTGCCTCGAAAGCCCGGAGCTGCCGGGCAAGGAGGCGCGGAGCGACTGCCATGCGTGGGGTGCGCATCCCCTTCTCTTCTTCAGGACGGGCCTTGCCGGCATCCGAAGCGACGCGCCCTTCTTCGCCCGCGTGAAGATCGCGCCGCAGCCAGGGCCGCTCACGTCCATCCAGGCGACGTATCCGCATCCGTCGGGCGAGATGATCGAGGTCGACCTCTCGTTTTCGGATGGCCGCGCCCGTGGACGCATCAAGACGCCCGTGCCGGGCGTCTTCGTGTTCGGCTCTCAGAAAAAGGAACTCCCCGTCGGCGAGACGGTCATTTCCGAATAGCGTCGAGCTCGTCCGCCCGCGACAGGACTTTCTTCGCCACGTCGAGGCGGCCGAGCTTCTGGAGGCAGAGGCCGAAGTTCCGAACCGAGACCGCGTCGTCGGGGCAGACGAGGATGATCGTCTCGTAGCACTTCATCGCCTGAAGGACTTTTCCGACTTCCAGAAACCCCTTCGCGTTGCGGGCGAGAATCTCAAGACGTTCCCGGAGGAGCGCGTCGTGGGGATTTTTGAGGAACGCTTGCGCCCAGATGTCCGTCGCCTGCCGCGCCTCCTCCTTCGTCGACGCACGGCGAGAGGCCATCGCCCCTTCGAGGACAAGGCGGCGGACGTCCTGGCCTTCGTCGATCTGACGCCGCACGCCGTCGGCCATGTCCGCGTCAAGGTTCGAGAAGTCGAGCCACGCCAAGGCGGGCTTCTCGCGCGTCACGAACCATTCCGGCACAACCGTTCCCTGCAAGTCGGACGCGAAGGCGGGGAGGACGTTCGTCAGGCACCCGACGTAGTTCGCCAGAATGTCTGGGAGCGAGACGACGCATGCGGGGTCGTCCGCCACGACCTCCATCGCGCGGGCGACGTCCACCGTGTCCTCGCCCGAACGGCGCTCGGCGAGAATCCAGCTCTTCTCGCTGGGCATCCAAAGATGCGTCCGCTCGGGGTTCTTGAACGCGAGAAGTCTCTTCTTGAGCTCGGCCGCCGTGAGTCCGTCCACGTCGAGCGACGAGAGAGCGGTCTCGCCCGACCGCGTGCGCTCCAGGCGGTAGATGCCGCGCACGGCGTCCTTGACGCACGCGCACGTCTCGCGGACGGGCGCGGTCTCCCGCTTCTCCTCCTTCGAGCAGCCGGCGACGAGCGCGGCGACGAGAAGCGCGGGGATGAGGCGGCGCATCTCGCGCACGCACCGCCCCACGACGCCGCGACGCCCTCGGACGGCTTCCGCCGCGCGCGCGCCCAGCGCGTCGCCCCGACGGCGGAGGAACGTCTCCACGAGCGCGTCCTCCACCTCCTGCGCCCCGGCGCACTGGAGAATCGCCTGCGACGCCTTCAGGTCGGCCATGACGGAGCGGAAGTTCTCCGTGTAGGGCCCGACGATCGTCGGCTTGCCGCAGAGACACGGCTCGATCATGTTCTGCGACCCGTGGGCGCAGACGCTCTTGCCCACGAAGACGACGTCCGCAATGCCATAAAGCCCCATGAGCTCGCCCGTCGTGTCCGCGAGAAAGACCTCCTTCGCCGCGCCCTTCTGCGGCACGTCCTTGCGCGAGCGGCGGACGCACGAAAAGCCCGCCGCGCGAATCGCCGCCTCGACCTCGTCGGCCTTCTCGAAGTGGCGCGGCGCGACGACGAGCGCGGCGTCGCCCTGCTCGCGGAGAATCCGCGCATAGGCCCTCAAAAGGATCTTCTCCTCGCCCGGCCACGTCGAGCCACCCAGCAGAAGGCCGCCCGGCGTCTCGCCGATCCACTGGCGCATCTCGCGCTCCTTCGCCTCCTGGCGGTGCGCCGCGTCGAACTTGAACGAGCCCGTCACCTCGACCGTCTGCGGATCGGCCCCCGCCGCCGTCAGGCGGTCGCGGTCGAGGGCGCTCTGCGCGAAGATGCGCGTCATGGCGCGGAACACGTCGCGGAAGAAGAGCCTCGCGGCGCGGTAGCGCGGCGCACTGCGGTCGGAGACGCGCGCGTTGACGAGAAAGACGGGAATGCCCTCCTTCTTCGCCCGCCAGACGAAGTTGGGCCAGATCTCGGACTCCGTGAGGACGAGGGCGCACGGGCGCATCGTCTGCAGCGCGGCGCGGACGAAGGTCGGGAAGTCAAGCGGGTTGTAGACGAGGATGTCGCGATCCGCGACCTCCTTCGCCGCGACCGCCCAGCCCGTCGAGCTCGTCGTCGAGAGGACGAAGGCGACGGAGGGGTCTTCCTGCCGCCATTCGCGCATGAGCTGCCCCGCGACGCCCACCTCGCCGACGGAGACGGCGTGAATCCAGACGGGGGCGCGGTCGAGGGCGCGACGCTGGCGGAGGACGTCCTCCGGGTAGAGCGCGAAGCGGTCGCCCATCCGCGCCGCGTAGCCGCCCCGCCGGAGCATCCGCACGAGGAAGCCCGGCAGGAGGAAGGGATAGACGAGAAGGAAGAGGACGTTGTAGAGCGCGCGTTTCATCAGAACTTTCTCTTGCGCGAGAGAACGAAGAAGAGAAGCCCCAGAAGGACGATGAGAATCGCCGAGATCCCCGAGACGATGGCGAACGAGTGGGCGTTTCGCGCGAACGGAAGCGTGTCGAGGTTCATCCCGTAGACGGACGCGACGAGCGTCGGCACGGCGAGGAAGATCGTCGCCACCGTCAGATACTTCATGACGTTGTTGAGGTTGTTGTTGATGAGCGACGCGAACGTGTCGAGCGTGCCGTTCAAGATGCTCGCGTGGATGGTCGCCGTCTCCAAAGCCTGCTGGTATTCGACGAGCGCGTCTTCGAGATAGTCGCGGTCGTCCTCCGAGAGCGTCAGCTGCCGCGCCGTGTTCGCGCGCGCGAGCGCGATCGTGTCGGCCTTCAGCGACGTCGTGAAGTAGACGAGCGTCTTCTCGACCTGGAAGAGCTTCAAAAGCGCCGCGTTCGAGATCGACTCGTGAAGCTCGTCCTCGATGACGCCCGTGCGCGAGTGGACCTCGTTGATGTAGCGGAGGAAGAGGACGCCCGCGTGCCACAGGAGCCGGAAGGCGAAGCGATACGTGTCCGAGGGCGGGCAGACGCGGCGGATCTGGTCGAGGAACGCCGTCGTCACGGGCGTCGGGGCGCAGCACACGGTGATGACCGTGCAGTCGAAGAGGATGATCCCCAGCGGCACCGTCTGGTAGGGCGCGACCGCCTCCTCCTCGTCCGTCGACTCGACGGGGCGCGGCACGTGGACGATGAGGAGCGTCGCCCCGTCCTCGTTGTCGAAGCGCGGACGCTCGCCCATGTCGAGCGGGTCCGTCAGGAAGTCGCGCGGCACCTGCGAGTGCGTGAGGACCGCCTCAAGCTCCGTCGTCGTCGGGTCGACGAGGTTGATCCAGCACGAGGGGGCGAACTCCTGCGTCTCGCGGAGGCCCCCGTTCTCCCACCTGTAGACCGTCATCATGTCAGAGGATCCTCCTGAGCCGCTCGATGGCCTCGACGACGTTCTCGCGCGAGTTGAAGGCGCTGATCCGGATGTAGCCCTCCCCCGCGCGGCCGAAGCCCGCGCCCGGCGTCGTCACGATGTTCGCCTCCTTGAGCAGGCGGTCGAAGAACGCCCAGCTCTCGCCCTTGACGTTGACCCAGATGTAGGGCGAGTCGACGCCGCCCGTCGCGTCGTAGCCCCGCTCGACGAGCGCCTCGCGCACGAGACGCGCGTTTTCGAGGTAGAAGTCGATCGTCGCCTTCGTCTCGGCTTGCCCCTCGGGCGAGTAGACGGCCTCCGCCGCGCGCTGCGTCAGGTAGCTCGCGCCGTTGAACTTCGTTGTCTGGCGCCGCGTCCAGAGGGGCTTGAGCGGCACGCGCGCGCCCGCCGCGTCCGGGATCGCGAGAGCGTCGGGGACGACCGTGTAGCCGCAGCGGATGCCCGTGAAGCCCGCCGTCTTCGAGAAGCTGCGGAACTCGACGGCGCACGTCTTCGCGCCTACGCATTCGTAGATGGAGTGCGGGATGCCGGGCGTGCGGATGAACGCCTCGTAGGCCGCGTCGAAGAGGAGCAGCCGCCCGTTCGCGTTCGCCCAGTCGACCCACGCCTGGAGCTGCGCCTTCGTGGCGACGGCCCCCGTCGGGTTGTTGGGGTAGCACAGGTAGACGACGTCCGCGCCCGCCGCGTCGTCCGGCTTCGGCACGAAGCCGTTGGCCGCGTCGCACGTCAGGTAGACGAGCCCCGCGTAGCGGCCGTCCGTCGCCGCGCCCGTGCGCCCGGCCATGACGTTCGTGTCCACGTAGACGGGGTAGACGGGGTCGCCCACGGCGACGACGACGTCCTGCGCGAAGAGCTCCTGGATGTTTCCGCAGTCGCACTTCGCCCCGTCGGAGACGAAGATTTCGTCGCTCGACACGTCCACGCCGCGCGCCTTGAAGTCCTTCTCGGCGATCTTCTCGCGCAGAAAGGCGTAGCCCTGCTCGGGCCCGTAGCCGTGGAAGCTGGAGCGATACGCCTCGTCGTCGACGGCGCGGTGCAGGGCGGCGACGACGGCCGGGGCGAGCGGCTCGGTGACGTCGCCAATGCCGAGGCGGATGATCTTCGCGCCGGGATGCGCGGCCTGGTGGGCGTTCACGCGGTGCGCGATTTCGGAGAAGAGATAGGTCGGCGAGACCTTCGCGTAGTTTTCATTGACGTGCAGCATGTTTTTCCTCCTTTGAGGACAGGGCGTAGAGCGGCAGGAAGCCCGGCATGGCGGCCAGGACGACGAAGAAGAGGACCAGCACGGCGGCGGAGCGCAGGGGGCAGTCGCCGAACCCGTGGATGAACGTCGCCACGACCGTCATCAGGAGGCAGAAGACGGGCGCGGGCAGGACGAAGAGGAGGACGGGCTTGGCCGGCAGCTGCGAGGCGCGGGCGAAGCGGGTGGCCTGATAGAGCTCCCGCCACGCCGAGAAGACGGGCTTCAGCAGGAGGAGGACGGCCGCGACCATGAGCGAGAAGCCGACGAGGCCGTGCTCGCAGAGGAACTGCAGGTAGTCGTTGTGGACGTTGACGCCGCCCACCGCCTGGATCTGCTTGCGCTCGTCGTCCGTCATCTGCGGGATGCAGAAGTGCTTGTAGCCCCAGCCGCCGCAGCCGAAGAGCATGTTCTCGCGCCAGATGGCCGTCGCCACACGTGCGTGATACTGGCCCTTGCCCGTGACCCGCGTCAGGACGGCCTTCGTGTCGAGCGTGTCGATCTCCGTCTGCATCTTCTCGGGGATGGATGAGACGGCGCAGAAGACGACGAAGCCCGTGATCGCCAAGGCGACCGTCCCCTTCTTGACGCGCTCGGGGCGCGTCATCCGCCGCGCGAACGAGAGGAACGCATGGGCGAAGTAGAGCGCCGTCAGCGTGACGACGAGGATGATCGCGGCGCGGGAGAGCGTGTTGACGGCCGCGAAGAAGAAGGCGGTCGCCGGGATGAGGTGGTAGTAGCGCTTGGCGACGAGCGCGCGCTTGCTCTTCTCGTAGGCGGTGCGGTCGGTCGCGTAGAGGTGGTAGACCTCGTCGTCGGAGCGTCGCCACAGCGCGACGGCGATGCCGAAGAGCGTCGTGAAGTAGTCGCCCGCCATGTTCGGATAGCCGAACGTCGAGAAGAAGGTGGAGGCCTTGTCCGCGACGGCCACGTTCTCGAACGGCTGCCAGAGGGGGCCGGGCGCGTCGCACACCGTCTGCACGAACCCGAGGATGGCCAGCGCGAAGCCGTTCCAGACGACCAGTTCGAGGAGGAGACGCTTCCCCCGATGCGAAATGGCGTGGCGCACGACGAGCGCGCACGGCAGGGCCGTCACGAACCAGAGGAACACGTTCAGGTGGTGGAGGCGGTTGACGCAGAACGGCAGGAACGGGACGGGCGGCTCGGCGCGATGCCCCTGCGCGATGAGGAGCCGGTCGCAGCCCGGGCAGAGGCCGTTGTTGACGAAGGGGATCGCCAGGAGGACGATGAGCGCGAGCGAGACCCACGTCAGCGGGTCGCGCTTGAGCGCCTTCCAGACGCGGACGCGCGCGTCATACGTCGACTCGCCCATCTCCTTCTGCGGAAAGGCGAGAAGGACCTCCATCGTCAGCACGAAGAGCCACGGAAGGACGGAGACGAGCGGCGCCCCCTGCGTGCCCCCGAACATCCACGCGATGACGGAGACGACGACGGCGACATGGAGAACCGCGAGATTACTGCAGATGAAGTGCATACTCGATGACCTTTCCGACCGCGTCCTTCTCGTCCACGGTCTCGACGACGCGCCCCTGAACATACAAGACGAACTTCCCGTCGCCGCCGCACAGCGCGACGTCCGCCCCCTTCGCCTCGCCGGGCCCGTTGACGACGCAGCCCATGACGGCGACGGACGGCAGGTGCGGATGGTCGAGGGCGAGCGTCTCAAGGGCCTCTTCGACCTGGCTCGCGACGCGCATGACGTCCACCTTCGTGCGCCCGCACGTCGGGCAGCTCGTGATGGACGGCCCCGCCTCCCGCAACTTAAGCGATCGCAGGATCTCAAGGCCGACCTTGACCTCCTTCTCGGGCTTGGCCGTCAGCGAGACGCGGATCGTGTCGCCGATGCCCTCGGAGAGGAGGATGCCGAGCGCCACGGCGTTGCGAACCGTCCCCGGAATCAGGGTCCCCGCCTCCGTCACGCCCAGATGAAGCGGATAGGGCGTCTCTTCGTGGAGGAGGCGATACGTCTTGAGCGTCGCCTCCACGCTGGAGGCCTTCGCCGAGATGACGATGTCGAAGAACCCCTCGTCTTCGAGCATCTTCGCGTGCGACCGGGCGGCGAAGACGAGCTCCTCGGGCGTCGGACGCCGCGCCCCCACGTCCAGCGAGCCGCCGTTCACGCCGATGCGGATCGGGATGCGCCGCGCCTTCGCCGCGCGGGCCACCTCCTGGACGTGTTCGCGGCTCTTCAGGTTGCCGGGGTTCAGGCGAAGCGCGTCCGCGCCCGCGTCAAGCGCGGCCAGCGCGAGGCGGTAGTCGAAATGGATGTCCGCGACGATGGGGATGGGCGACGCCTTCTTGACCTCGCCCAGCGTCTTGGCCGCCTCGACGTCCGGCACGGTCAGGCGGATGATGTCGCAGCCGCGCGCGGCGCAGCTCTCGACCTGCGCGAGAAGCGCGCGCGCGTCGTGCGGGTCGGCCGTCGCCATCGTCTGGACGCTGACGCGCGCGCCCCCGCCGACGGGAACGCCGCCGACGCTAACGGTTCGTGTCGTTCGACCCATGGCCGAGAGCCCCCCCTTCCTGTGCGTGCGTGTCGATGCGGTTTGTTCCGTGCGGCGGGCGCAAGTTCGCCGTCCCGTCCCTTTCCTGTACATACGTGTGGATGCG
>CAVGMG010000011.1:0-8679 GCA_963630185.1 Alistipes onderdonkii | reverse complement strand
CGCACGGAGTCGCGCCAGACCAGGATCGCCATCAGGCCCATGAGAAGGACCATGAAGAGGATCGAGGAATACTTGACGAGGACGTCCGGGACGCGGCGGCGGAAGACGAGCGCGAAGAGGGCGAAGAGGATGAGGCCGCCGTCGAGGACGGGAATCGGCAGAAGGTTGAGGACGGCGAGGTTCACGTTGAGGAAGCGCAGAAAACCGAGGCCGTCGAGGGGGTCGCGGCGCACCTGCCGGTAAAGCCCCTCGGCAATCACGACGGGCCCGCCCAGGGCCTGGCTCGTCGCCTTGGCCTCCTTCGGCGTGACAAGCCCCTTCAGGACGCGGAAGATCGAGCCGGCGTCCCAGGCGAGCTGCCGCAGGGGGTTGCGGTGCGGCATCCAGAGCGCGACGTGCGCGAGGTTCGTCGTCGAGAAGGCCTGGATGAGGCTCATCCCCGAGACCTCGTCACGCCGGGGCGTGATGCGAAGGGCGATGTCGCCCGCGCCTTCGCGCGCGACCGTCAGGGGAACTTCGCGCGCACCCGCGATCAGGATCTCCGTCTGCATCCCCGCCCACGTCGAGACCTCGTGCCCGTCAACGGACGTGATGCGGTCGCCCGCCTGAAGCCCCGCCTGTTCGGCCGGCCCGCCGGGGATGACGCCGCCGATGACGGAAGGCAGCTCGCCGAACTTCGCCGACGGCGAGAGCGAGAGGACGACGGCGAGGACGAGCGCCAGGACGACGTTCATGAAAGGGCCCGCCACGGCGACGAGAAGCTCCTTCCACGGCGGGATGCGCGTGCGCGGGGCCGCCGCGCCCTTCGACGCGCCCTCCAGGGCCTTCGTCCCCTCCGGGTCGACGTCGGGAATCGACACGTAGCCCCCGAGCGGAATCGCGCTCAGGCGGTATTCGACGCCCTTGACGGTCTTCTTCCACAGCACGGGGCCGAAGCCGATGGAGAAGGCCTCCACCTTCAGCCCCAGCTTGAGGGCGACGATGAAATGCCCGAACTCGTGGACGAGGATGGCCAAGGCGAACAGGAGAACGCAGAGGACGACGTAGAAGAGCGTGACGAGAGCGGACATGGTCAGAGGGACGCGAGGAAGTGGAAGGTGTCTTGGGCAGACCGGTAGACGTCGTCGGCCGTTTCAAGGCTGCGGAGGGGAACGCTTGAGAGCGCCTTCTCGACGCACGCGGCGATGCCCGTGAAGGGAATGCGCCCGTCGAGGAACGCCTGCACCGCCCACTCGTCCGCCGCCGCCAGCACGGCCGGGGCGGTGCCGCCCTTTTCGAGCGCGTCCTTGACGAGGCGAAGCGCCGGGAAGCGTCTCTCGTCGGGGGCGCGGAAGGTCAGCGCGGCGAGGGAAGCCAGGTCGAGCGGCGCGCGCGAACTGGGAAGCCGTCTGGGCGACGAGAGGGCGTATTGGACGGCGACGCGCATGTCGGGGACGGAGAGCTGCGCCAGCGTCGCGCCGTCGACGAACGTGACGAGCGAGTGGACGATGGACTCGGGATGGACAACGATGTCGATTTTGCTTTCGGGAACGCCGAAGAGCCACTTGGCCTCGACGAGCTCGAAGCCCTTGTTCATCATCGTCGCCGAATCGACGGTCACTTTGGGGCCCATCTTCCAGCGCGGGTGGTTGAGGGCCTGCGCCGGCGTGACGGACGAGAGGTCTTCGGGCCCGTCCAGGAAAGGCCCGCCCGACGCCGTGAGGATCAAGCGGTCGACGTCGGCGGCGGACGACGCGCCCGCAAGGCACTGGAAAATCGCGGAATGCTCGCTGTCGACGGGGCGGAAGCGGACGCCCTTCTCGCGGGCGCGGCGCATGACGAGCTCCCCCGCCATCACGAGGACTTCCTTCGTGGCGAGGGCGACGTCCATCCCCTTGTCGATCGCCGCAAGCGTCGGGCGAAGGCCGCTCAGGCCTACCGTCGCGACGAGGCAGACGTCGGCCTCGTTCTCCTCGACCGCCTGGAGGGCGGCCTCCTCGCCCACATACGACCGGCACCCCCACTCGCGGGCGAGCGCGTCGCATTCGTCGCGCTTCGTCCGGGCGGCGACGGCGACGACGCGGAAAGCCTCGGAATGCTCGCGGACGACAGCGGCCGCGCTACGCCCGATCGATCCCGTCGCCCCCAGGACGATGATTCTCTTTTTCTGCTCCATCTTGGATATTATCCTAAAATTCACCGCTAAAATCAAGGCGGCGACGGCGCCTTAGAAGCGGAATTCGAGCTGCCAGCGGAGGAAATACGCGGGGCGGGAGGTTTCGTAGTAGCCGCCGGGGTTGAAGAGCTCGCCGACGAGGTGGCCGAGGATCTCCACGCGGTCGAGCCCCGTCGCGTTTTCGGGCGCGGACCGAAGGGTGAAGTCGTAACGCGCCGCCGACAGGACGCCCTTGAACGTCGAGCCCCGTCCGTCCGTCCGCCCGAGGCGATCCTGCTCCGCCGCGAAGATCGGCCCCGACGAGAGCGTCACGCGCTGGCGGCGGGGCAGCGCAAAGGCCACCGCCGCCTTCGAGAAGATCATGTTCGACCACCAGCCGTTGGCGTAGAAGCCGCCGTTGACGAGCATCTCGCTCTGCTGCGGGCTTCGCGCCCACATCGGGTCCCACGAGCGGTCGTCCTCGCTCCCCGGCAGGTGGTCGCCGTCGCCCGCGTCATACGTCGTCTCCCACGAAAGCGTCGCCGGCGCATACGCATAGCGGAGCGCCACGAACGCCATCTCGCCGCCCAGACGGTCGCCGACGGCCTGCTTGGCCAGTTCGAGATCCGCGCTCACAGCGTCCGTCAGCGTCGGCGACAGGAGAAACCCCGCCGTCGTCACGGCGCGGCGCGGCACGCTTACCCGCCCCTGCGTCTCCTTGAAGAGCGCATACACCTTGAAGGGAACGCTCTCCGTCTTCTGCGAATAGACAAGCCCCCCGCCCCACTCGTCCAGCTCCGACCCGTCGGACGGCGTGATCAGGTTGAGGGAGCGTCCTCGGCTCAGATGCGTGCCGAAGCTCGCGTCGTTGCGCCCGTGGTCGAAGAGGGCGAACGCATCGAGCGCGCGCGCCTCGCCGAAATGGAGCCGGACGCGCACCATGTCCGAGAACGCGCTCCGCGAGCCGTCGGCGGGCGTGCCGTCGGTCATGAGCCGGTCGAGCCCGAAGACGGAATGCCCCCCTTCGAACATGTCCTGCCGGCCGATCCGCACGTCAACGGCCGTCACGCCCAGCGGGGCGAGCGCATCCCATTCGAGCGCCTTCCCGTCCAGATAGAGGTTGTCGAGATAGAGTTCGTCCGGGAAGCGGTAGGCGCTTTCGCGGTAGGGCGTGTGAAGCGTCGGATAGAGGCGGAACTCGTCGACGACGCGCGTCATGACCGTCCAGTCCCCGGCCGCGAGCGAGAGGTAGGCGCGAGGGCGGATGCGGATGTGGTTCTTGTACTTCGTCCGCGCCGTGCGCGTCATCGCGTCAGGGCCCGCGTTCGGGAAGCCGGGGATGTTCTTCATCATCTCCTGGCGAATCCGAAGATCGGCCCCGACGTCCACGCGAAACGGGCTTGTTCCCTCCGCTTCAGCGGCAAGAGGCAGAAGGTGCGCCGCCAGAAGGGCGAGCGCGGCGAGAAGCGTCTTCTTGACGGGCCCGAAGCTTTTGCGATGCGCCGCGCACGGCCCTTTTGCCGCCAACGCCTCCAGATGCTCCTTCGTGGGGTAGCCCTTGTGCTTCAAAAAGCCGTATCCGGGATACGCCGCCTCCAGCTGCGCACATTCCGCGTCGCGGGACGTCTTCGCCAGGATGGACGCGGCGGCGATCAGAAGCGACTTCGAGTCGCCCTTGACCACGCTCGTCGAGCGTTCGAGAGACGGCACGGGAAGGCCGTCCACGAGAAGGGAGAGCGACGAGGCGGCGGTCGCGTCCATCTTCCGCTTCAGCTCCGCCACGGCGCGGCGCATCGCCAGATGCGTGGCGTTCAGGATGTTCAGCTCGTCGATCTCGCGGGCGCTGGCGGCGGCGACGCCCCAGACGCAGCCGGGCGTCTCGCGGATGACGGCCGCCAAGCACTCGCGGCGTGCGGACGAAAGCTTCTTGGAGTCGTTGACGTCGCGCCACGCGCCCGCGAGAAGCTCTTTCGCGCGGACGAGCGGCACGCTCACGGCGGCGGCGTAGACGCTCCCCGCAAGAGGCCCGCGTCCGGCCTCGTCCACGCCCGCGACGGGATCGCCCAGAGCGCTCTCGAGCGCGAGAGACGGCATCACTTGAGCATGAGCGCCGCCAGACGCTTCGCGAACGCCGCGCCGTCGTCGACGGGCGAGCCCTCGGCAATGAGCGCGGAATCGTAGAGGAGCGAGAGCGCGTCCTTCAGCGCGTCGCCCTCAAGCCCCTTGACCTTCGCGATCAGCGGATGGTTCGGATTGACTTCGAGGATGCGCTTCTCCTCCGGGACGTCCTGCTTCATCGCGCGCATCATGCGCACCATCGAGGGCGAGAGCGCGGAGGCCTGCGCCACGAGGCAGCACGGCGAGTCGGTGAGGCGCGTCGAGACGCGCACGTCCGAGACCTTCGCCTCAAGGGCCTTCTTGACCGCGTCGAGAAACGGCTTCAGGTTGGCCGCCGACTTCTCGTTCGCCGCCTTCTCGGCCTTCTGCTCTTCGTCGCTGCCGAAGGCGACGTCGCCCTTCGCGACGTCGACGAACTTCTTGCCCTCGAACTCGCGGAGCGACGCCGAGAGGTAGTCGTCCACGGGGTCGCAGAAGAGGAGGACGTCGCACCCGTGCTGACGCGCCGCCTCCAGGACGGGCGAACGCCGCGCGTCCTCTTCGCGCTCGGCGCAGAGGTAGTAGATGTCCTTCTGCGACGAGGGCATGTCCTTGACGTAGTCCTCCAGGAAGACGCGCGTCCCCGCCTCGGAACGCGCCGTCGGGTATTTGAGAAGCTTCTTGATGCGGTCGGCGTTCTGCCAGTCGACGTGGACGCCCTCCTTCAGGACGGCGCCGAAGGACGACCAGAATTCGTCGTAGCGCGCGGCGTCCTTCTTCTTCAAGTCCTCAAGCGTGGAAAGCACCTTCGCCGTCACGGCGTCCTTGATCTTCTTGACGACGGCGTCGTCCTGCAGCATCTCGCGCGAGACGTTGAGCGGCAGGTCGGCGGAGTCGACGACGCCCTTGACGAAGCGCAGGTAGCTGGGGAGCAGCATCTCGATGTCGTCGCCGATGAAGACGTTGCGCACGTAGAGCGAGAGGCCGCGCTTCTCGTTCGGCATGAAAAGCTCCATCCCCGCCTTCTTCGGCAGGAAGAGGAGCGCCTTGAACTCGACCGCGCCCTCGCCGGAGAAGGGAATCGTCTCGAACGGCGCCTCCCAGTCGTGCGTCAGGTGCTTGTAGAACTCATCGTATTCCTCCGGCTTCACGTCCTTCTTCGGACGCTTCCAGAGCGCGACCATCGTGTTGAGGGGCTTCGCCTCCCGCTCCTCGCGCCGCTTGCGGTCCTCCTCGTTGCGCTTCTTCTCGTCGTCCGTCTTCGCCTCCGGCTCGGCGACGTTCGCCTCCTTGAAGTAGATGGGGTAGGCGATGAAGTCGGAATACTTCTTCACGAGCTCCGAGATGCGCCAGTAGTCGAGATACTCCAGCATGTCGTCGCGCAGGTGGAGCGTCATCGACGTGCCGAACGCCGTGCGCGAGCCCTCGGAGATCGTATACGAGCCCGAGAGGTCGGAGACCCACGAATACGCCTTGTCCGTGCCGCGCTTCTTCGTCTCGACCGTCACCTTGTCCGCCACCATGAACGCGGCGTAGAAGCCGACGCCGAACTGGCCGATCAGCTCCGGCAGGGAGTCGCCGCCCTTCTCCTTGAGCATCTCGCGGAACTTCTTCGTCCCCGACGAGGCGATCGTGCCGAGGTTCTGCTCAAGGTCGTCCGCGTCCATGCCCGTGCCGTCGTCGGAGACCGTCAGGGTCTTGGCGGTTTTGTCGGCGACGATCTCGATCTTCCACGCCGGGTTGTCCTCGACGAGCGACTTGTCCGTGAGAGCCAAGAACTTCGCGCGATCCATCGCGTCGGAGGCGTTGGAGACGAGCTCGCGGAGGAAGATCTCCTTCTTCGAGTAGAGGGAATGGACGACGAGATCGAGCATTTCGGCGATCTCGGCCTTGAACTGATGCGTTTGTGCTTCCATGACTTGCCTCGCTTTCGCTTATTCGTACCGCAGGCAGTCGATCGGATTGAGCTTCGACGCCCGATACGCGGGATAGAAACCGAAGAACATGCCGACGAACGCCGAGAAGAGGAACGCGACGAGCGCCGACGACGTCTCGATGACGATGGGCCAGTTGTTGATCTCGCCGATGGCCTTCGCCGCCAGGACGCCGCCGACGACGCCGATCGCCCCGCCGACGGTCGAGAGGACGACCGCCTCCAGGATGAACTGGAAGAGGACGCACGCCGGCGTCGCCCCGATCGCCATGCGGAGGCCGATCTCCTTGATGCGCTCGGTCACGGAGACGAGCATGATGTTCATGATGCCGATGCCGCCCACGAGGAGCGAAATCGCCGCGACCGCCGTGAGCAAGACGGTCATGAGCCCCGTCACCGAGCCGATGGTGTTCATGATCTCCGTCGTGTCGCGCGTCTCGAAGTCGTCGTCCTCGTAGTCGGCCAGGTTGTGCCGCTGGCGGAGGAGCGACGTGATCTCGCGCTTGGCCTCCTCCAGGTCGTCCATCGAGCGCAGGGAGATGTTCATCATGTTGATGGACTTGAACTGCGAGCGCTGCAAGACGCGCGAGACGGTCGTGTAGGGCGCCATGACCGTGTCGTCCTGGTCTTGGCCGAAGCCGTTGGCGCCCTTGCTCGCCAAAACGCCGATGACCTTGAAGGGCATCGCCCCGATGCGGATCGTCTCGCCCAGGACGGACGCGCCCTCCTCGAAGAGGTTCGCCTTGACCGTCGCGCCGATCACGCAGACGCGCGCGTTCGCCCGCTGCTCGTCCTCGTCGAAGAACCGCCCCTCGCCCACGCTCCAGTTCCGGATCTCCGGCATGGCGGACGACACGCCCGACACGCGGCAGTTCCAGTTCTTGTTCTCGCGGATGAGCTGGCACGAGACGTTCACGACGGGCGAGACCGCCGAAATCAGGTGGCTGAGCTCGCGCTGGCACGCCTCGGCGTCCTCCGCCGTCATCGTCTGCCCGGAGCCCATGCTGGAGCGCACCGCGCCCTTCCGGTTCCGGTCGGGGAAGACCATGACGAGGTTGTTGCCCATCGACGAGATCTCCTTGACCATCATCGTCGACGCCCCCTTGCCGATCGCGAGGACGGCGATGACGGCCGCAATGCCGACGATGATGCCGATGCACGTCAGAAAGCTCCGCGTCTTGTTCCGCAGGATGGCCAGGAGCGCGACTTTGAAGATCATGGAGACGTTCATGCCAAGGCCCTTCCTTAATATCCGCAGGTCATGAGCGGCTTCTCGAAGCCGAACGTCGAGGCGATCAGCGCGGCGCGGATCCACATGCCGTTGCGCATCTGCCGCCAGTACATCGCGCGCGGGTCGCGGTCGCAGACGGTCGCGATCTCGTCGCGGCGCGGCAGCGGGTGGAGGATCGCGCCCGTCGGCTTCAGGAGCTTCAGCTCCTCCGCGCCGAACTTGAAGCGCGACGTGTCGATGCGCGACGACTCGCCCTTGTCGCGGTCCCACTCGTCCTGGATGCGCGTCATGTAGACGGCGTCGGACTCGCGGACGGCCGCCTTCAGGTCGTCGCCGACCGCGTAGGAGACGCCCTTCCGGCGCAGGATGCCGACGACGTCGTCGGGCACCTGGAGCTCCGGCGGGGCGACGAAGACCTGGCGGACGTCCCTGAAGTTCGTCAGGAGATACGAGAGGGACCTCACCGTGCGCCCGCGCTTCAGGTCGCCGCAGAACGTGACCGTCTTCCCGTCGAGCCCGCCCGCGTTCTCGAAGGAGCGGACGAGCGTGTAGACGTCGAGGAGGGCCTGCGTCGGATGCTGGTCCTTGCCGGAGCCGGCGTTCAGGATGGGGATGGGGCGGTCGGAGTTCGAGAGCTCCCACGCCATCTTCTCCGCCAGCCCCTGCTCGGGCGAGCGCATGATGATCATGTCGAAGTAGGAGGAGAACGTGCGGATGGAGTCCTCCTTCGACTCGCCCTTGAACTCGGACGACGTCGCCGCGTCGCGGACGGAGCCCGTCGTGATGCCGAGGAGCTGGCACGCCGCCAGGTGCGAGAGGAACGTGCGCGAGCTCGGCTGCGAGAAGTAGAGCATCGCCCGCTTGTGGGCGAGGACGCTCTTGAGGTAGAGGGCCCCCTCCTTCGACTTGTTGATGAAGCGGATGCGGTTCGCCAGGGCGCAGAGCCGCTCCAGGAGGGCGCGGTCGAACTGCTGGGCGAAGAGCGTGTGGTAGGGCAGGCCGTCGCCCTCCTCGCGTTCGAGATACGGGCGCTTCGCCTCCAGCGACAAGGCGGAGAAGCTCTCCCAGTCGACGTCCCTCAGACGAACCATGCTTCGCTCCTTTCCCTCGTTCAGAGGCTCTTGTGGCACGTGCGCTTGATGACGTCGAGCTGCTGCTCGCGCGTCAGGTCGATGAACTTGACCGCGTAGCCCGACACGCGGATCGTGAAGTTCGCGTATTCGGGCTTTTCCGGGTGCTCCATCGCGTCGATGAGCTTCTCCGTGCCGAAGACGTTCACGTTCA
>CAVGMG010000010.1:0-20672 GCA_963630185.1 Alistipes onderdonkii | reverse complement strand
GACCTCGTGTTCGAGACCGGGCTTCTCGCGCAGCAGGCCGCGGGGGCCGTCGCCGTGTCGTACGGCGACACGACCGTCTTCACGGCGGTCACCAACACGGACAAGCCTCGGGAGGGCATCGACTTCTTCCCGCTCCAGTGCGAATACCGCGAGAAGTTCTACGCGGCCGGCAAGTTCCCCGGCGGCTTCTTCAAGCGCGAGGCGCGTCCGACCTCGAAGGAGATCCTGACGGCGCGCATGTGCGACCGCCCGATCCGTCCGCTCTTCCCCGACGGCTACTACAACGACGTCCAGGTCAACTCGACGCTCATCCAGTCCGACGGCACGCGCGAGGGCGACTTCCTCGCGGTGAACGCGGCGTCGGCGGCGCTGCACATCTCCGACATCCCGTTCATGGGCCCGATCGGGTGCGTCCGCATCGGCCGCATCGACGGCGAGTGGATCATCAACCCGACGCACGAGCAGAAGGCGAAGAGCGACATCGACCTCCTCTACGCCGGCCTTCGCGGCAAGTTCCTCATGATGGAAGGCTCGGCCTCCGAGATTTCCGACGAGGACTTCGTCGCCGCGCTCAAGCGCGCGCACGAGGAAGTCGAGAAGATCATCGACCTCCAGATCGAGATGCGCCGCGCCCTCGGCAAGCCCGACAAGGACATCCACGACGTGCCGCAGCCGGCCGACCAGATGGCGTTCGTCCGCCAGGAGGGCGGCGAGGCTCTCGCCGAGGCGCTCCTCATCAAGGGCAAGCTCGAGCGCCAGGGCAAGGTCTCGGCGATCAAGGAGGACCTCCTCAAGAAGGTCTCCGAGAAGTGGCCCGAGATCGACGCGGTCAAGTTCGTCCACCTCTTCGACGCGCTCGAGATCGAGACCGTCCGCAAGAACGTCCTGGAGCGCGGCAAGCGCATCGACGGCCGCGCCCAGCACGAGATCCGTCCGCTCTCCGCGCAGGTGGGCGTCCTCCCCCGCGTTCACGGTTCGGCAATCTTCTCGCGCGGCGAGACGCAGTCGCTCGCGACGGTCACGCTCGGCACGAAGAAGGACGCGCAGGATCTCGACTCGGTGACGGGCGGCGACACCTCGAAGCGGTTCATGCTCCACTACAACTTCCCGCCCTACTGCACGGGCGAAGTCGGCCGCCTCGGCTCGACCGGCCGCCGCGAGATCGGCCACGGGGCCCTCGCGGAGCGCTCGATCGCGGAGGTGCTGCCCGACAACTTCCCGTATTCGATCCGCGTCGTCTCGGAGATCATGGGCTCGAACGGCTCGTCCTCGATGGCGTCGATCTGCAACGGCTGCCTCGCGCTCATGGACGCGGGCGTGCCGCTGAAGCGCACGGTCGCGGGCATCTCGATCGGGCTTTTCACGAACGACGACCAGAGCCAGAAGGTGCTCGTCACGGACATCCTCGGCGCCGAGGACCACTGCGGCGACATGGACTTCAAGGTCGGCGGCACGAAGAAGGGCATCACGGGCTTCCAGGTCGACCTGAAGCTCCGCGGCCTCACCTGGGACCTCGTGGAGGGCGCGATCAAGGCGGCGCACGAGGCGCGGCTCAAGATCATCGACTTCATGGAGACGATCCTCCCCGCGCCGCGCCCCGAGCTCAACGTCTACGCGCCGCGCATCGAGGAGATGCAGATCCCCGTCGACAAGATCGGCGCGCTCATCGGCCCCGGCGGCTCGAACATCCGCGGCATCGTCGAGAAGACGGGCGCCCAGATCGACATCGACGACGACGGCAAGGTCTCGATCTTCGCGAACAACGCCGACTCGATGGAGGCGGCGAAGCGCGAGGTCGGCGCGGTCACGGCGGTCGCCGAGCCGGGCCGGATCTACGAGGGCAAGGTCACGGGCATCAAGGACTTCGGCGCGTTCGTCGAGATCCTCCCCGGCATGGACGGCCTCTGCCACATCTCGGAGTTCTCGGACAAGTTCCTCAAGTCCATGGACGGCGTCTGCAAGGTGGGCGACGTCATCAAGGTCAAGTGCCTTGACGTGGACGAGCGCGGCCGCATCAAGCTCAGCCGCAAGGCGGCGATGGCCGAGCTGGACAAGAAGGCGTAAGCGAGGAGGCCTGAAGTATGGACTCGAAGCTCTTGAAGGCGGCGCACGAGAAGATCCCCTCCGTGCCCGTTCTCGTCAACCTCATCTCGAAGCGCGAGCGCGAGCTGCTCAACGGCGCGAAGCCGCTGGTCAACCCGAACACGCTCCTGACCGACGAGGACCGCGCGAACCATCGCACGGGCCTCGACGTGGACAAGTGCGACGTCGCGCTCGCGGAGGTCGCGCAGGGCAAGCTGATCGCCGAGATCGACTTCGACGCCATTGCGCGCGCCGAAGACGCGAAGACGAAGTGGAACGTCAAGCACATGAGCGTGAACTCCCTCTTCGCCGACTGACGGTGGCCGGCGCGTTCGACACCACGCTGGCGGAGAACCGCAAGGCCCGCCACGACTATGCCGTGCTCGAGACGATCGAGTGCGGCATCGTCCTTTCCGGGACGGAGGTGAAGTCCGTGCGGCGCGGCGGCGTCTCCCTCGCGGGGAGCTACGCCGCCGTCCTCAAGGGCGAGCTCTGGCTCGTCGGGGCGGACATCTCCGCCTACGAGTTCGGCAACCGCTTCAACCACGACCCGAAGCGCGACCGCAAGCTCCTCGTGCACGCGAAGGACGTCCTCTCGCTCCGCCAGAAGACGGAGGCGAAGGGCCTCACGCTCGTGCCCCTCTCGCTCTACCTCAAGCACGGCCGCGTCAAGGTGCTTCTCGGCGTCTGCCGGGGCAAGCTTCTCCACGACAAGCGCCAGTCGCTCAAGGAGAAGGCCTTGCGCCGCGACGCCGAGCGCGCGTGAGGATTTCCAGTCCATGAGGCGTGAAGCCTTAGACCCCGCGCGTTTCATGGACGACCCCGACTGGGCGAAGGCGATCGCGCCGCGCCCGGCGGCGGCGACGCGCCTCAAGCTCGTCGCCCACGAGGACTGCGCCCGGCTCGACCTCGACGCCGTCCAGGGCCATCTTCGCGCGGGCGGCACGCTCGGGCGTCTTCCGCGCTACGAGGAGCGTCCCGGCCAGATCGCGATGGCGGGCGCGTGCGCCCGGGCGCTCAACGAGCGCGAGCACGTCATGATCGAGGCGGGGACGGGCGTGGGCAAGTCCCTCGCCTACCTCATTCCGTCCGTCCTGTGGGCGTGGACGAACCAGACGCCCGTCATCGTCTCGACGGCGACGCACAACCTCCAGAGCCAGCTCATGACGTCCGACGTGCCGCGCGCCTGCTCCGTGCTGGGCGACGAGGCCGCGAAGATCCGCGTCTCGCTTCTGAAGGGGCGGCTCAACTACGTCTGCCTCAAGGCCGTGGACGGTTTTTTCGCGTCGGGGTTCTGGACGCTTTCCAAGGAAGAGCAGGCGCGGATGCCCGCTTTCATCGAGACGCTTCTGACGACGGCGACGGGCGACCTCGACGAGATCGACTTCCCCGACCGCGCGCGCTTTGCACGCCCCCGCGAGGAGTGCCTGGGGCGGAAGTGCCCGTTCTACGGCCCGTGCTTCGTCTACAAGGCGCGGCAGCGAGCCGCCGAATCGCACATCGTCATCACGAACCACGCGCTCGTCCTTTCGGAGGCCGCCTCGTCGGGCGGGGGCATCCTCCCCGGTTCCGGGTTTCTCGTGATCGACGAGGCGCACCAGCTGGAGAAGTGCGCGACCGAGCAGCTGACGCAGGAGTTCTCGCTTCCCGTCCTGGAGCGGCTTCTCAAGCGCATCCAGGACGCCGAGCCGTCTTTGCGTACGCCCCTGGAGGCCGTGCGCCGTGCGGCGAAGGCCTTTCTCCGCTTCCTGGGCGCGATTTTGCCGCGCACGGCGGATCACGTCCGCGTCCAGGCGTCGCGCCTCTACTGGGACGACCGCGAGAGCCTTCTGCGCCTCCAGGGCGCGTTCGAGTCGTCGCTTCTCGCCGTCGTCAGGAGTTTGCACCAGGCCGTCGACGCGGCGGACGGGGAGGAGCGGAGCGCGCGGCTCACGGCGCTTTCGGACGAGGCGGTCGACCTTCTGAACGTGACGGCCTTCATCGTCAAGGCCGAGGACGAGTCGTTCGTCTACGGCCTTGAGCGCGTCTCCGCCGCGAAGGCGCGACCCTTCGTCCGCCTCTTCGCCGCGCCGCTGTCGGTCGCGAGCGCCCTCCACGAGTTCGTCTTCACGAAGCGCGACACCGTCATCCTCTCGTCGGCGACCTTGCGCGTGGGGTCGTCGTTCTCCTACATGGCCTCGCGCATCGGCTTCGGCTTTGACGAGGCGGAGGCGGCGCGTTCCCGCGCCCTGACGGCGGACTCGCCCTTCGACTATGCGTCGCAGGCGAAAGTCCTGGCCCTCTCGTCGCTCCGCGACCCGGCCGTCGACGCCGAGGGGTATGCGGCGGATCTCGCCGCGTTTCTCGTCCGCCTCCTGCCCGCCACGCGCGGCCGCGCCCTTGTCCTCTTCACGAGCTACGAGATGATGAACAAGGTCGCCGCCCTCGTGCGCGAGACCCTGTCGGAGCGCGGCATCCTTCTGCTCGTCCAGGGCGAGGGCGCGTCGCGCGAGCGGATGGCCGCCGACCTCCGCGCCGCCGCCCGCGAGACCGTCCTCTTCGGGGCGCAGAGCTTCTGGGAGGGCGTCGACGTCGCGGGCGAGGCCCTCTCGTGCGTCGTCCTGACGCGCCTCCCCTTCGCGCAGAAGGGCGACCCCCTCGTCGAGGCGCGGTGCGAGGCGATGACGCGGCAGGGACGCAATGCGTTCTACGAATACACGCTGCCCGAGGCCGTCATCCGCTTCCGGCAGGGCTTCGGGCGGCTCATCCGCGCCAAGTCCGACCGGGGCGTCGTCGTCATGACGGATCCGCGCCTGATGACGAAGAACTACGGCGCGCTCTTCCGCCGGTCGCTGCCCGCGCCGGTGCACGACATGGCGTCCGCCGAGGAGGCTTGCGCGTGCGTCGAGCGTTTTCTCGCCGAGAATCCGGCGTAAATTTGGTATAATTAAGTACAATGCTGGAGGTTCGGAACATCTCATTTGCCTTCGGGAGAAAGCCCATTCTCCACGACGTCTCCTTCGTCGTCTCGCCCGGCGAGATCGTCAGCGTCGTCGGCCCGAACGGCGCCGGCAAGACGACGCTCATGAGAGTCCTCTCGACCGTCCTTGCGCCGCAGGCCGGGCGTCTCCTTCTGGACGGCCTCGACTCGGCGACGCGGCCTCTCGACTACCGCCGCCACGTCGGCTACCTCCCCGAAAGCCCGCTTCTCGACGAGGACATGACCGTCAAGGAGTATCTCATCTACCGCGCCCTCCTGAAGGGCGAGATGAAGAAGAAGGTTCGCCGCCGCGTGTCCGAGGCGGCGGAGCTCTGCCGCGTGACGCCGCTTCTGCGGACGGTCATCCGCACGCTCTCGTGCGGCCAGAAGCGGCGCGTCGCCCTGGCCGACGCGATCCTCCTGCGTCCGCGCGTCCTCCTTCTGGACGACTTCCTCGCGGGGCTCGACGCCGACATGCGCCGCCTGTCGGCGACGATTCTCTCGGAGGCGGCGGCCTTCTCGGCCGTCCTCGCGACGGGGCACGAGCTCGTCGACTTCGCCTCGTGGTCCACGCGCTTCCTCGTCCTCCGCGACGGGGCGGTCTCGTCCGTCTGCTCGGGGGCGGGGTCTTCGCAGGAGGACGTCGTCTCGCGCCTCCGCGCCTCGTGGGAGGAGGGCGCGTCGTGAGCGCCGTCTCCCTTATCTTTCGGCGGACCCGCTCCCGGGCGCACAGGCTCTTCTCGACCGTCCTCCTCGACGTTCTCTACCTCGCCGCGTGCGGCGTCCTCTTCGCCTTCTTCCTGTCGTCCGCCGAGGGGACGACGCAGGGCGTGCCCGCCCTCTGGGCGCTCGCCGCCGCGCTGCCGCTGCCGTTCTTCGCGTCGCTTCTGGCATCGGACGTCTGGAGCGCGGAGCGACGCGCCGGGCGGGCGGATCTTCTCCTCTCCGTCGCCGTGTCCGAGCGCGACTTCGTCGTCGGCAAGGCTCTGGGCGTCTTCTCGATGCTCTTCTTCGCGACCGTCCTCTCCTTCCTCTCGACCTACGTTTCGCTTCTCGAACTCGCGCCGCAGGCCCTCGCCGGCGTCCGCCTCGCCGCGTTCCTCCCCGCCTTCGTCGTCCTTTTCTTCCTGTGCGCGTTTTTGTCCGCCGCCTCGTGCGCGGCGAGCGCCTTCTGCCGGCAGCCCTACGCCGCCGCCGGGCTCTCGCTCGCCGTCCTCGTCGCGCTCCCGAACGCCCTGTGGCTGGCGGCGCGGTTCTGGTTCGCGCGGGAAAGCCTCTCGTTCGGCGAGAATCCCTACGTCGCGCTCGTGTCGGACTTCGCGGGCGGCGTCCTGTCGTCGGCGCCTCTCGTGACGCTCGCCGCGCTGACGTTTTTCTTCCTCTTTCTTTCCGTCGTGCGCGTCTCGTCGTTCCGCCTGAAGGGACGCGCTTTTTTTCGCGCCCGGCTCGTCAACGCGCTCGCCGTCCTCCTCGCGGCGACTTTTGCGGGCGGGCTTTCGCTTCTCGCGCACCGCTTCGACGTCGTCGTCGACGTGCCTCTCGCGGACGCCTCCCCGTCGCTCCCGCACCAGGACTTCCTCGACGCCTCCGGGCGCGTGACCGTGACGGCGTTTCTGCCCCGCGCCTCGAAGGCATTCCGCCCGACGGCGCATCTCATGCGGGCCCTGAAGCAGAAGACGGACTCCCTCACGTCGCTCGACGTCTCGCTCAAGTTCGTCGACCCGCGCTGGGATCTCGGCGCCGCCGAACGCCTCGTCCACCAGGGCGTCCCCGAGAACGCCCTCGTCTTCGAGAAGTCCGGCCGCACCGTCTCGCTCGACCTCGCGAAGCCCCTGACGGAACGCCGCCTCTTCTCCGCCCTGCGCCACGTGGCGCAGCCGCCGCTCCGCCGCGACATCTACTGGCTGCAGGGCCATCACGAGCGGTCGTTCGACGACTACTCCCCCTGGGGCCTGAGCGACCTCGCGCGTCTTCTCGTCCGCCAGGGCTTCCGCAACAGGACGCTGACGCTCTCGTCCGACGTCTCCATCCCCGCCGACGGCGCGCTTCTCGTCATCGCCGGGGCGCGCGAGAGCTATTCGCGCACGGAGCTGACGCGCCTCCAGTCGTATCTGCGCGGCGGCGGGCGTCTCCTCGTCCTCGTCGACCCCCTGTCCGAGGGCGTCCTCGACGCCTTCCTCTCCGCGTGGGGCGTGAAGACGCTCTTCGCGCCGCTCCCGGACGCCTCCACGCTGTCGGGGACGGACGTCATCGTCTCGGACTTCTCGTCGCACGAGATCGTCTCGGCGCTGCGCGGCTCGCGCATCATCCTCGAAAAGCCCGCCTCCTTCCTTCCCTCGGCCGCCGTCTCGTCGTCGCCGGGGGACGTGCGCGTCGCGTATTCGCCGCTCGCGCGCGTCGGCGGCCGGACGCTCGCCGTGGCCGTCGAGCGCGGCGGCGCGGCAGGGGAGGATCTCGCCGTGCGGCCGACGCGGCTCGTCGTCGTCGGCGACGACTCGTTCGTCGCGAACGGGGCCTTGGCCTCCCACGGCCACGCGAACGGCGACTTCCTGCTCAACGCCGTCTCCTTCCTCGCGGGGGCGGAGTCGACGGAGGGGGGCGACGACGCGCTCTCGCTTCTCGTCTCCGGGCTTGACCGCGACGGCCGCCGCACGCTCTTCGTCGCCCTCGCCTTTCTCGCGCCCCTCGCGTGGGGGGCGATCCTCTCCCTTGCGCCCTTGAGAAGGAGGCTTCGCGAATGATCCGCCTGAAGACTCTCCTTCTCCTTCTGGCAGGGGCTTTTGCCGTCCTTCTTTGCAACGTCCTCGCCGTCTCGCACAAGGCCTCGCGCCTGTCCGCGCCGTCCGCCTTTCTGGACGGGGGCTTTGCGCCCGAGACGCTCGCCCTGTCGCATCCGCCCGCGCCCGCGCTCGTCTTTAAGAAGGGCGACGACGGCGTCTGGCGTCTCGTCAAGCCGGTCGCCGTCGCCATCGACGCCTCGAAAGTCCTGCGCCTCCTCGACGCGCTTCAGACGACATCGCCCGACGAGGCCCTCTCGTTCGTCGAGCTGGCGAAGCTCGACTTGACGCGGCAGGACTTCGGGCTTCTCGACCCGCGCCTCAAAGTCGCGCTGTCGGACGGCGAACGGTCGCGCCTCTTCTCGTTCGGCAACCTGACGCCCGCCTCGAACGGCGTCTACGTGGCCGCCTCCGAGTCCGACGCGGTCTACGTCGCGCCGCGCGCGCTTCTGGAGGCGGCGGACCTCTCGTTCGACGACGTTCGCGCGCACGAGCTCTTCGCGTTCGACGCCTCCGCCGTGACGGGGTTCGACGTCCGCCTGCCGTCGGAGGCGGTCTCCAAGTTCGTGCGCACGAACGCGGGCTGGACGCTCAACGGCAGGACGGCCCTCCGCAAGACGGTGGACGACTTCCTCCGCCTCCTCCTCAAGACGCGGATCGAGTCGTTCGTGTGGCCGCAGGATCTCGCCGAACGTCTTTCGGCGATCCCGGAGTCCCGCCTCGTGGGCTACGCGCTCGACGACGCCTCCGCCGTGTCGGTCGTCTGCCACGTGCAGGACGGCCGCGACGTCCGCCTCCTTCTGGGGCGCGAGACGGAAGAGGGGCGCGTCTATGCGCTCTCGTCGGAGGATCCGTCCATCGTCGCCCTCGCGCCCGCGCTCAAGAGCGCCTGCCGCGCCCTCGCGAAGGCGAGCGTCGACGTCCGCCTCTTCCCCGTCGAGGCCTCCTCCGTCTCGTCGGTCACGCTCCAGAAGGACGCCGTCTCCTACGTCCTCTCGCGTGACGCGGCGGGCGCCTGGGCCTTCGAATCCCCGCTTCTCGCGCCGGCGAACGGCGCGCTCGTGGCGACGCTTCTCGGCCGCATCCTCTCCGCCACGGCGGACGACGAGTCGCCGCAGGGCGTCGCCGTCTCGCTCTCGTCGTCCCGGACGCCGCACCGCCTCTCCGAGGCCGCGCTCCTGGGCGGCTCGCGCCTGGAGGACTTGCGCTCGCGCGAGATCCTCCGCCTCGACCCCGCGCTCGTCAAGCGTCTCGTCGTGACGCCGGGGAGGGGCTCGAAGAGCCGCGCCGCCACCTTCGTCCGCTCGCGCCTCACGCGGACGTGGCAGCTCGAAGGCGCGTCCGCGCCGCAGGAGAGTTTCGACCAGGACGCGCTCGCGGAGGCGCTCGCCGCGCTGAACCCCCTCGTCGCCGAGACAATCGTCGCCCTCGCGCCCACGCCGTCCGACGCGGCGCGTCTCGGCCTCGACAGCCCGTTCCTGACGATTTCGGTCGACCAGGAGAAGGAGGGGTCGCTCCGGCGAAACCTCCTGATCGGGAGCAAGACGCCCTCGGGCGGGCGGTATGCGACCGTCGGGTCGTCGGAATCGATTTTCGTTCTCTCGAAAAAAACGCTGTCCGTTCTGGAAGCATTGTAAAAAAAAAGGAGGAAGATCCATGGTAAGCGTTCTCTTGGCGGCCGTTCTCGTCTCGTTCGACGGCGGCGAACTTTCCGTCCCGACGGACGGCGCGTCGAAGCCCGTCGCCCTCAAGGCGCATCCGAAGGCCGCGCGGCTCTCCGAGCGCACGGCCCGCAAGGGCGTCCGTTTCGCGGCGGCCAAGGCGGGGACGCTCGCCGGCTGCGTGACGCGCATCGAAGGGCCCGGCTACGAGCGCTTCCGCCTCGACCTCAAGAACGGCGGCGACGCGCCCGTGCGCGTGCGCGAGATCACGTTCTTCAAGGACTTCGCGCCCGACGGCGCGACGGACGGCGAGCGCGTCGGCAACACGGACGGCGCCGTCGCGGTCTTCCCGTCGAAGCGCGTCTTCGTCGGCGTGGAGAACCCGATGACGAAGCTCGTCGTCGAGAACGGCCGCGCGACGGCGACGCTGCCGCGCAACTACGAGATCGCGCCGCAGGAGACGTGGACCTTCACGTGGGCGAAGGGCACGTATCGCGACGGCCAGCTGCGGCGCGACTTCCAGGCGTATCTCAACCGCGAGCGGGCGCATCCCTACCGCGTCCTGCCGCACTACAACTCGTGGTACGACATCAACATCAACCGCAACGACCTGCCGTGGCAGAAGCGCATGAACGAGGCCGAGGCGCTCGGCGTCATGCAGGCGTTCCGCAAGGAGATGGGCGCGCGCGGCGTCTTCATCGACTCCTACCTCTGGGACGACGGCTGGGACGACTGGAACAGCCTCTGGGACTTCCACCCCGGCTTCCCCAACGGCTTCAGGCGCCTCGCCGACGAGGCGCACAAGAACAAGGGCGCGTCCATCGGGGCGTGGATGAGCCCGTGCGGCGGCTACGGCGGCAGCCATGCGGCGCGCGTGCGCTACGCGAAGGGCAAGGGCATCATCGCGCCGAACGACAGCCTCCTGCGGATGAGCTCGCCCACCTACTACAAGGCGTTCCGCGACCGCGTGCTGGCGATGATCCGCGACTACGACATGAACATCTTCAAGTTCGACCGCATGGGCGTCGGCCACGACTGCGACGGGGCGGGCCCCGAATACGCGCCCGACATGGACGCGATCGTGCGCCTCATCGGCGAGATGCGCCAGGCCAAGCAGGACGTCTTCGTCAACGCGACCGTCGGCACGTGGGCGAGCCCCTACTGGGTCATGTTCGCGGACTCGATCTGGCGCGGCGACGGCGACTTCGGCCAGAGGGGCGAGGGGCGCGCGCGGCAGAAGTGGATCACCTACCGCGACAACCAGATCCACGACCGCTTCGTCGCGAAGAGCCCGCTCTTCCCGCTCAACTCGATGATGAGCCACGGCATCATCGTCACGCGCAACGGCCCGCCGAACTGCACGGACGTGTCGGACTCGCCCGCGTCGACGCAGGACTTCGCCGACGAGGTCTGGATGTCCGTCGCGTGCGGCACGGGGCTCCAGGAATACTACATCTCGCCCTCCCTCATGCACAAGAGCTGGTGGGACATCCTCGCCGACGGCGTCAAGTGGCTCAAGGAGAACGAGTCCACGCTCCTGGACGTCCACTGGGTCGGCGGCGACCCCGACGGGGCGAACGGCGGCGAGGTCTACGGCTACGCGAGCTACGGCAAGGGGAAGAAGGCGTCGAAGGGGATCGTCATTCTGCGCAACCCGTCGTCCAAGCCCCAGACGTTCAAGGCGAGCCTTGCGACGCTCCTGGAGCTCACGAAGAAGGACGCGGCGAAGGCCGTCAAGGCCGTGCGCGAAGTCTACGCGCACGACGTCTCCTATCCGTCGCCCAAGACGGCGCAGGAGGAGCTTTCCTTCTCGTTCAAGCCCTTTGGCGTCGTCCTTCTTGACGTGACGCTCTGACAGGAGGTTTCCCGATGAAAAAGAGTCTTCTTCTGGGTCTCGCGCTTCTCGCCGCGTCGCCCCTCGCGGCCGACGTCCTGACATACGACCTGCCCGCCGACTGGGAGGCGGGCGTCGCCTACGAAGAGGAGGACTCCCGCCTGCTGATCCGGGGCGGCGGTCTGCAAGGGCCGTCGTCGCCGAGCGGGGCGCCGGCCCTGCCGTATCTGACCGTCACGCTGCCTGTGCCGAAGGACGCGATTCTCGGCGACGTCGTCTGCACGGCGACGTGGGCGCCTGTGGACGGCGCGGCGCGGCCTTTCGTCATCCAGGCGCCGCACGTCGTGGGGACGAGCGCGTCCCCGACGGCGGAGGACGCCGCCTTCTTCGGCGCGGCGGCGTATCCCGCGACCGCCGCCACGGTGTCGCCCCAGACGTTCTCGGGCGAGTCCGTCGCGATTCTGCGGGTCACGCCCTACCGGTGGAACGGCGGCAAGGGCGTTCTCGAAAAGGCCGCGTCCTTGCACGTCGAGGTCGACTGCTTCCAGGTGAAGCGCCTCGCCCGCGCCACGGCGGACGCATCGCGCCTCTCGCCCGAGGAGCAGGCCCTCGACAAGATCGACCTCGTCGTCATCTCGCCGCCCGCGTGGACGAACCTCTGGCCGCTCTACGTGGACTACCGCAAGACGACGCACCCCGACCTCACGATCGTCATCAAGAACACGGCGGACATCTACGAGGCCTACGACGGCGCGGACGACGCGCTCAAGATCCACAAGTATCTCGAAGACCTCTACGCGACGAAGTCCCTCAAATACGCGATTCTGGGCGCCGGCTGCGCGAAGGGGACGTATGACCGCGAGAAGGAGATCCCGACGCGCGCGTGCTACGCGATCAACGGCCTGTCGAGCGTGTCCGACCTCTACTACTCGTGCATGGAGAAGAAGGGCGGCGCGGAGGTCTGGGACTACAACGGCGACGGCGTCTACCTGGGCAGCAAGAAGTCGTCGGGCGGCTACGCGGGCGACCCCTCCTCTCAGATCGACTGGACGCCCGAGATCGCGTGCTTCCGCTTCCCCGTGCGCGAGAAGGGGCAGGTCAAGGGCATCAAGTCGAAGACGTGGCGCACGGCGACGGCCGAGCAGCAGGTGCGCGGCCTCGTCGAGAAGCTCAAGCGCGTCGAGAGCGCGTCGGGCGGCTTCACGGGCGACTTCAAGGCCGGCTATTCGGGCGCGCTCGTCTTCAGCTCGTGGGGGCGCGGCAACACGACGGACCGCATGGCGGCCGAGGCGCGGTTCTTCGACGGCCACGTCAACCTCTGGGACGCCGACCACGCGGCGAACCCCGGCGACTGGGAGATCATGACGCGCTACAACCTCCGGCACTACGTGATCCCCTCGCGGCCGTTCACGAACGTCGTCTGCGCCGCGAGCGAAGGGGCGGCGAGCCTCGTCTACAACAGCGACCTCGAATTCAACACGCACGCGAGCCACGGGCAGGATCAGACGGCCTCTCCCTTCGAGGCGGAGAACTTCTTCGTGACCTCGAAGATCCAGAAGATCCTCGACTTCTCCCACTCGTGCCGCACGGGCCGCTTCGACCTGAACTCCTACAGCGGCAACGGCAACCTGTGCCTCGGCGAGGCGAGCGTCCTCAACCCCAACGGCGGCGCGCTCGTCACGATGAACTGCACGCGCGAGACGTGGTCGAGCGGCGCCGCCTACGAGACGGACGCCCTGCTCGTCCAGGTCTGCATGCAGGAGGGGCTCTTCTCGCTCGGCGACGGCACGGCGGGCGATGCGTTCATCAAGGGGCACAACCGCGTCGTGGAGCGGCTGGGCGGGTCGTTCGGCGCGGCGACCTACGAGGCGGGCTGCTACGTCATCCACACGACGATGGGAGACCCCCTCGTCTCGCTGGCGAAGGAGACGCCGACCGTGCGCCGGACGCTCGCGCTCGAAGGCTCGCAGGACGTTTCGGACGGCGTCTACGCCTCGGCTCTCTCGCTCGCCCCCGCCGACGGGGAGGACGCGCTCGTCGTCTCGGGCCAGACGGTCAAGGCCTTCAAGTCGCTCGCCGTGGAGAACGCCTCCTCCTTGCAGTTCGACGCGCCGGGCGGCGTCGCGGGAAGCGGCCTCTCGTTTTCGTCCGCACGCGGCGACTTGATCTTGACCGGCTCAAGCGAACGCTACTTCGGCCCTCGCTTCACGAACGTCGGGAACATCCGCGTCCAGGGCTCCGGCGTCACGCTCGACTTCGACAAGACGGGGCAGGTGCGCGACATCACGAGCCTCGGCTTCTACGGCGACGGCGCGGGGACGAGCGCGATCCGCTGCCGCGAGGGCGGCATCTTCGCGTCCGACCTGACGATCCCCGTCTCCAACGCGACGCTCGTCTTGCAGACGGTGAACGTGGGCGGCGTCGCCGACGCGCGCGGCAAGACGCCGCTCTTCGCGCTGGAGTCCTCGACGCTCCGGATCCGCGAGAACCCGCACTGGACGACCGAGAACCTCTCGCGCACCGTGACGATGAAGGACTCGACGATTGACGTCCAGTCCGCCAAGGCGGGCTTCGGGCCGTTCGTCCAGAACGCGGGCTTCAACTTAAGCGTCCTCTCGGGCGAGAACGAGATCGTCGGCACGACGGCGGGCGCGACGCTGTCGGGCCTCGTCACGATGGACGTCGCCGACGGGGCGCGGCTCTCGGTCAAAATCCCCCTGACGAAGTCCGCCTACCCCGGCACGCTCGTGAAGACGGGCGCGGGGACGCTTGAACTCCGCGCCTCGCACACGTTCGAGAACGGCCTCGTCGTCTCGAACGGCACGGTCGTCGCCGGGTCGGAGAGCTCGCGCACGCTCGGCGCGGGGAGCGTCACCGTCGAGGACGGCGCGACGCTGAAGCTGGAGGCGATTCCGCTCTCGTCGATCAAGAGCCTCACCGTCAAGCGCGGCGGACGGCTCATCCTGCCGGGGTCTTCCGACAAGGCCTCCTACCAGCTCGTCGACCCGCTCACCTCGACGCTCAACTTCGAGGAGGGCGCTCTCGTCTACAACGAGAACGACGAGGCGACGCCGCTTTCCGGCAACACGACGTCCGACGGCTACTTCATGAACACGGACAGCTTCCTCGACTGGGGGACAGCGTCCGGCGCGTGGGTCAACGACGCGGCCGTGACGCCGTGGCTCACCCAGGCGGGCGAGGCCGCCGCGTTCGCGGACGGCCGCTCCGTCCAGTTCCTGGATCGCTCGGCGGAACCGATGGAGGTCGCGATCTCCGGCGCGGTCAAGCCCGACTACGTCAACTTCGCGAACCGCGTGACGCCCTACCGCTTCACGAAGGGCGACGAGGCGGCCTCTCTCGCCGTGCAGAACCTCTACACGGTCGGCGCGACGACGTTCGAGCCGGACGTCAAGGCGTCGGCGAAGGCGATCGTCACGCAGGGCACGAGCGTCTTCTCGAATCTCGTCACGGCCGTCGCGTCCGTGCAGAGCGAGGCGGCGCTTCGGGTGACGGGAACGCTCTCGCCGCTCGCGAAGGTCAGCAAGGTCGTCCTTTCGGTGTCGAAGTTCCAAGGCGAGAAGTTCCAGTTCCTTGGCGTGCTGTCGTATCACAACGGCTGCCAGGTCAACGGGCTGGAGTTCCTGAACGACGGCGAGCGCATTGCGCTTCCCGTCGGCACGGTCGTGACGGTGAAATGGGTGTTCAACAAGGAGACGACCACCGAGACTTCGACCGAGACGATGACCGTGACGGGGCTTGACGAAAACGGCTACATCAGCGACTGCACGGGGACGTCGGTCTTGACGAACCTCTTCGATTCGAGCGCGTCGACAGGCTGGGGCAGCGGAAACAACGGGAACACCTACACGTCAAAAACGCCCACCTACACCGTCACCATCGATTTCGGCACGCCCATCGAGATGTTCTCCTCGTATCGTCTGGCGGGCGGCAACAGCGCGGCGCGTTCGCCGTCCGCCTGGACGCTCTCGGTGACGGAGGCCTCGACGCAGACTTCGACGCGCGTGGACGCGCAGACCGTCAACCTCTCCGCCAACGGCTGGTGGACGAGCGGCACGCTATCGCCCTTGAGCACCGACGTGGGCGACTTCACGGTCGCGGAAGGGGGCAAGCTCTACTGCGACGGCGTCCTCAACCATCCGCTCACGCTCGAAGACGGCGCGATTCTCGCCGTCACCAATTCGGAGGCGATGACGCTCGGGCAGGGGCTTTCGATGAAGGGGCGCGTCGTCCTCGACGTGAGCGAGGCGGATGCGTTCCCGTGGACGGCGGTGACGTCGGGCGCGGGGCTGGAGATGTCGGATCTTGCCGCGTTCTCGGTCAAGGACGACCAGGGGGCGCTGCAGATTCTCGACGGCGAGCTTTACGTGGCGACGCAGAACCTCACGCCAGGGCCGTATGCGCGAACCCTGTCGGGGGGCTGCGCGTGGAACACGGCGGACTTCTCCGCCGACGGCACGCCGTTCGCGGACGTCTGGAGCGAAACGGCCACCCTCGTGACCGACTCGGCGACGCTGGAGGTCGCGGCGGACGCCGTCCTCACGGTCGATACGGACGTCTGCCTCGACACGGTCAAGGTCGTCAGCGCGGCGGGCGTCGCGCCCACGCTCACTGTCCGGGGCGACAAGAGGCTCTATGCGTCCACGCTCGATTTCTCCGAATATGCGGGCAAGGTCGTCTGGAACCTCGACCTCCAGGGCGCGCGCGTCATCTGCGGCACGAACGAGGTCTCGCTCCTCAAGGGCGACGGATCGACGCTCTCCGTCTCGGGATCGGGCGTCGCGCACCTCGCGGGGTCGTTCGACACGTATGAAGTGGACGGCGAAAGCCGCCTCGACTTCGTCGGGGCGAATCGGGCGATCGACTATTCGACGCTGCCCGAGCAGGGCGTCTTCTCGTTCGAGGACGCGACCGTGACGGGCGCGTTCGGGCGGACGGCCGTCACCTTCCTCGTCGAGGACGGCGACGCGGTCACGTTCGTCCCGACGAACGACGCGCTCGCCACGCCCTTCGCCGAAAGCCTTGACGTGCGCGGCGGGCGCGTGCGCGTCGACCCGAAGGGCGCGGCGTGGCATTTCGGCGCGAACGGCCTTTCGACCTTCAAGATGTCGGGCGGCGACTTCTCGTGCGCGGCGACGGGCGACGCGCTCGCCGGCTCGGAGAGCGGGCTTGTCCTCGGCTGCACGGAGGGAAGCTCCTTCCCCGCCGAGATCGCGCTCACGGGCGGCTTTCTCGCGCTCACGAACAGCGCGCTCAACTTCTACGAGGCGGCCGTCCTGTCGCTGTCGGGCGCGGCGCACGCCCGCGTGAAGGGCGCGTTCTCCGGCACGCAGTCTCCCGGCGTCGTCACGGTCGGCGCAGGGGCGCTTCTGGAAGTCGGCGCGTCGTCCTTCCCCCGCGACGCGGCGACCGTGTCGCTCGAAGGCGGCGCGATGGCCGCGTATGAGGACGGCGCGTCCGCGTCCTGCGACATCACGGTCGGCGGGCGCGGCACGCTCGCCGCCGCCGGCGGCACGACGTTCGCCGTGAAGGGGCGCGTGCTTGGCGGCGGGCTTCTCGTCCTGGGCGACGCGGCTCACGCGGGGCGCGTCTTCCTGGCGAACGCGCCCGCCGTCGAGGCCGTCGTCGTCTCGAACGGCGTGTGGCAGTTGGGCTCTCTGCGCCCGACGGACACGCAGCTTCTCCCGTCGGCGGGGGCGATTTCCGTCACCGTGACGAACGCCGAGGCGTTGGAGGCCGAGACGACGCCGATTCGCCTCGTTCGCGCGACGGCGCTTCCGCAGGGGGGCGTCCAGATCCTGAACCGCTTCGGTGAGCCTCGGACGGACGCAAGCGTCTCGATTGAAGAAGGCTACCTCACGGTCAGAGCCTCCTCGGTCGTGGACGAGTCCGACGCGGGGGGCGAGTCCATCTCCGTGAGCGTCATCGGCGGCAACGCGAATCGGGCGGGCGCGCAGGTCGCCTCGGGCCCGGCAGGCGCCTTCCCCGTCGCCGTTCGCGGCTGGAACCAGATCGCCCGCAAGACGAACGCTTCGGCCGTCTCGGAGACGCGGGAGAGCCTCGTCGAAGTCCTGGCGGACGGCTCGTGCATCGAAACGCCCGTTTCCTTGAGCGCCACGGCCTCGTGCGCGTATTCGTCGGCCGGCACGCCGCTCAACGCCGACGGCGAGCTTCTCTTCGGCTATCTCGACGACGGGGCGCCGGGGGCGACGATTTCGCTCTCTGGCATTCCCTACCGCACCTACGACCTCTACGTCTACATGGGAAGCGACTTGAACACGGAGACGTTTGCGCCCGTCTACGTCACGTGCGACGACACGCTCGTCTATCCGGCGGCGGCGACGGCCTGGGGCGACACGTCGTCGGTGACGGGCGAGGTCGCTCTCGTCGAGGGGAAGAACTACTTCCGCATCCCGTCGCTGACGGGCTCTTCTCTCACCGTGAGGGGCGCGGCCAAGGGAACGGTCGCCAACACGCGCGGCGGCATCAGCGCGATCCAGGTCGTCAACCGCGCCGAGAGGATCGAGACGTATTCGTGGCGCGACGCCGGCTCCGGCGTCTGGGGCGGCGGCGACCTCAACTGGCAGCGCGAGGACGGCGCGTTCGCCGCGTGGCCGGCGACGGGGGCTCGTGCGCTCGTCGGCGCGTCGGCGTCCATCGTCCTTGACGGCGCGGTCGAGGCCTTCTCGCTTCAGACGGGCGCGGCGGAAGGTGCCGACGTGACCCTGACCGTGCCGACGGGCGCGTCGTTGACGGTTTCGGAGGCGGATGCGTTCGTCTTCAGCCGCGACGCGGCGAGCGCGACCTCGTGCCGTGTCCAGGGAGGTGCGATTTCAAGCGTCAATATGCCGCTCGTCCTGGGGCGCGGCGGCGCGGCGGAGCTCGTCTTCGAGTCGGCAGGACCCGTCTCGTCGTTCAAGGGCGTCGTCGCCGAGAACGCGGGTTCGTCCCTGAAGATCCTGGACGAGAACGCCGTCCTCGAAATCGGAAGCGACGGCATCTCCGTTCCCGCCCTTTCGCTCGCCGGCACGCTTCGCCTGACGTCGTCGGCGAGCATCGCCGTCTCGGACGATTTGACGTTCGTCGGAAACGCCGCGCTTGAAGTTCCCTCGGGCGAAGTCGTCACGCTCGACGTCGCGTCGGCGACGGGCGCGGCGGACAAGGTTCTCTCGCTCAAAGGCGGCGGCACCGTGAGGCTTCTCAACGCATCGTCGCTGGCCGAGGCGTGCGTGGTTCGCCTCTCCGGCGCGACGCTCGAAGTCGCCGTCTCGCCGGACGCCGCGTCGGAAGGCGCGAAGGTGAAGCTCTTCGCGCTCGACGGCGGCACGCTTGAGGACGTCGCGCCGTTCCTCCGCGTCGTCAATTCGCTGACGCTCGACGAGGTGGACGGCACGTTCTCCGTCGAGGGCGGTGCGCTCTACGTGACGATGCCGGACCTTTTGCCCGTCGCCGTCTGGAACGGGGACTTCGGCGACTTGACGAAGGGCCGCTGGACGCTTCGCCTCAACGGCAACGCGCCGAGCGTGGAGGGGGCGGCGACGAACGCGCTCGTGATCGCGACGAGCGGGAAAGGCGTGCAGGCGCAGTCGACGGCGACGTATCAGGCGCTTACCGTGCTCGTCCGCTGCCGCGATTTGGATTTGGAAAGCGCAAAGAACCAGCTCCTCTTCACGACGCACGTGTCCGGCGCGACGGCGGAGGCCGGGACGGATCAGGTCGGCCTTTACGTCAAGGCCGACGACACCAAGGCGTATGGCGTGTGGACGGGGGACGCCTGGAGCGGCGGGACATCCACCGCCGCTTTGGCGGACGAGGTGACGGGGCTTGCCTTCGCGTATCACAGAGACCAAAACGCCTCCTCGCCCGGCGTTCACGCCTACATGGCGACGAACGGCGTCTCGTCGTCGCCCGTGAAGGTCTTTGACGCCTCCGGCCTTCGGTCGTCAGGTTCGCAATACGACGGCTTTGCCGTCGGCGGCGACTGGAGCGGCCTGACGGGGCTCTCGTCCGCGTCCAACATGGTCGTGACGGCGCTGGCGATCTTCGAGCGGAAGCTTACGCAGGACGAGATCGCCGCGTATGAGTTCCCCGTGGCGGACGACGAGGTTTCGCCTCTCGTCTGGATCGGCGGCGCGTCGTCGTCCTGGTCGGACTCCGCAAACTGGAGCGAGGGGCGCGTGCCGACGGCGGACGACGTCGTCTGCTTCGAGGGGGAGGCGACCGTCGACGTTGAGGCGGGCGACGTGATGCCGAGAATCCTTGCCTTCGGGGAGACGACCTTCCGAGGCGAGATGACGAACGTGCCGCGCCTCTACGTGAGCGGACGCTCGACGCTCGACGGCACGGCGACGGTGACGAGCCTTTCGGGCGCGGGGACGCTCGCCTTGGAAGAGGGCGCGACGATTGCGCCGCCTTTGGGGACGACGCTCGTTGACTTTTTCGCAAGCTGGTCGGGCGTCGTCTCGGGGAAGGGCGCACTCAAATACACGTCGCTTCCCGGAAATGCAACAGTGCAGGCGTATCTCCAGAACGCCGACAGGTGGCAGGCGACGATCGCGTTCGAGAATCTCGACGTGACGTGGCTCGACCTGAACCTCTATGGAAATGCGTCGTCGGCGGTGCGCATGACGGGCTGTCGCGGGTATCTTGCGGCCGCGCACGGGAAGAGCGGGTATCCGTCGTCGCGGGCGTTCGTTCCGACGCTGGAGCTTTGCAACGGCTCTTACGGCTACGGGCTTCGCCTGAACAACGGCTGCTCGGTCGACGTCATCGAATTCGCGAAGGTGACGGGACGCGGCGCGTTCCAGATGTCGAACAGTGCGCCGGTCTGTCGCTTCTTCTTCCCCGAGATAGGTGAATTCGAGGGCTCTTTCCTGCTCTCGGGCAGCAAGAGCACGTTCTATCTGGGGCGCGGGAAAGAGGGCTACACGAACAACGACAGCGACAACGGCACGATCGTCATCTGCGGCGACGTGCCGGCGGCGGTTTCGGTGACGAACGCGGTCGGAAACGTCGTCTTCCGCGACGCGCCGAAGCTGACGGTGGATGGCACGTCTGCCGCGAAGATCTCGTGCGTGGACTACGCGATTGACGACGGCGTCACGCTTTCGCTTGCGACGGATTTAAGCAAGTCCGAGTTGAAGGGCGTCGACGCCCTGCGCGTCATCTCCTGCACGGGCGCGTCCGCGAAGCCGGGCCTGGCGACTGCGCTGGACGAATCACTCCCCGCCAACCGCTGGCGCGTCTCGCAGAAGTCGGACGGCCTCTACGTCTCCCGCATCTACGGCATGGTGATCATGATGAAGTAGGTTGCGGCTTTCAGCCGCAAAAGTGGAAAAGTG
>CAVGMG010000009.1:9411-21019 GCA_963630185.1 Alistipes onderdonkii | reverse complement strand
GTGTTAAAAGCCCTTCCGCTGTTCGCTAAAACCTATAACCTAAAAGCTAAAACCTACGCCTCCGCCTAAGCCTTCAGGTAGCGCGTGCTGCGGCCCGTGCCGATCTTGCGGACGCGGCCGGTCCGCACCATCTCGCCGAGGACGGCCTCGACGGTCGTCGGGCTGACGTCGGGCAGGACGGCGCAGACGTCGGCCTTTGACAGCGGCGTGAAGGAGTTGAGAACCGTCGCCGTGATGCGCCGCTTCTTCGAGACCTTCTTCGCGTTGACGGACGCAAAGCGCCGGTCAAGCTCGGAATAGCAGGAATAGAGCGTGGTCAGGAAGTTGACCATGAACGGGAAGTATCGCGGCCGGTTTTCCGCCCAGCCGACCGACGACTCCTTCAGCGCCTCGTAATACTCCGCCTTGTGCGCGTTGAGCACGCCTTCGAGCGAGACGTATTTGCCGGCGTCGAATCCGTTGCGGTACAGGAGCAAAAGCGTCAGCAGGCGGCTCAGGCGTCCGTTCCCGTCCTTGAACGGATGGACGCAGAGGAAGTCGAGGATCACGCAGGGGATCAGCAAGAGCTTGTTGATGGCGACGTCGTCGCGCGCCTCGGCATACGCGAGGACAAGCTGGCTCATGGCTTCCGGCGTCTCGGCGGCCGACAGCGGGCGGAACCGGACGACGCGGCGTCCGTCCGGCATCTTTTCGGCAATGACGTTGTCGTCCGTCTTGTAGGACCCGTCCGACGACGGATCGGCCAGACGAAGCATCTGCGCGTGAAAGGCGCGTATGTCGCGCTCGCAGAAGTCATGGGCGGTCGGGTTCTGGTGGATCTCGTTGAGGACGTCGCGATAGCCGGCGATCTCCGCCTCCGTATGGTTCAGCGGAGCGCTTCCGCCCTTGACGAGGTCGCGGATGCGGTCGTCGGTCGTGACGATTCCCTCGATGGCGTTCGAGGCCTTCACCGACTCGACCTTCGCCATGACCTCCATCTCGCGAAAAGCCGCCTGATTCGCCTCCCGACGCGACCCCGACAGCGTGCGCAACGCCGAAACGTTGGCGGTCAGATTCACCAGCTGCGCCGGGAGAAGTTCGTCCTTTAGGATGGAATAGTCAAAGATATGCATAAGCCGACATCTTTTCTGCATATAGAATAGCAGAATATATGCAGAAGGTCAACTCACCTTTCCACTCTTCCACTTTTCGACATTCGGGTGCCGTCAGCGGGCGCGGAACGTCACGCGGCAGGAAAGGCCGCTCGGGCACGGGAGGCGAGGGCCTTCGAGAAGCATCTCCTCGGCCTGGCACGTCGCCTGCGGGAACGCCTGGGCCAGGACGTTCTCGGCGACCTGCCGCGTCAGCCCCGGCGTGTGCGACGAGAAGAGGACGAAGGCCGGTCGCTCGGAGAGGAGGTCGCGGACAAGGGCGAGCGTCTCCTTGAGGTCGCGCTCGATCTTGTAGGTCTGGCCGTCCGCCCCGCGCCCGAACGTCGGCGGATCGAGGATGACGCCGTCGTAGCGGCGGCCCCGGCGGATCTCGCGGCGCATGAACGCATGCGCGTCGTCGACGATCCAGCGGATGGGATGCGCGGAAAGCCCGTTCAGGGCCGCGTTCTTCCGCGCCCACTCGACCATTCCCTTCGAGGCGTCGAGGTGGCAGACGCTCGCGCCCGCCAACGCCGAGGCCATCGTCGAGCCGCCCGAATACGCGAAGAGGTTGAGGACGCTCATTTCCGGCGTCACGGTCTCGCGAAGCCAGCGCCAGGACGCGCGCTGCTCGGGGAAGACGCCCAGATGCCCGAAGTCGGTGCCGCTCAGGCGGAAGCGGACGCCGGCCGTCTCGATCGTCCACTCCTTGGGCAGGCGCGAGCGGTTGTGCCACGCATTGCCGTCCTCGCGGTCGAACGAGGCGTCCGCCCGCGCCCACTCGGACGGCGGAAGCTGGGGCCGCCAGAGGGCCTGCGAGCACGGGCGCACGAGGCGGACGTCGCCGAAGCGCTCGAACTTGCGCCCGTCGCCCGAATCGAGAAGCTCGTAGTCGTCGCCCTTCACGGCACGACTTCGTCGAAGTAGACGTCCTGCGGAACGGACGGCAGGCACGCGCCCTTCTTCCGCGCCTCCTCCAGCTCGGCGGCGCGGTCCTCGTCGTACCACCAATACGAGAGGATCGACTGCTCGTCGGAGAAGCGCGAGAGGATCGCCTTGGGCATCCCGAACTTGTTCCAGTAGAGAAGCCGCGTCGTCGGCGTGTTCCAGAGAAGCGCGTAGGGCTGCGCCGCCACGAGGATCCTGTCGAGCCGCCGGTACGCCTCCTGGCGCTCGGCCATCGTCTCCATCTCCTTCTCGGCGGCGATGATCCTGTCGGCCTCCTCGCTCTTGAAGCCCGCGATGTTGTTCGAGCCGCGCCGGTCCGCCTCGGCGCCGCTCCACATCGTCTCCAGGTTGCGGAAGACGACGGCGTTCCACGACGCCCACGTCATGTCGAACGAGAAGGAGTCCATGTCGCGCATCCAGCCCGCGAAGTCCTTGCGGACGATCTTCATCTTGACGTTGCACGAATCGAGGGCGTGCGACACGAGCGAGAGGAACTTGTCCTCGCCCGCCTCGCGCGAGAGGAACGTGAACGTGAAGCCGTCCGCGTAGCCCGCCTCCGCGAGAAGCCGCCGCGCCTCCTCGACGTTGTAGGGGACGGAGGGCAGCGTGTTCGGGTGCGCGGCGTCGTAGAGGTCGGGGAAGTAGGAGTTGAGCAGGTCATACGCCCCCGACATCATCGTCTCGTTCATCGTCTTGCGGTCGATGAGAAGCGCCATCGCCCGGCGCACGCGGACGTCGTCGAACGGCTTGCGCCGCGCGTTCATCGCGAAGCCCTGGAAGCCGACGGGCTGGTGGTTGTGGACGACGCGCTTCAGGATCCAGTTGCGCTCGAACTTCTCGCCGTGCGTCTCGTCGTTCATGATCCGCGCCGAATAGACGGGGTAGACGTCGATGGCGCGCTTCTTGAGCGCCTCGAAGCCGTTCTCGTTGTCCGCGTAGTAGCGCAAGAGGATGCGGTCGAAGTTGCAGAGGCTCTTCATGCTCGGGAAGTCGCGCCGCCACCACGTCGTGACGCGCGCATACTCCGTCTCGACCTGCTCGCTGATGCGCGAGATCCGGTACGCCCCGCTGACCGGCATGCGCTCGAAGTCGAGGGCGTTGAAGTTCTGGCCCTCCATCGCGTGCTTCGGCAGAATGTAGAACATCCCGCAGTTGAGGAGGTCGCGCCAGTCCTTGGCGGCCCCGCTCTTCTTCGTGAAGCGCACCGTCCGCGCGTCGAGGACCTCGGGGCTCTCGAAGACGCCGAGCATCGTCTTCCAGACGCCCGTGTCGTTCGTCGGGGCCATGACCGCGTCGAACGTCCACTTGACGTCCTCCGCCGTCACGGGGACGCCGTCCGACCACTTTGCGCGCTCGTCGAGGACGAAGACGAAGGTCGAGCCGTCGGGCGACGTCGCCCACTTCCGCGCCAGCGCCGGGACGAACTCGCTCGTCTGGGAGTCGACCCCGAGGAGCGTCTCGTACATCATGTCGAACATCATCTTCGTGTAGGTGCTGTAGTCGACGTAGGCGTTGTGGCTCTTGGGCGGACGCGCCCCGCAGAAGCGGATGAGCCCGCCTTTGCGGGCGTAGGGGTCGGCGATGGGGTCGACCGTCTCGACCCAGTTCGTCGCCGGGTGCCAGATGAGCGTCGCCAAGACAAGGTTCAGGAATGCCATTTTCTACTCCAGGTGCGACTTCTGCCGCGGATCGAAGGCGTCGCGCAGCCCCTCGCCCACGAGAACCGTCAGGAGCATGACGATGAAGAGGGCCGCCGCCGGAAAGAGGATAAGCCACCACGCCTCGCGGAACTGGCGCGACTCCTGCATGAGCTCGCCGCACGAGGGCGTCATCGGCGGCAGGCCGAAGCCCAGGAAGTCCAGCGCCGCCAGCGAGACCATCGCCCCCATCAGGAGGAAGGGGAAGAGCGTGACGAGGGGCGTGAGCGCGTTCGGCAGGATGTGCCCGAAGATGATGCGCACGGCCGAGAAGCCCTGCACCTTCGCCGCCTCGACGAACGTGCGCATCCGGAGCCGCAGGAACTCCGCGCGCATGTAGTAGGAGACCGTGATCCAGTTGAAGATCGCGTAGCAGACGAGGAGGATCGTGAACGAGCGGCCCAGCGTCGAGCCGATGAAGATCATGACGTAGAGGAACGGGATCGCGCTCCAGATCTCCGTGAACCGCTGCAAAAGGATGTCCGCCTTGCCGCCGAAGTAGCCCTCGACCGCCCCGACGACGAGGCCGATGAACATCCCCGAAAACGCCAGCGCGAGGCCGAAGAGAAGCGCGATGCGAAGCCCGTGGACGACGCGCGCATACACGTCGCGCCCGCCCGCGTCGATGCCGAAGGGATGCTCCGGGACGGGGCGGAAGGGAAAGGAGACGCGCTTCTCGCCCGTGACGCGCTCGGTGAGGCGCGGCGGATCCACCGGGTCGAAGAAGTAGCGCGTGTAGGCTTCGTGCGGCGTGACGCGAACGCGATAGCCGCCGAACGCCTGCGACGTCTGGGACGGGAGGGCGAGAAAGCCCGCCACGCACGATGTCGCCGCCTCGTCCGTCGGGCCCTCGTAGTCGACGACAGCGCCGTTCGCGAGCCGGTCGAAGCGGATCGTCCGCACGTCGTAGACGCGCTCGACGACCTTCTCGCGATACTTCTCCAGCGACGCGGGGTCGATGACGGCGTACGGGTCGCAGGGGCAGACCCAGTCGGCGAACATGCAGAAGACGAAGATCGCGCACAGGGCGATCAGGGCGAAGAAGGCGCGGCGGATCCGGCAGAACGCGCGGAGGCGCTTGAGGGTGAGCGGGGAGATGAAATGCGTCAGGGACATCGGCCTATTTCCTCGTGAAGTCGATGCGCGGGTCGATGAGCATGTAGAGGACGTCGGAGACGAGGTTGCCGACGAGCTGGAAGCTCGCCGTCAGCGCGAGGAGCGCGAGGAAGACGGCGTAGTCGCGCCCGATCAGCGCGTCCCACGAGAGCCGCCCCATGCCGGGGATCTCGAAGATCGTCTCGATGATGATCGAGCCGGCGAAGAGCAGGGAGATCATCGGCCCGATCCCCGTCGCAATGGGGATGAGCGCGTTGCGGAACGCATGGCCCCAGATCGCGCGGCGGCGCGTCGCCCCCTTCGCAATGACCGTGCGCACGTAGTCGGCGGAGATCTGGTCGAGGAGCGAGTTCTTCATGAGGAGCGTCAGCATCGCGAACGACCCGGCGACGTAGCAGGCGACGGGCAGGGCCATGTGCCAGACGCGGTCGAGAAGCCCCGTCAGGAACGACGGCTCGAAGTCGAAGTCGCTCGACACGCCCCCCAGCGGGAAGACGTCCCACAGGCCGTCGACCGTGCCGCAGAGGAACATCTTGAGGATCATCGCGAGGGCGAACGAGGGGATGGCGTAGGCGACGAAGACGAGGACGGACGAGACGGCGTCGAAGGCCTGGCGGTGGTGGAGGGCCTTGGCGATTCCCAGAGGCACGCAGACGAGGTAGGTCAGGACGAACGACGTGAGGCCGAACCAGAGCGAGACGGGGATGCGCGAGCGGATGAGGTCCCACGCCGTCTTGTTCGGGTAGTCGTAGGACGGCAGGAGCATCCCCATGCGGTTGACGACGAGCCAGTCCCAATACTGCCGCCAGAGGGGCTTGTCGAAGCCGAACTGCGCTTCGAGCTGTTTCTTGTATTCCTCCGTGACCTGCGCGACGGACGTGCCGCCCGCGCTCTCGCCCGCGCCGCCGCCCTGCGCCGAAAGCCCCTTCATGCGCATCATGCGGATCTCGACGGGCCCGCCGGGCAGGAAGCGCGTCAGGGCGAAGCAGACGACCGTGATGCCGAGGAAGGTCGGAATCAGCAGAAGAAGTCGCCGTGTCAGATACGCCAGTCGATCCATAAAGGCAACATTATACCATAAATCAGATCGGCTTCTCGACGGAAAATCGCGTGTGCGAATGGACGTGGCAGATGGCGAGCCCCAAGGCGTCCGCCGCGTCGTTCTGCGGCAGGGCGTCGAGGGCGAGAAGCGTCTTCACCATGCGCTGGACTTGGGTCTTGTCCGCAAGGCCGTTTCCGCAGACCGCCTTCTTCATGCGGCGCGGCTCGTATTCGTAGACGGGGACGTTGGCCTTGGCGGCCGCCGTCAGGACGGCGCCGCGCGCTTCGCCCAGGACGAGCATCGTCCCCGCGTTCTTGCCGTAGATGACGGACTCGATGGCGACGACGTCGGGGCGGAACTCCGAGATGACCGCGTTGAGCCGCTCGTCAATCGCCCGGAGGCACGACGTGAGCGGCAGCGACGGCGCGTTCCTGACGCGCCCGCACGCGAGAAACCGAAGCGACGAGCCCTGCGTCTCCAAGACGCCGTAGCCCGTCGAGCGCAGGGACGTGTCGACGCCGAGGACGGTCATCGCCTGAACTTCCTGTTGCTGCCGGCGACGACGAGGGCGACCTCGCCCTTGACGGGCGTCGCGGCGAACGTCGCGGCCAGGTCGGACAGGAAGCCTCGCGCGACGCGCTCGTGGACTTTCGTCAGCTCGATGCAGACGGCGGCCTCGCGGTCGCCCAAGACATCGAAAGCGGCCGCCAGCGTCGCGGCGACGCGGAAAGGCGACTCGTAGAAGACGAGCGTATGCTCCTTCTCGGCGTCTTCGAGGAACCAGTTGCGGAGCGCCTGGGGCCCTCGCGGCGGAAAGCCCCGGAAGGTGAAGGACGACGTCGGGAGGCCGCTCATGAGAAGCGCGGTCAGGACGGCGCTCGCCCCCGGAATGACGTCGTAGGCGAGATTCTGGCACGCGCAGGCGCGGATGAGCCGGTAGCCGGGGTCGGAGATGCCGGGATAGCCGCCGTCGGAGCAGAGGACGACGTCCTTCCCCTCGGCGAGAAGCGCGCAGATTCTCTCCGTCGTGCGCTCCTCGTTGCCCTGCCGGTAGGAGAAGAAGACGCGCGGGCGCGGCACGCCGAAATGCGTCAGAAGCGCCCACGTGCGGCGCGTGTCCTCGCACGCGATCGCCTCCGCCGCGCGGAACGCCTCCAGGGCGCGCGCCGAGAGATCCTGCAGGTTTCCGATGGGCGTGGCGACGACGTGAAGCATCAGAGCCCCTTCGTGAGCTCCCACGTCTTCACGAGCATGCGCGGAATGTGGAACGGGCCCTTGAAGATGTTCCCCTTCGCCGGCTGCGCCACCGTGCCGTCGCGGTGCAGGTAGCCGAACCACTCGGGGTATTTGCGATCCTTGAGGTGCTTCCACGCCCACTCGTTCGCGAGGCGGTGCATCCTCTCGTATTTCGGAAGCCCCGTCAGGCGGTAGGCGTACGCCGAGGCGATGATCGTCTCGCACTGCGGCCACCAGAACTTCATGTCCTGCTCGTAGCTCTGGGGCGGGAAGTTGCGGCAGTCCTTGAAGGAGATGATGCCGCCGAACTTCTTGTCCCAGCCCCACGCCCACGACCAGTCGAGGACCTTGAGCGCGATCTCCTGCAGCGCCTTGTCGCCGCGCGCCTGCGCGACGTCGAGGAGGAACCAGCTCGTCTCGATGGCGTGGCCGGGGTTGATGACGCGCCCCGCGAGCGTGTCGATGAACTCGCCGCTGGGCCCCACCGTCTCCAGGACGGCCTTGAACTCGGGGTGGATGAAGAACTTGACGAGCTTCTCGATCGACTCCGTGATCTGCGCGTCCAGGACGGGGTCGGACGAGACCTGCTTGAGGACGTTGGCGACGTTGATGAGGATCATCGTCAGGGAGTGGCCCTGCGCCTGAAGGGCGTCCTCGTATTTCGGGGGCATCCACTTCTTCGGGTTCTTCATGAACGTGCGGATTCTCTTGAAGAGGGCGACGGCCTTCTCCGCCCACGCGCGGTCGCCCGACGCGAGGGCGTATTCGGCGTAGGCCATGGCGGCGAAGCACTCCGAGAAGACGTAGCGGCGGCGGCGAAGCCCCACGCCCTCCGACGTGACCTCGAAGTAGGCGCGTCCCGTGCGGTCGAAGCAGTGCCTCTCAAGGAACTCGCAGCAGCTCTTCGACGCGGCCAGGAACGTCTTGTCCTTCTTGACGTGATTGAACGCATAGGCGCACATCCAGCCGAAGCGTCCCTGGAACCAGACGGACTTCGTCGAGTCCATCAGCGTGCCGTCGCGGTCGAGGCACGTCCAGACGCCGCCGTTCTTGCGGTCCCAGCCGTGCGCCATCCAGAACGGCATGACGTTTTCCAGAAGCTCCTTCCGATACGCTTCGTGCCACTTCTTCCAGTATGTCATCGCTTTCACTCCTTGTTCGTTCGCGTGAAAAGACCCGTCGTCCACTCCCCTTTCGTCTTCGAGGAGACTTCGGAAAATCCAAGTTTCTCGTAGGCCGCGCGCACGTCGGGATAAAGCTCCGACAAGATGCCCGAGAGGATGAGGCGCTTTTTCGCCGGCGCGGCGACTTCGTCGGCGAAGCGGATGAGAAGAGGCCCTAAGATGTTCGCCACGACGAGGTCGTATGAGCAAAACCCTCCGACGGCGAGCGCGTCCGGGAGCGCGGCCTTGCGCCCCAGCGCGAAGCGCGCGCACGGAAACGACACGCCGTTCTCGGCGGCGTTCTCGCGCGTGGCGCGGACGGCCTCCTCGTCCACGTCGAAGGCGCGGACGCCCTCGAAGCCCAGGAGCGACGCCGCGATCGAGAGGATGCCGGAGCCGCAGCCCATGTCGAGAAAGCCCGTGCGGTCGGGCAAAAGGCTCAGTTCGTCGATGTATTCGAGGCAGGCGCGCGTCGTCTCGTGCCGCCCCGTCCCGAAGGCGAGGCCGGGGTCGAGGACGATCTTCTGGCGGCCTTTCGCCTGCGCGTCGGAGACGGTGTCCTTCTCCCACGCCGGGACGAGGAGAAGACGCGCACCCACGGCCTCGACCTTGAAGTGGCGGCGGTAGGAAAGCTTCCAGTCCTCGTCGGCGATCTCGCCCGTTTCGAGCGTCGCCTCCGCGCCGACGATGGCGAGCGCCGCCGAGAGACGCGCTTTCGCGTCGTCGACCTTGGAGGCGTCAGGCAGGTAGATGCGCATGGACGTGAGCGGCTCTTCGACATCGCGGAACGACGACAAAATGAAGTCCCCTCCGTCGAAGACTTCGAAGAGGGGATTCACAAACCGTTCCGGCACGGAACAGCTCACGAGCGTCATCTCAGGCCTTTTTGGCGACGAGCTTCTTGACGACCGTCGGACGCTGGACGAGAACGCGGACGTCTTCGGCGCCCATCGCGGCCACCTCGTCGGCCGGGAGGCCCATCTTGACGAGACGTGCGCGCTGCGCTTTCGACTTGCGCGCCTTGCCGGCGGGCGTCTTGCACGGGCGGACATGAGATTCCTTGCGAAGTGTACGACCTGTACCCATTTTATTTGACCTCTTCTTTCTTCCGTTTGGAGATTTTAGTGTCGCGTATTATATCGTATTTGTTGAAAAGTCGCAAGTCTCTCACGAGAAGAGACGGATCAGCTTTTCGAGCTGGGCGATCTTCTCCTTGTTCTCGGCAAGCTTCCGACGCGCCTCGGCGACGACGGCCTCCGGCGCGTGCGCGACGAAGTTCTCGTTCGCGAGCTTCGCCTCCGACGACTTGACGAAGCCCGCGACGCGCTGACGCTCCCCTTCGAGACGCGCCCGCTCCGCCGCCTTGTCGACGAGTCCTTCGAGCGAGAGGTAGACCGTGCCGAACGCCGTGATCTTCGACGGCATCGCCAAGTCGCTCCCCGCCGGCACGAACTCGACCGACTCGGCCCGCATGGCCTTCGCCAAAACAGAGACTTCCTCCTTGGGCAAGGGTTCGGGGCCGCCAGAGGCCCCGTCCGTTCGGTCGTCCGTTCGACGCGCAATCGTCACCTTGACGAACGCCGACGGCGGCACCTTGTATTCGGCGCGGAGCGCGCGCACGGCGGTAATCGCCTCGCGCTTCGCGTTGACGAAATCGTAGACGTCCGCCGTGACGCCCCACGCGGCTTTCTCCTCGTCGGAGAAGCCCTTCGGGAACGGCTGGAGCATGATCGTCTCGCCGTCCTTCAGGAAGCCGAGCTGGTGCGCGACCTCTTCGGTCACGAACGGCATGTAGGGATGCAGGAGGCGGAGAGCCGTCCAGAAGACGTGGCGCAGGATCGCGACGGAGACGGCCTTGTTCGGCGCGTCCTTGACGTATTCGACGTAGCCGTCGCAGATCTGCGTCCAGAAGAAGTCGTAGACCGCGAGAGCCCCGTCCTGGATGCGGTAGGAGGACAGCAGGTCGTTCACCTTCTTGCACGCGAGGTCGGCGGCGTAGAGGATGTGGCGGTCGTCGGAAGAGAGGGCGTTAGCCGCAACGGACGGGAGCTCTGGCGCTCCCGAACCCTTGCCTTCCACTTTTCCACTTTTGCACTTTTCCACGTCCGCTTCCTGCATTTGCAGGAAACGCGCCGCATTCCAGATCTTCGTCGTGAAGTTGCGGCCGATCTCGAACTTCTCCTTGTTCACCTTCGTGTCGCATTCGAGCGACGTGATGAGCGCCATGGAGAAGCGCAGGGCGTCCGCCGAATACTGGTCGATGAGCTCCAGCGGGTCGAGCGAGTTGCCCTTCGACTTCGACATCTTCGACCCGTCCGCCGCGCGGACGATGCCGTGGATGACGATGTTCTTGAACGGCGGCTTCTTCATGAAGTGGATGCCGGCCATCATCATGCGCGCGACCCAGAAGAAGATGATGTCCTGCGCCGTCACGAGGTCGGTCGTCGGATAGTAGTAGGCGAGGTCCTTCGTCTGCTCCGGCCAGCCCAAGGTCGAGAACGGCCAGAGCCACGAGCTGAACCACGTGTCGAGGACGTCCTCGTCCTGCACGAGGTCGGCAAGCGTCAGGGCGGCATTCCCGGTCTTCGCCTTCGCCTGCTCCAGCGCCGCCTCGGGCGTCTCGGCGACGAAGACGGCCTCGTCCGAGACCTTCCCCGCCGCGTCCTTCAAATACCACGCCGGGATTCGGTGCCCCCACCACAGCTGGCGCGAGATGCACCAGTCCTGGATGTTCTCCATCCAGTTGAAGTAGATCTTCGACCAGCGGTCGGGGACGAACCTGACCTCGCCGGACTTCACGGCGGCGATCGCCGGCTCGGCGAGCGGCTTCATCTTGACGAACCACTGCTTCGAGAGGCGCGACTCGACGGTCTCGTGGCAGCGGTAGCAGTGCCCGACCTGGTTGTCGATGTCCTCGACGTGGTCGAGATAGCCGCCGGCCTCCAGGTCGGCGACGATCGCCTTGCGGCATTCCCAGCGGTCCATGCCGCAGTACTTCTCGCCGGCGAGCGCGTTCATGTGCGCGTCGTCCGTCATGATGTTGATCTCCGCGAGGCCGTGGCGCTTGCCGACGAGGAAGTCGTTCGGGTCGTGCGCGGGCGTGATCTTCACGATGCCCGTGCCGAACTCGCGGTCGACGTAGTCGTCCGAGATGACGGGAATCTCGCGCCCCGTGAGCGGCAGCACGACCTTCTTGCCGACGAGATGCGCGTAGCGCTCGTCCTTCGGGTTCACCGCGACGGCCGTGTCGCCCGGCAGCGTCTCGGGGCGGGTGGT
>CAVGMG010000009.1:0-9187 GCA_963630185.1 Alistipes onderdonkii | reverse complement strand
CCTCGTCGAAGAGCTGCTTGAAGACCTTGGTGACGGCCTTGGAGCAGCCCTCGTCAAACGTGAAACGCTCGCGCTTCCAGTCCGTCGAGTTGCCGAGCATCCGCTGCTGGTGGACGATCGTGCCGCCGAACTGCCGCTTCCACGCCCAGACGCGCTCGAGGAACTTCTCGCGCCCGAGATCCTGACGGCGAAGCCCCTCCTTCTTCAACGCCTTCTCGACGACGTTCTGCGTCGCGATGCCGGCGTGGTCGGTGCCGGGAAGCCAGAGCGTGTTGTAGCCGCACATCCGGCGCCAGCGCACGAGGATGTCCTGGATCGTCTGGTTGAGGGCGTGCCCCATGTGAAGGATGCCCGTCACGTTCGGGGGCGGGATGACGACCGAGTAAGGCATGCGACCGTCAGGCTCCTGGTGGAAGAAGCCCCCTTCCTCCCAGAACTTGTACCACTTCGCCTCGGAGGCCTTCGCGTCGTATTGCTTGTCCATCGTCAGAAGGCCTTGCGCAGTTTCGCCACGCGGTCCGTGCGCTCCCACGGGAAGACTTCGCGCCCGAAGTGGCCGTAGGCGGCCGTCTCCTCGTAAGTCCAGCCACGCGGCTTCAGAAGGCCGAGCTCCGAGATGATGGCGTAGGGCCTGAAGTCGAAGATCTTGCCGGCGCGGAGCATCGCCTCAAGGGCGTCGTCCGTCACGCCGTCCTTCGCCGTGCCGAACGTGTTGACGCAGAACGAGACGGGCTCGTCCACGCCGATGGCGTAGGCGACCTGGATCTGGCACCGCGCCGCGAGCCCCGCCGCGACGACGTTCTTCGCCGCATACCGCGCGTAGTACGCCGCCGAGCGGTCGACCTTCGAGGGGTCCTTGCCGGAGAACGAGCCGCCGCCGTGCGCCGCGACGCCGCCATACGTGTCCACGATGATCTTGCGCCCCGTCATCCCCGAGTCGGCGCCGGGGCCGCCGAGGACGAACTTCCCCGTCGGGTTGACGAGAAAGCGCGTCCTGGGCTTGAGGAGACCCGTCTTCGAGAGGTAGTCCTTCGCGAGACGCTCCAGCTCGGCCTCGTTGGCCTTCGTCGCGCCCGCCGCCGTCATCTGGTGGGAGACGACGACCGTCTCGACGTGATGCGGCACGCCGTTCTCGTAGACGATGGAGATCTGGCATTTCGCGTCGGGCCTGAGCCAGGCGTATTTCCCGCCCCGCTTGCGAAGCCTCGCATACATCTTGAGAATCTCGTGGGCGTAGACGAGCGTCGCGGGCATGAGGCTCGGCGTCTCGTTCGTCGCGTAGCCGAACATCATCCCCTGGTCGCCCGCGCCCTGCTTCTTCGCGACCTTGCGGTTGACGCCCTGCGCGATGTCGGGCGACTGCTCGTGCAGGAAGGACTGGTAGGAGAACGTCTTCGCGTCGAAATGCTCGCCCGCCGCGTCGTAGCCGATCCTCTTGACGACGCGCCGCGCAATCGCCTCGGGGTCGATGCGCGACCAGCCGCGGCAGGTGATCTCGCCCATGTTGATGACGACGTCGGGCCCCACCATCGTCTCGCACGCGACGTGCGCGCGGGGGTCCGCCTTCAGGCACGCGTCGAGGATCGCGTCGGAAATCTGGTCGGCCACCTTGTCGGGATGCCCTTCCGAAACGGACTCCGAGGTGAAGACATAGCTCTCTGCTTTTTTCGTCATTCTATTCATTCCCTGTTCGCTCAGTTCGCTCGCGCAGCACCCAATTGCCGCGCCACAGACTGAAATGAGAACGAATATTATACCATAATTTCACGTGTAGCGCAGGACTTCGTCGACGGTCGTGTAGCCGTCGAGAATCGAGCGGATGCCGTCCTCGCGCATCGTGCGCATCCCGAGCTCCCGCGCCTTCTCGCGGATGATGAGCGTGGGGGCCCTGTCGTTGACGAGCTCGCGCAGGGGGTTCGACATGCGCAGGTACTCGAAGACGCCCTTGCGCCCCTTGTAGCCCGTGCCGTTGCACGTCTTGCAGCCCGTGCCGTAGTAGAAGGGCCTCTCGCCGATCTGGTCGCGCGTCATCTCGATGCGTTCGAGCGTGTCGTCGTCCGGCACGTAGGACTTCTTGCACTCCTTGCAGCACGTCCGCACGAGACGCTGCCCCAAAACGCCCTCCAGCGTCGACGCCAGAAGGTAGGGCGCGACGTTCATGTCCACGAGGCGCATGACGGCGCCGGCCGCGTCGTTCGTGTGCAGCGTCGAGAAGACGAAGTGGCCCGTGAGGGCGGCCTGGACGGCGATCTCGGCCGTCTCCAGGTCGCGGATTTCGCCGATCATCATGACGTCGGGGTCCTGGCGGAGGAAGGCGCGGAGGACGCGGGCGAACGTGTTGCCCGCCCTCGCGTCGATCGGCACCTGGATGATGCCGTCCACGTTGTATTCGACAGGCTCTTCGGCGGTGAGAAGCTTCGTGTCGATCTGGTTGATGCGCCGCAAGATGGAGTAGAGCGTCGTCGTCTTGCCGGAGCCCGTCGGGCCCGTCACGATGAAGATGCCGTTGGGCTTTTCGATGTCCATCGTGATCTGCTCGTAGACGTCCTCCGGGAGCCCCACGTTCTCCAGGTCGAGGGAGGTCGTCGTCTGGTCGAGAATACGCATGACGACGGACTCGCCGTGCGCCGTCGGCAGGCACGAGACACGCAAGTCGACGGGGCGGCCGGCGACGGTGAGCGCGATGCGCCCGTCCTGCGGGATGCGCCGCTCGGCGATGTTGAGCCCCGCGAGGATCTTGACGCGCGAGATGATCGCCGGGGCCATCTTGACGTCGGGGGCCTTCATCGCGTAGAGCGCGCCGTCGACGCGGTAGCGGATCTTGAAGTCGTCCTCGAACGGCTCGATGTGGATGTCGGCCGCGTGGTCGACGACGCCCTGGTAGAGGATGAGGTTGACGAACTTGATGATGGCGTTCGAGTTCGCCATGGACTCGACGCTCGCGATGTCGTTGGCGTTGCCCGCCGCCGCCAGGCTCTCGTCGTCGGTCATCCCCTCGCCGAGGGCCTTGATCATGTCGGCGACGGACTCGTTCGCGTCGCCGTAATACTGCGCGATCCTGTCGAGGACGTCCTTCTCGCGCGCGAAGACGAAGCGGACCTCCTTCGAGAGCGTGAAGAGGATCTCGTCGGAGATGCGGGGGTCGACGATGTCGAACGTCGCGAGCGTCACGGACGTGTCGTCGACGGCCACGGGGAAGACGTTGTACATCCGCGCCGTCGAGGCGGGGATCGCCTCGGTCACGTCCGTCTCGATCGTCATCGTCGAGAGGTCGACGGCCTCCGTGTCCTGGTAGGCGGCCATCACGGAGAGGAGGGAGTCCTCGTCGAGGATGCCCTGGTCGATGACGAGACGGCGCACCGTCTTCGACTCGGTCTTCGCCAAGTCGGCGAGGTCGTTCGCGCTCGCCTCGTCGAGATAGCCGTTCTGTATGAGAATCTGAAGTATCTGATCCATAGACTTCTTGAATTATACCATAAGTCGTCCGCATATACCATAAGTCGGCCGCAAGGCGAAAAGGTTTCGCCGCGAAAACAGAATCGTTGACACGGGAAAGGCGCAGGCGGTATAATACGGCACATGGACACAAGCGCGAGGAACTCATGAAGGTCGCCGTCGGACTGAGCGGGGGCGTCGATTCGAGCGTGGCGGCCCTGCTCCTCAAGGAACAGGGCCACGACGTCGTCGGCATCACGATGAAGCTCTGGCGCGGCGCGTTCAAGGGCGGCTCGCGCGACGCCTGCTTCGGCCCCGGCGAGGAGGAGGACATCGCCCGCGCCGAGAGCCTCGCCAAGACGCTCCAGATCCCCTACCGCGTCTTCGACCTCAGCGAAGCCTACGAGAAGTCCATCGTGCGCTACTTCCGCGAGACCTACCTCAAGGGCGAGACGCCGAACCCCTGCGTCCGCTGCAACGCGGCGTTCAAGTTCGGCCTCCTGCCGCGCCTCGCGGCGGAGTCGGGGCTTTCCTTCGACCGCTTCGCGACGGGGCATTACGCCCAGGTGACGCAAGGGCCCGACCGCCTTGAGCTCCGCATGGCCGCCGACCGCCAGAAAGACCAGAGCTACTTCCTCTGCCGCCTCTCGCAGGCGCAGCTCGCCCGCCACCTCTTTCCGCTGGGGACGCTCGAAAAGACGCGCGTCCGCGAGATCGCCCGCCGGGCGGGGCTGGGCGCGGCCGAAAAGCCCGACTCGCAGGACTTCTACGCCGGCGACACGGACGAGCTCGTGGGCGCCGCCGACCGGCCGGGGAACATCGTCGACGGCGACGGCCGCGTCCTCGGCCGCCATCGCGGCTTCTGGCACTACACCGTCGGGCAGCGCAAGGGGCTGGGGCTTGCCGGGGGGTCGGGTGCGCCCTACTACGTCCTCTCGACGAATGCGTGCCGCAACGAGGTTCTCGTCGGACGGCTCGACGAGGCGCGCGCCCGGTCGTTCGACGTGGGCGACCTCAACTGGATTTCGATTGCCGAGACGAAAGAGCCTCTCGCGTGCCGCGTGCGCGTGAGAAGCTCTGGCTCGCTCTTTCCCGTCACGCTGGAGGGAGGCCGCTGCCTTTCCGAGGACGGCATCTTCGGCGTCGCCCCCGGGCAGAGCGCCGTCTTCTACGCGAAGGACGACGACCGCGTCCTCTGCGGCGGCACGATCCTCAAGAAATCGTAGGCGAAACTCGCTTGGCGTAGTGGGGGCTGTCCTGGCGCTCGTTGTAGGCGACGCGCTCGCCGATGGCGGCGAGACGCCGTTCGAGGCAGCCCCTGCACTGCGCGGCGTTCTCGTCGAGGCAGGGCTTTCCCGCGTAGAGCTGATACTTCCGGCGGTAGGCCGTGTCCGTGACGTTCGGCATGATGACGTTCGCGCCGAAGAGGACGCCGCGCTCGCGGCCGTCGGGGGCGAGCGCCTGAAGCGCCGTCGAGGCGGCGATGTTGACGTCGTGCAGAAAGAGGCGCGTCGCCGCGATCATGCAAAGCCCCTGCCGCAGACGCTCCTCGTTCGGGAGCTCGGGCGCGACGTGCGCGAGCGGCGTGTCGGGATGCGGGATGTAGGGGCCCATGCCGATCATGTCCACGTCCATCTCGCCGAAGAAGAGGATGTCCCGCGCCAAGTCCTCCGCCGTCTGGCCGGGGATGGCGCACATGACGCCCGTTCCCACCTGGTAGTCGCACCGCCGCAACGCCTTGAGGCACGCGACGCGCCGCTCCCAGGAGTGGTCGCTTGGATGAAGACGCGCGTAGAGCGCCCTGTTCGACGTCTCGATGCGGAGGAGGTAGCGCACGGCCCCCGCCTCGCGCCAGCGTCGGTAGACGTCCTCCTCCTGCTCGCCGAGGGAGAGCGTGACGCCCAAGTCGAGAGGCGCGATCCGCCGCAGGCACGCCTCGATGAAGCGCGTGTTTTCCTCGCTTTCGATCTCGCCGCCCTGCAAGACGAGGGAGGCGTAGCCCTGGGCCTTGCATTCCCCTGCCATCCGCACGACGTCGTCAACCGAGAGGCGGTAGCGCGAGACGGCTTTATTCGACTTGCGGATGCCGCAGTAGTAGCAGTCCTTCGCGCAGACGTTCCCCAGCTCGACGAGGCCGCGCATGGCGACGCGCTGCCCGATATAGCGACGCTTCACGCCATACGCCGCTTCCTGAAGAGCCAAAAGAGACGGCCTGTCCGTCAGGGAGACGAGACAGGCCAGCTCTTCGGCCGTCAGACGGCCTCGACGTTCAGACGCCTTCGCAAGAATCTCGTGAAGGGCCTTCACGCCGCTTTAGCGGCACAGCGTGTAGAGAACGCCGGCGACGACCGCCGAGCCGATGACGCCCGAGACGTTCGGGCCCATGGCCTGCATGAGGATGTAGTTCGTCGGGTCGTCCGCGAGCGAGACCTTGTTCGAGACGCGGGCGGCCATCGGCACCGCCGAGACGCCGGCCGAGCCGATGAGCGGGTTCACCTTCTCCTTCGAGAAGAGGTTCATGATCTTCGCCATGACGACGCCGCCCGCCGTGCCGACGCAGAACGCCAGGAGCCCGAGCGCGAGGATCGCGAGCGTCGTCCCGGAGAGGAACTTCTCGCACGCGAGCTTCGAGCCGACCGAGAGGCCGAGCATGATCGTCACGATGTTGATGAGCGCGTTCGCCATCGTGTCCGCGATGCGCGAGACCGAGGGGCCGACTTCCTTCGCGAGGTTGCCGAGCATCAAGGCGCCGATGAGCGGCACCGCCGACGGCAGGAGGATCGCGCAGAGGAGCAGGACGATGAGCGGGAAGCAGACCTTCTCGATCTTCGAGACGTTGCGCAGCTGCGGCATCTTGATCATGCGCTCGGCCTTGGTGGTGAGCGCCTTCATGATCGGCGGCTGGATGATCGGCACGAGGGCCATGTAGGAATACGCGGCGACGGCGATCGCGCCGAGGAGGTCGGGGGCGAGGCGCGACGTGAGCCAGATGGCCGTCGGGCCGTCCGCGCCGCCGATGATGCCGATCGAGGAGGCCGCCTTCAGCGGGTCGCACCCGAAGAAGTCCTGCCCGAAGACGGTCGTGATGCCGAGCGCGCCGAAGAGCGCGAAGAAGATGCCGAGCTGCGCCGCGCCGCCGAGGAGGGCCGACTTGGGGCTCGCGATCAGCGGCCCGAAGTCCGTCATCGCGCCCACGCCCATGAAGATCATGATCGGGAAGACGCCGGAGTCGATGCCGAACTTGAAGAAGTAGTGCAGGAAGCCGCCGGGCTCGATGATGCCGCCGGACATGACCGGGAGGCCGCTCGCGAGGAACGAGATCACGCCGTCGTGCATCATCGCCGGGGCGGTGATGCCGGAGAGCGGACAGTTCGCGAGCAGGCCGCCGAAGCCGATCGGCAGGAGGAGGAGCGGCTCGAAGCCCTTGACGATCGCCAGGTACATGAGGATGAGGCAGACCGGGATCATGATCATCTGCCCGACGCCGTAGGGCATGCCGAAGAGCGTCTTGACCTCGTGGCCCTTCACGAACGCGCCGACGTCGTCGAAGTAGCCGCCGACCCAGTCGCCCTTCTTGACCGCGTGCTTCGCGGTCGAGAGGGCGGCGGCCTGCGCGTCGTCGACGACCCAGAAGCCGTTGCGGTTCGCGTAGTCGGCGCGGTTGAGCGTCGCGGCCTTCGAGAAGTCCGGCGCGGCCGGGCGGTCGGATTCGGCGAACTCGCCCGTGATGTAGGCGGGGGCGGCCTTCGTCATGAAGCCCGCGATGCCCGTGTCGCCGGAGAGGTTCTTGACCTTTTCGAGCGTCGTCTTCCAGTCGCCCTCGGCCTGCGCGGCGAACGCGCAGCCGAGTGCCACGATGAGAGCAGTCAGAGTCTTTTTCATGTTTTCAGTCTCTTGATATCGTTTCAGCCTGCGGCGGTCAGCCGACCACCGCCAGCACGTCGCCGGTGGCGACCTTGTCCGTCGGGGCGACGGTCACGGTGGCGACGCCGTCGCACGGGGCGGTGACGGGCGTTTCCATCTTCATGACGTCCATGACGAGGAGCTCGTCGCCCTTGGAGACCTTCTGGCCGTTCGTGACGCTGACGCGCAGGACGGTGCCGGGCACGGGGGCCTTCACCTCCGCGCCGCCCGCCGGAGCGGCCGCCGCGGCCGGGGCCGCCTTAAGACCCGCCTCCGCCTTGAAGGCGACCGTCTTGCCGTTGACGACGGCCTGGCCGTCGCCCTTCAATTCGACGCCATAGGCCTTGCCGTCGATCGTGACGGTGACGGCGCCGCCCTTGGCGGACGCGCCGGCCTTGGGCGCCTCTTCCGCGAAGCGGCAGCCCATCGGGGCCTTGGAGGGGTCCTTGAGGAAGAGAATGCCCTTCTCCTTGCAGGAGGCGGCGATGAAGACGTTCTCGTCCGTGATCGGAAGGCCGGCGTCCGTGAGGGCCTTCTCGGCGACCTTGCGGCCCTTCGTCGGGTCGGCGTCGTTGAGTTCGAGGACGGTCTTCGTCGTCGGCGTGGAGTAGGCCTTCGTGAGCTCGTTGGAGGCCATGAACTCGGCGGCCTTCTTGACGATCTCCGGGTCGGGCGCGACAGGCGTCTTGCCGAAGTAGCCGAGGACCATCTTCGCGTAGCCCGGCGCGAACTTCTTGAACTTGCCGAACATGACGTTCTGGATGGCCTGCTGGGCGTAGAACTGCGAGACGGGCGTCACCGACGTGCCGAAGCCGCCGAGGCGCACGCAGTCGTACATCTCGGCGATCATGTCGTCGTACTTGTCCATCATGCCGTTGTCGCGGAGCATCTGCGTGTTCGCCGTCAGCGCGCCGCCCGGCATCGGGCTCCACACGATCTGCGGGTTCACGTTCATCGCCTCCGGCGGGAGGAAGTACTTCTTCATCGCGTTCTTGAAGGAGTCCTCCGCCTTCTTGATCTTGTTGATGTCGAAGTCGAAGCCGAAGTCGGGGTCGCCGTCGAGGCAGTGCCACATCGTGATGATGTCGGGCTGGCACGTGCCGCCGCTCATCGGGGCCATCGAGAGGTCAAGGCCGTCCGCGCCGCCGTGCAGGGCCGCGAGGTAGCAGGCGACGCCGTTGCCGGCCGTCTCGTGCGAGTGGAACTGGATGTGCACCTTGTCGCCGAGGAGCTGGCGGGCGAGCTTCATCGTGTTGTAGACGGTCGACGGCGTGGACGTGCCGGAGGCGTCCTTGAAGCACACGCGGTCGAACGGGATGCCCGCATCCATGATCATCTTGAGGCGGTCGCGGTAGAACTCGGGCGTGTGCGTGCCCTGGTTGTCGATGCCGGGCGGCAGGCCCATCATCGTGACGACGACTTCGTGGTTCAGCCCCGCGTCGTGGATGCACTGGCCCGACCACTTGAGGTTGTTGACGTCGTTGAGCGCGTCGAAGTTGCGGATCGAGCTCATGCCGTGCTTCTTGAACATCTGGGCGTGGAGCTTGATCATGTCGCTCGGCTGGCTTTCGAGGCCGACGACGTTGACGCCGCGCGAGAGCGTCTGGAGATCCGCCTCGGGCGCCGCCTGGCGGAACTTGTCCATGACGTCGAAGGCGTCCTCCTGGCAGTAGAAGTAGCAGCTCTGGAAACGGGCGCCGCCGCCCGCCTCGAACCAGCGGATGCCCGCCTGATACGCCTCCTCGACGCAGGGGAGGAAGTCCTTGGAGAGGACGCGCGCGCCGACGACGGACTGGAAGCCGTCGCGGAACGCCGTGAGCATGAACTTGACGTTTTTCTTGGCCATTTT
>CAVGMG010000008.1:0-21543 GCA_963630185.1 Alistipes onderdonkii | reverse complement strand
TGAAGCGTGTTGATGCATCGCTTCCGTATGACTTGATAGACAAGCAATTAGATGAAATTGCAGCGTTGATCAAAGCAAGAGTCTCGGCTGATTGTCCGGCATGGGATGTGCGTCCTGCCGAGGAAATAATGTTGGAACGCACCAAAATTGATGTGAGAGATCAATTGGTTTTTGACAATATCCCTGCTATAATGAAAGGGATGCGTATCAAGCGTAGCGACGGAGGGAAAATTTCAAATTGGTGGAAGGGAGGTTGGCCTGTCCGTAATCAAGAGGGGGTCATAATCTGGTTTCCTGGATTAACAAGGAAAGGAGGTAAGTGGGATAATTATCTGCTGGATGATGGTGACAGAATTGTTGAGAAAAGAAGCGATAAGGCATTTGGGAAGAAGGCAAAGAAAGATTGGGAAATTGCAGTCAACGACTATGATCGTGGGTTTAGGGATGTTCGTATAGTCTTCGGACATACAAAAGGTCGTGTAGGTGATGATGGTTATCGTTTCCTGGGTGTCTACCGATTACTACGGTATGGTGAAAAAGATGCGTCAGGTTACCCTACAAGTCTTGAATGGGAACGAGTGGATACAACATTGTCGCTGGGTCAATGGACGGATGTTGTGTCATCTGTAAAGAAATTCCGTAAGGCAGTTATATGATGCTAATCCGCGACCGGAAGATATATGCACGCCTGGACGCATTGTTTGAGCGCATGCCAGAAGATATCAAGCAGGGATTGGGGTTTAATGAAAACGGCAAACGTGCTAAATATGGCGAGTATTATTTTCACGAGAAGATGAGGCGCGTAAATGTGCAATGTGCCATGTGTATCAGGCGTCAGTTCTGAAGGATTGTAAGAACTATCCGCTGAATAGTCTCATAGAACGTATGTCCGAGATGAAGGAAATGTTTGACATAATAGAAGAAGTCATTGACGAGTCGTTAGCGGGTAAATGATAGGAGAATCCCATGTCTTTGCGAATTATCACTGATTGCAGAATCGAAGAGCTGGCAGAGAAGCTCGTTGCGGAGCTGAAGTCCGCACGGGAGGAAAAGGGGCGATTCGAGTTTCTGAAGGTTTCGGTGGCGAATCCGAATCTTGGCAACTGGCTCAAGATGAAGGTGCTGGCGAAGGTGCCCGAATTGAGCGCCGGCGTTGAGATGCCGTTCTTGACGGAGGAGCTTGAACGGATCTTGCGGCAGAATTGCGAGCCGGGCGTTGAAATCGTTTCGGGGCGGGACTATCCGCTGTTGATCCTGAACATCCTGATGAAAGAGGATCGCGAGGACTTCGTCCCGTTCTGCAAATACGTCAAGGAGGGACATTATCAGCCGGGGCCGCTGACGATCGTTTCACAACGCGAGGCGCGGCGGGCTGTTCGGCTTGCGAATCGGCTGGGGCAGCTCATCGACGATTATGAGGCAACGGATTATTTGCGGTTGCTCGACGAGCAGAAGGGAAATGGCGAGGTCTATCGCGGCGAAGCCGCACTCGTCGATGCGATGAAGGATGTCTCGTCGCTTCGGAAGATCTTCGATTCAGTTAAAAATAGAGCGCCAAAAGGTCCGGCGGAAAAGATTGTTCTCTTTGGCCACACCTCGCTGACTTCGATCCAGAAGGAGATGTTGGAGTGGGTTGCACAGACGCATGAGGTGGTTCGGTTTCAGCCGACGGTTCGCGTACAGGCGCAGGAGGGTGTGAACGTTTGCGTCGCTGATGCGCCCGGCATCCGTCGCGAAGTGGAGATGGTGCACGAAAAGATCCTGAAGGCCGTTTGGGATCATAATGAGAACGGGAAGCCGATTCGCAAGAAGGGCATGAGCTTCTCTGACATTGCGGTGTTGGTGGCGGACATGCCCAGGTACCGCCCGATGATTGAAAGCGTGTTCGAGGAGCGAGGCCAGATTCCCTACGGACTCATCGATGCGACGACACGGGATTACAGTACCTATCTGGACGGCTTTCTGGCGTTAATGGACATTGCCCGCTATGGCTTGAATCGTGCAAGGCTGTTTGCTGCGCTGGATAATCCTTGCGTTCAGCGGGCGATGGACTTTTCACGCGAGGATGTTGTCGCATGGCGAACGCTGGCGGACCGGATTGGCGCGTATGAGGGTTTTGATTCTGCCGATAGTGACGAGAGAAATGTCTCGGGCCTGTTTAACTGGGCCTGGGCCATGCAACGGTTGCGGCTGGGATTGGTGGCAGACAGGTTGCGGCTGGAATTGGTGGCAGACTGGTTGCGGTTGAGATTGGAGGCAGACAGGTTGCGGTTGAGATTGGAGGCAGACACGCTTGACGAATTGCCCTTGGAGGCGTTGGCAGGCGATTCTGTTGAAAGATTCTCGGAGGTTGTGGAGACTTTGCACCGTTCGTTGTCGGCTCTCAATGGCAGACGGGCGTTGTGTTCTTCTCGGGACGAAAAGACCTGGCCGTCGACATGGGCGGGAATCTTGCACGCGATCATGGATCAATTCCTGGCTGTCGATGCTGACGACAGCGTCGAAGCAATTGTTCGGGCGCAGATCGTCAGAACCCTTAACGGGCTGACAGTGATTGAGGGCGAGCAATCCTATCGCTTGCCGGTGGCCGTTGTCGAGAATTCTGTCGCGGGTACGGAATGCGCCAAGGGCGGCTATCTGCGTCATGGCGTCACGATAGGCGGTCTGCGGTCGCTGGCACACGTTCCTTTTAAGAGGATCTTTGTCATTGGGCTTTCCGAGGGCTCCATTCCGGCGCGCGACAGTCATTCGACCTTGGACGTTCGGAATGAACTGACGAAAGAAGCGCGAATCGACCGCGGCGAGACGCTGGCATCGGAAGAAGACCGCGCTCGATTCATGGCGGCGGTTTCCTCGGCGAGGGAGGAGCTTGTGCTTTCGTATCCGCGAATCGATCTTCAGACGGACGAGAAGCTGTATCCGTCCCCGTTGGTTGCTGAAGCGGCGGGCGCTTCTGCCGCCGTTGAACACATCGCGCTTGTTGACGGCAGACCTTGCCCGGAAGACGCTCCGACTGTTCTGGCAGAATCCGCCGCCTTGGAGAAGGTACAGTTAGAAACCCCGACAGCGAAGGATTTTGCGGCCCTTGTCAAAGATCCATTCCATGCCGTCTTTACGCGCCGCTTTAAGATTGCAGAATCGAAATGGCGTGAAAAGCAATCCGTCGAGGCAAGTCCGTTGGGCATCGGCGGCGAGATGACGCGGTATGCGCTGGAAGAAGCGGCGGTCACGCAGACACTCGCTGCTGCTTTTGTAACGGCTCAGATGCAGGGGGCGATGCCGAGTTCCTTTCTCGGTGAATTTGCGAAGAAGAAGATGGATGGCGCGGTGAATTGGGCGAAAGCGTCTGTTCGCGACGAAGATCGACGGCTCTTGAAAGGCGGAGGTGCAGGGCATGACATCGCCTTGATCTGTCGGCATTTCAATAAGGGCGCCGACAAGCAGCCAATTACGATTCCGCCGTCCTGCGTATTGGAACCGCTGTATCAGGAACTTACGCGCTTTGTCTCGTTAGGTCGTGGTGGAGAATTCGCCTTCAAGGTTCGAGTTGTCGCCCTTGGACAGTGTGTCGCAACCTGGGAATGGCGTTTGCAGGACGAGACGGCAAGACAGCATCTTTCAGACCTCCGGGAGTGGTATGGGAAGATCCCGCCCACGATTGGCCGCACAAAGGTGCATTGGCCGAACACCACTGTCGAGACTGGGTATGACGCATTGCGAAAGGCCTTGTGTCAGATCGAGAATCTGCCGAAGGGCGACAAAGCATGGGGTGACATGGCGTCTGGGCTTGGTTTGCCGGGAAGCGGAACGGTGATTGATCAGTCTTTGAATCGATGGCGACGCCCGCCGACGGGTGACGAACTTGAGAGCATGTACAATCAGATTTTCAAGGTGGCCATGTCTGGAAAGATGATGGTGGAAGAAAGCGAGGGGCAACATGAATAACAACAAGTTGACCTGGCAGGATTTGACCTTTGATAGGAATGCCGTGATTGAAGCATCGGCGGGGACGGGCAAGACATATACCCTTGAACACATCGTCGAGAAACTCGTCACAGACGAGAAGAATCCGATTGACATCCGACAGATTCTGCTTGTGACTTTCACAGAGAAAGCAGCCGGAGAACTCAAGGATCGCATTCGCGCGATTCTGACGAAAGCTGGCCGATGTGAGCATGTTGATGAAGCGACGATCTGCACGATCCATTCGTTCTGTCAGCAGATCCTTACGGAGTATCCCTTCGAGAGCGGCGCGGATATGGGTGCTGATATCGGAGGATCCGATGATGCACTGTATGCCCGAGCGGTGCACAAGGTCCTTGTATCAGAAGAATTCAATGATGCACATGCGAATGATTTCAAGGCGTTGATGGACGTGTGGAATCCGGATGCGGATGTTTCGGCATTGGAGGGGACGTGCGTAGCATATCTTAAGGACGTGTACAACCAGGGCGGCGTGGAGGTCTGGATCCAGGGAAGGACAGATCGTATTTTCGAGCAATTGAAGGGCGGCCTAAAGCGTCTGCCAGGTTGGGAGGTGGGCGGCCCCGGAAAATATGTGCTGGACCATACGCAGGGAGGAACGACTCTTGGTAAGAGCGCGAAAGATAATGCGCGTTACAAGGCGTACTTTGAGGAGCTTGATGCGCATTTGCAGAACCTTCTGAAGGAAGACTGTCCTGCGGACGCGACAGACGCGGCGATTGCTTTCCTCGCGGCGGGCAATGTGACGTTTAAGTTGCAGAAGTGGGACGGACAGAAGTTGTCATCCATCAAGTTCTGCGACCACGAGGGGCTATCGGGCTATTCCGATGTTCGAGACAACGCCGACGCTCTCCTAAACGAAAAAAAGAGACTTGAACAGGAGAAACTGGTACATGATGTGCTTTCGCGTGCTTATCCAGAATTTCTGCGGATGAAGTCCCGTTCGGAAAGCCTAACCTTTGACGATTTGATTCGAGAAGCGGCTCGCCTTGTGGAGAAAGCTTCAAGCGCAACCGCCACCGAGTCGCAGAAGAAGTTCATCGAACGCATGCGCGAAAGGTATCGTATCGCCCTTGTTGATGAATTCCAAGACACCGACGCTCGGCAGTGGACGATCTTCAAGATGCTCTTTGCCGATGTCGGTCGTCTGGTCATTGTGGGCGATCCGAAGCAGGCGATCTACGGTTGGCGGGGGGCGGATCTCGCGACCTATCTACGCGCCAAGGCGGAGATCGAATCCAATCACGGACAATATGTGCCGCTTGATACGATGTATCGGTCGACGAAAGAGATGGTCGCCGATTTCAATACGATGTTCCAGAGCGGCTGGTTCGACGGAATGGCTGAGGGAAATCTCGCGATTGGCTATGATGAGGTCAAGTTTCCCGAGACGGACATTCCGAGCAAGGTCAAGGATGTCGTTTATCCACAGGGTGAACATGCGGTAGAATGGCTTGAGGCGCAAGGCGGTCTTGAGATGTTTGTCGGTAACGCCGCCAACGAGATGATCAGACTGCACGCGGATCCGTTTTGGCGAGATCGTTTGCCGTGGGATAAGATGTGTGTACTCGTGCGCAGTCACCGTGATGGCGAAATGGTGCGAGACGTGTTGCGGAAAAAGAAGATTCCCTGTCGCATTTACAAAGAGCCCGGAATCTATGCCTCAATCGAGGCCGAAAGCGTTCTCGCGCTGTTCGACTATTTGTCGATGCCGCGTAGCGTCGGCAATCTGTCCGCACTCTTGCTGACTCCACTTTTCAATGTTGAACCTGCCAAACTTGGACAGCGGCTTGCCCATGGCGACGCTCTGTTTGACCGCCTTTGCGAGCGGTGGCGTTCGTTGGCCGAGAAGCGGGATTGGATCGGATTGTTCGGATCCATTATTTGCAATACCGGCGCTAAACATCATCCTGCCGGTTATCGTCAGATCTTCGATATGCTTCTTGAGAAGTATGCACGATCTACCGCATTGTCGGAATTCGCGGCGAGATTGCGCGAATTAAAGGCGGGAGATGTCTCGGCTGGAGAGAACGGCAACATTCGGAATCGTGCGGATGAAGGCCCTGCCGTGCAGATCATGACAATGCACGTGGCCAAGGGACTTGAGTTCGGCGCCGTTTTTATCGCGGCAGGATTCTCCGGCAAGGCGGATGACGCAGAAAATCGGCGATTGTTCTACGTGGCATTAACGCGCGCCGTCTTCAAACTTTATATTCCGTGGACGGCAAGTGGGGAACAATTGGGCAAAAGTGGCTCGGCGCTACAATCGTTCCTCGGTGCGGCAATCGCGAAGCTTTGCGGGAACAATGTTGCCAGTCGTAGGAGAGACCCAGGGAGGCTGACGTTATCACCGGCAGGGCGGATTCTCGAGCCTGCTCAATTCGATCGACCTCCGTCTCGCGGCATGAAGGGATGGCGGTTCAAATGGGATTCTTTCTCGTCGCTGAATCACCATTCGGCTGCGAATGCGGTTGTGGTCGAGGAGGCGAAGAAGGAGAACGACGAGCCGCCGGAAGAGACGCCGGTGCAGCAGAAATCCTTGTTGCCGAAGGGGGCGTTGTCAGGAACGGCATTTCACGAGGTGATGGAGATCCTTTGCGGCAATGATGGACAGGAAGGGCGCGTCGGATTTGAGATCGGCAAGAATGATGACTTCGAGTCGCTCGTCAAGGAGGAGGGAGACAAGAAGTCGGCCTTGCTTGAGATCGCGAGACGACGACTCGCCGCGAATGGGGTGGCGAACCGGGTTGGTGCGGACGGCATCGAGTCGACGGCGCGTACCTTGGCGCGGATGGCATGGAATGCGCTCAGAACGCCGCTCGATTTCGGGGGCGAGACGTTTGCCCTCTGCGAGATAGGGCCGGAAGATCGCAAGGCGGAGGTGAACTTTGTCCTTGACGAAGGATTGCTGCTGGCGGCAGGAGAGAATCGGGAAGGTGCGCTCAACGGCTCCATCGACTTGCTGATCCGGCGCGGCGATCATGACTACATTGTCGATTGGAAGACGAATGCGCTGGATGGATACGACGTGGACTCCGTGAAGGAGGCGATGAATGCGGCTGGCTATCATTTGCAGTACAAGATCTACGCGCTGGCCGCCGAGAAGTGGCTGGGCGGCTCCGTGGTGAAGGGCGCGGCCTACTTGTTCGTGCGCGGCGGAGAGACTGGCGAGAATCGAAGCGGGAAGTTTGTGTATGAACTGACCGATGCGGAGCGGGGCAAGTTCCGGTCCGAATTCCCGAACCGGCTCATGGCGGATGCGGAAGATCATGACGATGGACTGGAGGAGGAGACGTGATGAGCTCTTTTGACAAGAACATGGCGTTGCTGGCGTCGTTTGGCATCCCGTCTGGAGAGGGGGCGGACGTTCTTTCCGTTCGCGGCATATTGGCGCGGATTCTGTCGCTGGGCGCCGTGCGCCTTGCGAATCTGCAGACGACGCGGGATATTGTCGAACACGCACACGTGCAGTCGCCGGATGCCTATCTCTTCCTGACGGCAATGTTTATTTCGGAACGCAAGGGCAATGCGTTCATGGCGGGGGATGACGCGGTGCCGTTGCTGATCGCGGCGGGTCATGAAGAGGGGGTGCAAGGGTTGGGGCTTGCCGAGACGAACGAGCAGTACGAGAAAAATGTGTCGGATATTTGCGCTTTGTTTCGGAATGCCGTGTGGAAGCGTTCGCTTGAGGGAAATATTGTCGTGCGCGAGGACGGCGACAGGTGGTATTTCCAGCGGAATCATGCCGCCGTTCGGGAACTGAATGACATTCTGAAGCGATTCGCGCCCTCTGCGAAAGGGGAGAACGTGTCGGACGCGCTCGTCGATGCGGCATCGACCTTCGATGGCTTCGCGCTGAACGATGCGCAGAAAAAGGCGTTGCGTGCCGCCGTCTCGCAACGGTTCACGGTGATCACGGGCGGGCCGGGGACGGGCAAGACAACGACGGTGTGCGCGATCCTGCGGGCCTTGCTGGCGAAGCATCCCGAATGGACGGAGAAGGATATCGCCCTTGCGGCTCCAACGGGGCGTGCGGCGCAGCGGATGCAGGAGGCGATCCTTGACCAGTGCAAGGGAACGGTTGCCAACGAGCGGATCGGCACATTGGCTCGAAAGCTCGAAGGTGCGACGGTGCATCGCATTCTTGGCGGGTATGCGCCGAACTGGAAGCACAACGAGAAGCGCCGGCTGGAGCAGAAGGTGGTCATTGTGGACGAAACGTCAATGGTGGACATTTACCTCATGCAGGCGCTCCTCAAGGCGATGCCCGACGATGCGCGATTGATTCTGCTGGGGGACGCCGACCAGTTGCCGTCCGTGGACACGGGCGCGGTGTTGGGCGATCTGACGCGGCTGGGCATGGGCACGGATATCGTCAAGCGCCTGGAAACCTGTGAACGCGCCAAGGGCGAGATCTGCGAGGTTGCGCGGGCGATCAATTCATTTGACGGGAGCGAAGCGGATGTGCAGGCCTTGATGGGTGGGTGGGCAAAGATCGGCATCGAGTCCTTGCCGTGTCTGCCCGATGCCATTCCGGCCGGACAGAGCGAATTCCGTTGGCTTGAGCCGAGGGATGGGATCAAAAAACAAGACATCATGGATTTCTACGGCCAGTGGATGTCCGGGAGCAGATTGGTCGAGTTGGCGTGGGGGGCGTCGAAGGACGAGAAGGCATTGCAGGGGGAGCGGACCGAGAAATCCGAGGCGCTTTTCAAGGAGCTGAATCGCTGCCGGATCCTGACACTGGTTCGAGAGGGCCGGTATGGCGTGAAAGAGGCGAATGCCGCGCTTCTCAAGAAAGCCAAGCAGAGGGCGGGGAATCCGTATGGCGATTATCTTGCGATGCCCGGCGTGCCTATCATGGTGACGAAGAACACGGACCGCAAGCTGTTCAACGGCGATGTCGGCGTTACGGTTCGCAGCGCGAATGGCATGGTGGTGATCTTTCCGCGAGGCGAGAAGACGGTCGTGTGTCCCGTGGCGCGACTGCCGGAGCATGAACTCGCCTACGCGATGACCGTCCATAAGAGTCAGGGATCGGAATTCGAGAACGTGCTGGTCATGTTGCCAAATGATGCGAATCATCCGCTCCTCAATCGGCAGATCGTCTACACGGGCCTCACGCGGGCCAAGAAGCGCGCCGTGATCATCGGCTCTGAATCCTCGCTCAAAGCGGCACTCATGCGCAAGCTGGAACGGAATACGGGCGTGACGATTTTTGGACGCCAATCTCCAATCCGTCCTTGAGCTCTTCGAGGGGTTTCCAAAGCGGTAAATCAGACCGACGCACTTTAATTCGTGACACTCGCGACCCCATTGTATCGCGTAGCGAGAAATGATATATTACTGATTTTAGGTTTTAGGTTTTAGGGAAATAGGTTTTAGGTTTTAGGTTTTAGGTTTCAGGTTTTAGGGAAGAGGTTTTAGGTTTTAGGGGAAAAGAAGGGGGACATGGCAGACTGTTCAGGCATACGCACGTTCAAGGACGCGGCGGACTACACGAAGCGGTTCATCGTCCGCGAGGAGATCGACAAGTATCTTCCCGGCGGACGGCATTTCATCGACGACGCCGAGATCCATCGCCTGATCGCCCAGTCTGAATCCAAGGCCGTCGACCCCGTCCGCATCCGCGAGATCATCGCAAAGTCGGAATCGACGTGCGAGACGCTTCTCCCGGAGGAGACGGCCCTTCTCATGCAGGTCACGGACCCCGCGCTCTTCGAGGAGATGCGCGCGGCCGCCGACCGCATCAAGCACAAGGTCTACGACAACCGCATCGTCGTCTTCGCGCCGCTCTACCTGTCGAGCCTCTGCGTGAACGGCTGCAAATACTGCGGCTTCCGCGAGGGCAACGAGCTCCAGAAGCGCCGGGCGCTCACGATGGACGAACTGAAACAGGAGCTCGACGTCCTTGCCGGGCGCATCGGCCACAAGCGGCTCATCGCCGTCTACGGCGAGCATCCGACGACGTCGACGGAGTATATCGCCGAGTCCATCGAGACGTGCTATAAGCACCAAGTCCCCGCCCCGCGCACGGGCAACCTCAACGCCATCCGCCGCGTCAACGTGAACGCCGCGCCGCTTCCCATCGCCGACTTGAAAGTCCTCCGCTCCGTCGGCATCGGCACGTTCCAGGTCTTCCAGGAGACCTACAACCGGAAGCTCTACGAGCAGATGCACCCCGCGTGGAGCGTCAAGGGCGACTACGACTGGCGCACGACGTGCTTCCACCGCTGCCTGGAGGCGGGCGTGGACGACGTCGGCCTCGGCGTCCTCTACGGCCTCTGCGACTGGCGCTACGAGCTTCTCGCGACGATCATGCACGCCCGCGACCTGGAGCGGTGGTTCAACATCGGCCCGCACACGCTCTCGTTCCCGCGCCTGGAGCCGGCGAGCGGCACGCGCGTTCCCGAGGAGTCGCCGTATCTCATCGACGACGAGACGTTCGCGCGCATCCTCGTCATCGCCCGCCTCTCCGTCCCCTACACGGGCATCATCGTGACGGCGCGCGAGCACGCCGCGTCGCGCAACAAGGCTCTCGCCTGCGGCATGACGCAGCTCGACTGCTCGTCGAACATCGCCATCAAGGGCTACAGCGACTTCGCCGACGAGGCGCACCAGGAGAAGGAGCGCCAGCAGTTCCTCCTCGGCGACAACCGCTCGCTCGACGAGATGGTGCGGTATCTCGCGTCCCGCGACATGATCACGTCGTTCTGCACGGCGGGCTACCGCTGCGGACGCACGGGCGGCTGCATCATGGACGCCCTCAAGACGGGGCGCGAAGGGAAGTTCTGCAAGATCAACGCGGTGCTCACGTTCCGCGAATGGCTTGACGACTTCGCGTCCGACTCGACGCGGGCGATCGGCGAGAAGCTCATCGAGAAGGAGCTCGCCGGCATCCGCGAATGGCTTCCGAAATTCTATCCGACGGTCCTCAAGCAGTATGAGGCCACCTGTCGCGGCGAGCGCGACCTCTTCTTCTGATGCGAGGCTCTATGAAACGATGCGTGGCTCTGGCCGCTCTCTCCCTGTCTTTTAGTCTCTTTGCCGCCGAGGTGAAAGAGTTTTCCTCGGCCGTCCGCGTCCGCTCCCTTGACGGGCGCAACGAGATCGCCCTGTGGACGAACCCCCTCTCCGTCGCCGTCGTCCGCGACGGCGTCGAGCTCGTTCCGCGAAGCGACATCGACCTGACGCTCGACGGCCAGAGCCTGGCGGCGCTCGCGAAGACGCGCGAGCCGCAGACGACGATGCGCCGTGTCGAGCGGACGTCGCCCGCCCCCGTCTACAAGAAGGCCGTCCTCGACGAGTCGGGCGTTTTCGCGAGCGTCGACTTCGGCGCGTTCGGCGTCGAGCTCGCGGCGCGGAACGACGGCGTCGCCTACCGCTTCCGCTCGTCCAAGGCGGGCGAGACCGTCGTGGACGGCGAGAAGGCCGCGTTCCGCTTCGACGGCGCGGCGACGTGCTTCTACTACGCGACGCCGCAGATCGGTTGCGAGGAAGTCCTCTCGAAGAAAAGTTCCTTTTCGTCACTTAACGCCCGGAACGTCTACCTGCCCTTCCTCGTCGAGACGAAGGGGAAGACCGTCGCCGTCCTGGACGCGGACGTCTTCGACTACCCCGTCCTCAACTTTTCGAAAGACCGCGAGAAAGACGCGCTTAAGTCCGTCTTCGCCCCGTTCCCGAAGCGCACGTATGCGGCGGGCGGCTGGGACCGCAAGACGCCCATCGACCGCCCCGGCCGCTGGCTTGTCGTGGCCGAGGACGAGCCGTTCCTCGTGCGCACGGCGGGGACGCGGACGTTCCCGTGGCGCGTCTTCGCGCTCGCGGACGAGCCGTCGAAGCTCTGCGAGGCCGACATCGTGAACGCCTTGGCGAGGGCGCCGGAGGAAGGCGCGGACTTCTCGTGGGTCAAGCCCGGCAAGGTCGCGTGGGAGTGGTGGAACGACTTCGACCACAAGGGCGTCGGCGAGGGCTGCACGACGGCGATGTACAAGAGGTTCATCGACTTCGCCGCGTCGAACCGCGTCGAATACGTCATCATGGACGAGGGCTGGAGCAAGAGCCTCGACATCTGGACGTTCAATCCGAAGGTCGACGTGCCGGAGGTCATCCGCTACGGCAACGAGAAGGGCGTCGGCATCGTCCTCTGGATGGCGTGGGGGCAGATCGCGGGCCAGGAGGCGAAGGTCGCCGCGCACTTCGCGAAACTCGGCGCCAAGGGCTTCAAGGTCGACTTCATCGACAGGGGCGACGCGCTCGCCGAACGCTTCCTCTGGGCGTTCGCCGCCGCCTGCGCGAAGGAGCATATGCTCGTGGACTACCACGGCGTCCACCGCCCGACGGGCTTGAGCCGCGCCTTCCCGAACGTCGTCAACTACGAGGGCGTCCACGGCCTTGAGCAGATGAAGTGGAACAGGGGCGCCTACGACATGACGGCGAACGACGTCCGCACGGCGTTCATGCGCATGACGGCAGGCCCTCTCGACTACACGCCCGGCGCGATGGACAACTACCCCCTTTCCGCCTACAAGGGCGACGGCAGGAATCCCGGCTCGCTCGGCACGCGGGCGCACCAGATGGCGCTTCTCGTCGTCTACGAGGCGCCCTTGCAGATGCTCTGCGACTCGCCGACGAAATACGAGCGGAACGCCGAGTGCTTCGCGTTCATGGCCGCCGTTCCGACGGTCTGGCGCGAGACGCTCGGTCTCGGCGGCGACCCGGACTCGATGTTCGCCCTTGCGCGGCAGGCGAAGGACGGCGCGTGGTATGCGGCGGGCATCGTGAATGGCAATCCGCAGACCTTCGACCTCAAGACCTCCTTCCTGAAAGCGGGCGCCTACGAGGCGGAAACGTTCTGCGATGCGCCCGACTCGGACACGTCGCCGCAGCGGTTTGTCCACGCGACGCGGCGCGTCGAGGCGGGCGAGACGCTCTCCTTCCCGATGGCGCCCGGCGGCGGCTTCGTCGTCCGCTTCACGCCCGTGCCGGCGAAATGAATGACGGAATTTTATGGTATAATATTTTTTTCTTATGGAGATGATCGATGGCGAATGAACGTGTGGGACTTGTGATGGGCTCGGATTCCGACTGGCCGCTCGTCAAGAAGGCGTGCGAGACGCTGGATTCGTTCGGCGTCGCGTACGAGACGCGCGTCATCAGCGCCCATCGGACGCCGCAGGAGGCTCTTGACTATGCGCGGACGGCGGAAGGGCGCGGGCTCAAAGTCATCATCGCGGCCGCCGGCGGCGCGGCGCATCTGGGCGGCGTCCTCGCCGCCGGAACGGTTCTTCCCGTCATCGGCATCCCCATGCCGGGCGGCGCGTTGAACGGCCTCGACGCCCTCTACGCCACGGTGCAGATGCCCTCCGGCGTTCCCGTCGCCACGGTCGCGTGCGGCTCGGCAGGGCCCGTCAACGCCGCGCTTCTCGCCGTCCAGATCCTCGGCACGGCGGATGCGGCTTTGCGCGAGAAGTTCCACGCCCACAAGGCCGCGCTCGCCGAGAAGGTGGCGGCCGCCAACGCGAGGATTCACGCATGAAGCGGGCCCTTGTGACGGGAGGCGCCGGGTTCATCGGCAGCCACGTGACCGAGCGTCTTCTCGGCGAAGGCTACGAGGTCGTCGCCCTCGACAACCTCTACACGGGGCGGCGGCAGAACCTGGACGAGACGGCTCCGGGGCTCACCTTCGTCGAAGGGGACGTCAGGACGATTTCCATCGACGATCCGCGCCTTCGAGGGCCTTTCGACGAGATCTACAACCTGGCCTGCCCCGCGTCGCCCGTCCACTACCAGGCGACGCCCTTGGCGACGCTGGAGACGTCCCTCAAAGGCATCGAGCTTTCCCTGAACCTCGCCAAGCGCGACGGCGCGAAGCTTCTGCACGCCTCGACGTCCGAAGTCTACGGCGACGCCCTCGTCCATCCGCAGGGCGAGCACTACTTCGGGAACGTGAACACGATCGGCATCCGCTCGTGCTACGACGAGGGCAAGCGCGTCGCCGAGACGTGGGCGGCCGACTTCGTGCGCACGTTCGACGCGGACGTGCGGCTCGTGCGCATTTTCAATACGTATGGCCCCAGGATGCATCCGCAGGACGGGCGCGTCGTCTCGAACTTCATCATGCAGGCGCTGCACGGCGAGAAGCTGACGGTCTACGGCACGGGGCAGCAGACGCGCTCGTTCCAGTTCGTCTCGGATCTCGTGGAGGCGTTTCGCCGCTACATGGCGCTCCCCAAGGAGACGGTGCGCACGTTCGCCGCAAAGCACGGCTTCGTCCTTCCCGTCCTCAACGTGGGCAATCCCGGCGAGTTCACGGTTCTCGCCCTCGCCGAGAAAGTCCTCACGCGCCTCGGGCGGCCTCTTTCCGACATCGAGTTCCGTCCGCTGCCGGGCGACGACCCGAAGGTGCGCCGCCCCGACATCGCGCTTGCGCGCGAATGCCTCGCGTGGGAGCCCAAGGTCATGCTCGACGAGGGGCTGGAGAGGACAATCGACTACTTCAAGGGGGTGTGAGAGAATGGACATCGTGTGTCTTGACTTGGAAGGGGTGCTCGTTCCCGAGATCTGGATCGAGTTCGCGAAGAAGACCGGCATCGACGACTTCCGCCGGACGACGCGCGACGAGCCGGACTACGACAAGCTCATGCACGAGCGCATCGACCTCCTGAACCGCCACCACCTGGGGCTTCACGAGCTCACCGAGGTCATCTCGACGATCCATCCGCTGATCGGGGCGCACGAGTTTCTCGACAAGCTGCGCGAGCGCACGCAGGTTTTGATTCTCTCCGACACGTTCGACCAGTTCGGGCGGCCCCTCATGCGCAAGCTCAACTGGCCGTCGCTCTTCTGCAACTCGCTCTTCGCCGACGAGAAGGGCCACGTGACGGGCTACAAGCTGCGCTGCCCGCACACGAAGCTGACGACCGTCAAGGCGTTGCAGAGCTGCGGCTTCGAGACGATCTGCGCGGGCGACAGCTACAACGACCTGGAGATGATCCGCGCCTCGAAGGCGGGCTTCCTCTTCCGCTCGACGCCGGCCATCAAGGCGCAGAACCCGGACATCCCGGCGTTCGAGACCTACGACGACTTCCTGACGGGGATCTTCAATGCTCTCGGATGACATCCGCGCCCTCTGCCGCGACCGCCATGCGGTCATCCTCGCGCACAACTACACGCGCGGCGAGGTGCAGGACGTCGCCGACTTCACGGGCGACTCGCTGGAGCTGGCGCGGAAGGCCGCGTCCGTCGACGCGGACGTCATCGTCTTCTGCGGCGTCTACTTCATGGCCGAGACGGCGAAGATCCTCAACCCCACGAAAAAGGTCCTCATCCCGGAGCCGTCGGCGGGCTGCCCCATGGCCGACATGGTGACGGCCGAGGACGTCCGCCGCGAGAAGGCGAAGCACCCCGGCGCCGTCGCCGTCTGCTACGTCAACTCGACGGCGGAGGTCAAGGCCGAGTGCGACCTCTGCGTGACGAGCGGCAACGCCGCGCGCGTCATGGCGACGATTCCGCGTGACCGCGAGATCGTCTTCGTGCCGGACTCCCACCTGGGCGACTACCTCTCGCGCCGCGAAGGCCGCCCCTACGTCCTCTGGCCGGGCTACTGCCCGACGCACGCGCGTCTCACTGCCGCCGCCGTCCGCGCCGCGCGGGCGGCGCATCCGAACGCCCCCGTCCTCGTGCATCCCGAATGTGCGCGGGACGTCGTCGAGGCCGCCGACGAGGCCCTCTCGACGGGCGGCATGTGCGCGTATGCGAAGACAAGCCCCGCGTCGACGATTCTCGTCGGGACGGAGACGGGGCTTCTCCACCGCCTCCGCGCCGAGAACCCCGGCACGGCGTTCGTTCCCGTTTCGGAAGACCTCGTCTGCCCCAACATGAAGAAGACGACGCTCGAAAACCTCTTCGAGGCGTTGCGCGACCTCACGCACGAAGTCGTCGTGGAGGAGGCCGTCGCCCGCCGCGCCCGCCGCGCCATCGAGGCCATGCTGTCCGTTTCTTGACAAAAAGGAGACCCCATGAAAAAGCTGATTCTCGCGATGCTTCTCGGACTTCTCGCCGCGCCGTCGCCCGCCGCGCCCATCACGGGGAAGCACACGTTCTCCGTCGGGAAGGACGCCTTCCTCCTGGACGGCAAGCCCTTCGTCATCCGCTGCGGCGAGATGCACTTCGCCCGCATCCCCCGCGCCTACTGGCGGCAGCGTCTCCAGATGGTCAAGGCGTGCGGCTTCAACGCCGTCTGCGCCTACATGTTCTGGAACTACCACGAGCCCGTGCGCGGCCGCTACGAGTTCACGGGCGAGAAGGACGTCGTCGCGTTCTGCCGCCTGGCGCAGGAGGAGGGGCTCTGGGTCGTCCTGCGCCCCGGCCCCTACACGTGCGCCGAGTGGGAGTTCGGAGGCCTGCCCTGGTGGCTCCTCAAGGACGCGGACATCCGCCTGCGCTCGTCCGACCCGCGCTACCTGAAGCCCGCCTGCGAGTATCTCTACCAGGTCGGCAAGACGCTCGCCGGCTCGCAGGTCACGCGCGGCGGCAACATCCTCATGGTGCAGGTCGAGAACGAATACGGCTTCTGGGGCAGCGACAAGGACTACATCCGCAAGCAATACGAGGCGATCCGCGCCAGCGGCTTCGACGTTCCCGCGTTCTGCTGCAACGCGGCCTACAACCTCCAGAACGGCCTCATCGACGAGCTCTTCCTCGTCGTGAACTTCGGGTCGAACCCTCGCAATGCGTTCAACCAGCTCCGCAAGGCGCGTCCGACAGGGCCCCTGATGTGCGGCGAATACTACCCCGCGTGGTTCGACAGCTGGGGCGAGCGGCATAACGTCAAGGGGTCGGCGCAGTGCCTCGCGGACCTCGAATACATGCTCCAGAACAAGGCCTCCTTCTCCGTCTACATGGCGCACGGCGGCACGAGCTTCGGCTGGTGGGCCGGCTGCAACGCGCCGTTCCGCCCGCAGACGTCGAGCTACGACTACGACGCGCCCGTCTCGGAGGCGGGGCTCAAGCACCCCGAGAAGTTCGCGGCGATGCGCGGGCTCTTCGCGCGCTACCTCAACGAGGGCGAGACGATCCCCGACGCGCCGAAGCCGCCCGCCTTCCAGAGCGCGGTCTGCGAGGCGACGCCCGAGAAGGCGTCCCTCTGGAACGTCCAGAAGAAGGGCGCGGCGAAGACGTCGAAAGAGCCGCTCTCCTTCGAGCAGATCGACCTGGGCTACGGCTACTGCGTCTACCGCACGACGGTCCCCGCCGGTCTCGGCGGCGAGCTCAAGGCGGACGTGCGCGACCTCGGCGTCGTGCGCCTCGACAAGAAGGTCGTCGGCTTCTTCGACCGCCGCTTCCCGAAGGCGTCGATCCGCGTCAAGCCGGCCGACGCGGCGCGGACGCTCGAAATCCTCGTCGAGCCGATGGGCCGCTACAACTTCGGGCACATCATGCACGAGTCGCGCAAGGGCGTCATCGGGCCCGTCACGCTGGGCGGCGCGGAGCTGACCTCGTGGGAGATGTTCCCCGTCAACCTCAACGAGGACAAGCGCGGCGGCCTTGCGAAGATCGGGCCGTTCGGGCCCTCGAACGGCCGCGCGTCGAGCGGCGCGGTCTACCGCTACGCCGTCAACCTCAAGGCGCAGGACACGTATCTCGACATGCACGACTGGAAGCGCGGGCAGGTGCGCGTCAACGGCCACTGGATCGGCCGCTACTGGTCGATCGGCCCGACGCAGACGATGTACGTGCCGGGGTGCTACCTGAAGGACGGCGAGAACGAGATCGTCATCGTCGACGTCGTGGGCGTGAAGCCGCCCGCGTCGCTGAAGTTCGTCGCGACGCCCGTCCTCGGCGAGATGCGCCCCGAGACGGACTACTTCTCGTTCCAGCCCCGGCCGCGCCTCGCGGAGAAGCTTTCCTCCCCCGTCCACGAGGGCGAGTTCTCCAACGACACGACGCGGCAGGACGTCCGCTTCAAGAAGCCCGCGCGGGGGCGGTTCTTCGCGCTTGAGTCGCTCAACGCCTGGGACGGCAAAGAATACGCGGCGGGCGGCGAGATCGACCTCGTCGACGCCGAAGGCAAGAACATCTCCCACGCGAAGTGGACGATCGCGGCGTGCGACTCCGAAGAGCGGCTTGCCGAGGACGGCAGCGCGGAGAACCTCGTGGACGGCCAGACGGCGAACCTGTGGCACACCGAGTGGAAGGCGAAGAGCCCCAACCATCCGCACTACGTCGTCATCGACCTCGGCCAGGAGGAGACGGTGGGCGGCATGAACTTCACGCCGCGCCAGTCGAACGGCGGCGGCCGCATCCGCCGCTACCGCGCCTACGTCCTGCCGTCGGTCAAGACGAAGTGATTTCAACTCAACCCCAAAAGTAAAACAAATGAAAAACAAAAAGTTGTTTTTGGTGGCCGCGACGATGATGTGCGCGGCGGGTGTTTTTGCGGCGCAGGAGGGCGGAACCCCGCCCTACCCGAACTTCGGCCTGCCTCGCGTGGACGAAATGCTCTTCCTTGTCCTTCAGATCGGCGTCATCATCTTCGCGGCGCGTCTCGGCGGCGCGGTCGCGTCGCTCTTCAAGCTTCCGTCGATCCTCGGCGAGCTCGCGGCCGGCATCGTGATCGGCCCGTGGGCCTTGGGCGGCATCGGCTTCGGCGACGGGCTCTTCGCGTCCGGCCTCTTCCACGGCGCGGCGCTGCGCGAGATCGGCAAGGCGACCGGCGTGATGCCGGACGCGACGACGCCGGCCCTCTACGGCATCGCGACCTTGGCCTCGGTCATCCTCCTCTTCCTCTCCGGGCTTGAGACGAACCTCAAGCTCTTCATCCGCTACTCGTTCGTCGGCCTCATGGTCGGCCTCGGCGGCGTGATCGTCTCGTTCCTCTTCGGCGACCTCTGCGCGATCTACGTGCTGCCGGAGTTCTTCGAGCACTTCGCCTACCTGAAGGGGCTGCCGCTCGCGGAGGCGATGACGAAGGAGGCCCCGCTCTACATGGGCATCATGTCCACGGCGACCTCGGTCGGCATCACGGCGCGCATCCTCTCCGAGAAGAAGCAGATGGACTCCGAGGAAGGCGTGACGATCATGGCGGGCGCGGTCATCGACGACGTCCTCGGCCTCATCGTCCTCGCGATCGGCAACGGCATCATCGCGGCGAACCACGCGGCGGCGAAGCTCGGCGGCGCGGCCGGCTCGATGGACTGGGGCGCGATCGGCATTGTTGCGCTCAAGGCGTTCGGCATCTGGCTCGGCGCGACGGCGATCGGCCTTTTGGCCGCCCGCTACATCGCGAAGTTCCTCAAGGCCGCGTTCAAGAGCCCCGTCGTCATCGCGACGATGGCCTTCGGCCTCGCGCTCGTCCTCGCGGGCTTCTTCCAGTTCATGGGCCTTGCGATGATCATCGGCGCCTACGTGATGGGCCTTGCCCTCTCGCGCACCGACCTGAAGCACCCGATCCAGGAGATGCTGACCCCCGTCTACACGTTCCTCGTGCCGGTCTTCTTCTGCTCGATGGGCATGATGGTCGACGTGACCGCGCTCTGCTCCAAGCCCGTCCTCATCTTCGGCGGCATCTACACGGCGCTCGCCATCGCGGCGAAGGTCATCGGCTGCATGCTGCCGTCGCTTTGCTGCGGCTTCAACCTGCTCGGCGGCCTTCGCGTCGGCGCGGGCATGGTGCCGCGTGGCGAAGTCGCGCTCATCATCGCGGGGCTCGGCCTTTCGAGCGGCTACCTCACGCAGGAGATCTTCGGCATCGGCATTCTGATGACGCTCGTCACGACCGTCGTCGCGCCGCCCGCGCTCGTCGGCCTCTTCGCGCCGAAGAAGAAAGGCGTCCGCCATCCGAAGCAGAGCTTCGACAACTCGCGCCCCGTCGTCTTCGAGCTCTCGACGCCCGACGTCGCCGCGCTCATGCTCGACAAGCTCGTCAGCGAGTTCCGCGAGGAGGGCTTCTACACGTCGCTGCTCTCGAAGGAGGACAGCATCTGGGAGATCGCGATGGACGACATGGAGCTCTCCGTGCGCCGCGACGGCAGCACGATCGAGGTCTCCTGCACGCCGGCCGAGGAGGCGATCGTCATGACGGCGTGGATGGAGGTCGCCTCCGAGATGAACGACCTCGCGCGCCAGATCTCGAAGCCCATGCGCCGCGAGGACCTTGACCGGATGATGCCGCCGGAGCCGCCGGCGGCCAAGGCGCGGCACACGGGCGTCGGCCGCCACCTCCAGCATTTCGTGATGCTGCCGAAGTTCAGGGCCGGCTCGAAGAAGGAGGCGATCGAGCGGCTCGTCGCCGAGATCGCGACGGCCTGCCCCACGCACGTCAAGGACGTCGCGGCGGCGACGGCCGCCGTCCTCCGCCGCGAGGCCTCCATGCCGACGGGGCTCGACCACGGCATCGCCGTCCCGCACGGCCGGTGCGCGTCCGTCGAGGGCATCGCCGGCGCGGTGGCGATCCTCGACAACGCCGGGACGGCGAACGGCTGCATCCCGGACTACGAGACGATCGACAACTCGCCGCTCTCGGTCATCGTGCTCACGCTCGCGAACGACACGGCGCAGACGCCGTACCTGCAGCTCATGAGCTTCATCTCGAAGGCCCTGCGCAGCGACGGCGGCTACGAGCGCCTCGCGCAGTGCAAGACGGCGGACGAGATGCGCAAGTTCTTCAAGAGCGTGAAGTAAGGCATTCTCACACGGAGCCACGGAGGCACGGAGAACTTCTGTGGGGCGATGCTGAATCGGAATGAGACCATCGCCGCGATCGCGACCGCGCCCGGCCCCGCCGGGGTCGCGGTCGTGCGCGTTTCGGGCCCCGAGGCCTTCGCCGTCGCCGGGCGCCTGACGCGCGGACGCTTCGCGCCTCCGTCGGGGCCGCGGCCAGAAGCGAGCGTTCTCTCCCTCTTCGCCCCTTCTCCTCTCGACGATGCCGTCGTTCTTTCGTTTCGCGCGCCGCGCTCCTACACGGGCGAGGACGTCGTCGAGTTCCAGTGCCACGGCGGGGCGGTGACGCCGCGCCGCGTGCTGGAGGCCTGCTTCGCCGCCGGGGCGCGGCTCGCCCGGCGCGGCGAGTTCACCGAGCGCGCGTTCCTGAACGGCAAGCTCGACTACGCCCAGGCGGAAAGCGTCCTCGACCTCATCCAGGCGAAGACCGACCGCGCGGCGGACGCCGCGCTGGACGGACTTCGCGGACGCCGCGAGCGTGCGAACCGCGCGCTTTACGAGCAGGCGCTCGCGCTTTCGTCCGAGCTCGAGCACGCGCTCGACGTCGACGAGGGCGAGCTGCCGGCGGGCTTCTTCGCGTCCGTTCGCGCTTCGCTCGCGGCGCTTGCCGCCGCCCTCGACGCGGCGGCGTCGCGCTTGCGCGAACGCAAGATCCTGCGCGACGGGGCCCTCGTCGTCCTTGCCGGGCCGCCGAACGCGGGCAAGAGCTCGCTCTTGAACGCGCTCCTCGGGGAGAGCCGCGCGATCGTGAGCGACGTGCCCGGCACGACGCGCGATTCGGTCGAGGCGTGGCTTGACCTGGACGGCTGGCCGGTTCGGCTCGTCGATACGACGGGG
>CAVGMG010000007.1:0-21757 GCA_963630185.1 Alistipes onderdonkii | reverse complement strand
ACGCCGGCAAGTGGCGGTTTGGCGTGGAAAGGGCTATTCGTAATGCGTCGCGCACTGGGAAATCATGAGCTTGCGGTCGTCGCCGTCGCCGGACAGCTTGTAGACGAGTCGGTTTGTCTCGTCGATGCGCCGACTCCAGTAGCCGTCGAAGTTCTTCAGCGGCTCTGGCTTTCCGATGCCCGCGTTGCCGTTGCGCTCGATGTCCTTGACGAGGGCGTTGATGCGCTTCAGGGTCTTTCGGTCTTCCAGTTGCCAGCCCGTATACTCATACCAAGCTCGTGGGGAGAAGACGATCTGCATGCCATGGTCTCCTATGCGCCGAGGAGTTCGTGGGCTTGTCCTTCTCCGCGCTCAAGCGACCGAATCGAGTCCGCGAGAACGCGCTGGTTGGCCTTTGACCAAAAGGGGTCGGGGCTTTCCGAGACGACCTCAAAGGGCAGGCGGCGGCGAATGACCGACTGGCGCAGAAAGAGGCGAATGGCGCTCGACATGTCAAGCCCGGCATTGGCGAAGAGCGTTTCCGCCTCCTTGCGGAGTGCCGGGTCAACACGAACCTGTAGCGATGATGTCGTCATTTTGAAGTCCTTTGTCATTCAATCAGCAAATATTATACGCTTTGCGGATAGCGAACGCAAGACTTGAAAAGACAACTTCCGTTTTTCGGTTCGGGGCGCGGACGGCCCTTTACGGGCAGAGCGCGGCGGCGCGTTCGAGGCGGGAGAGAGTCCGATCGCGGCCGAGGAGCTCAAGCATCTCGAAGAGGCCGATCCCCTCGCCGCGCCCCGAGACCGCCACGCGGATCGGATGCACCCAAGGGCCCATGCCGCCGCCTTGCGAAAGCGCCTTGACGCACGCTTCGAGGGCGGGGGCGTTCCACGGCTCGACCGCCTTGAACCGGGCGACGAGGTCGAGCAGAATCTCCTTGACGCCCGGCTTCTTGAGCCTCTTCTCGACGGCTTTCGGGTCGAACGGATAGTCGTCGGTGAAAAAGCAAAGGCAGTTGCCGGGCATGTCGTTCAAAAGCTTCGTGCGCGGCTGGAGCTGCGCGGCGAGAAAGTCCCACCAGGCCTCGTCGTGCGGCGCGACAACAAGCCCGGCGCCCTCGACGCGCCTCTTGAGCTCGGCCTTGAAGTCGGCGGCGGGAATCCGCTTGATGTATTCGCCGTTCATCCAGGCGAGCTTCTTCGGGTCGAACATCGCCGCCGCGACGTGCACCTTTTCAAGCTCGAAAAGCCGCACCATCTCCTCGCGCGAGAGGATCTCGCGGTCGTCGCCCGGATTCCACCCGAGCAGGAGGAGGTAGTTGAAGAGCGCCTCGGGCAGATACCCCGCCTCGCGATACTCGCCGACGAACGCCGCGCCGTCGCGCTTCGAGTAGGGCTTGCCCTGCTGGTTGACGATCATCGACAGGTGCGCATACTTCGGCGGCGTCACGCCCAGCGCCTTGAAGAGGCAAATGTGCTTGAAGGTGTTCTCCACGTGGTCGTCGCCCCGGATGATGTGCGTGACGCGCTGGTCGATGTCGTCCACGACGTTCGCCAGGTGGAAGATGGGCGAGCCGTCGGAGCGGACGATGGCGAAGTCGGGGATGTCCTCCGCCTTCTTCGCCAGATGCCCCTTCACGATGTCGTCGAACTCGACGACGCCCTCCTTGGGCATCCTGAACATCGTGACGACGCCCGTCTTGCCGTCGCGCGACGTGCGCTCCACCTTGTAGGCGTGGCCCGACGCGAGCAGCTGCTCGGCGACGGCGAGATGACGCGCCGCGTTCTTCGTCTGGTAGAAGACCTCCTCGTCGTAGTCGAGCCCCAGCCACGCCATGCAGTCGAAGAGGACCCGGATGGCCTCGGGCGTCGAGCGTTCGAGGTCGGTGTCCTCGACGCGCAGGAGGAACTTGCCCCCCGTGTGCCGCGCGAAGAGCCAGTTGTAGATGGCGGCGCGGATGTTGCCGATGTGAACCTTGCCCGTCGGGGACGGGGCGAAACGCACGCGTGTTTCCTGCATGACAGAACCTCTTTCTTCTTACCGGTGCCCGCCGTTCTTCTTGGCCAGGCTCTTGAGCTTCGGCGCAAACGCCAGCCGTTCGACCGCCGAGAGGCGGTCGACATAGAGAATGCCGTTCAGATGGTCGATCTCGTGCTGGAGCGCGCGCGCCAGGTAGCCCCGCGCCGTGATGACCTGCGGCCGGCTCTCCGCGTCGAGATACTGGCACGTCACGCAGTCCGCGCGCGTGACGGACCCGCCGATGCCGGGGAAGCTTAAGCACCCCTCCTTCTCGCACGCCGAGCCCTCCTGCGAGAGGATCTCGGGGTTGAACAGCACGAGCGGCATCGGAATCGGCGCGTTGAACGCCTCGTCTTCGAGCCTCTCGCACCCCTGGGGGATGTCGATGACGCACATCTTTTCGAGGCGGCCCACCTGCTCCGCCGCCAGCCCCACGCCCTTGGCCTTGTGCATCGTCTCGACCATGTTTTGGGCGAGAACGCGCAGCTCCTCCGTCACGAGCGCGACGGGCTTGGCCTTCTCGCGGAGGACGGCCTCTCCGTAATGATAGATCTTGAGAACCATTTACACGCCTGTCGAACCGAACCCGCCGCCTCCGCGATCCGTCTCGTCGACGGCCGCCGCCTCGACGACCTCGACCTGGAGAACGGGCGCGACGACCAGCTGCGCGATGCGGTCGCCCGCGCGAATCTCGAAATCGTCGTCGCCGAGATTGACGAGCAAAACGCCGATCTCGCCGCGATAGCCCGCGTCAATCGTGCCGGGGGCGTTGAGGACGGTCACGCCCCGCTTGAACGCGAGCCCCGAGCGCGGACGCACCTGGATCTCGTAGCCCGGCGGGATGTTCGCGACAAGCCCCGTCGGGACGAGCGCACGGGACTTCGCGGGAATCACGAGGTCCTCCGCGCTCTGGACGTCCATGCCGGCGTCGCTCGCGTGCGCGTAGGACGGCAGCTTCGCGGCCGGGCGGATGCGCTTGAAGGAGAGCGTCATTCCTCGTCCGTCTCCGCCCTGTCGACGGAGGAGAGGTCGCCCGTCGTGAAGCCGAGCCTCTCCAGATTCCAGCGGGGCCATGTCGAAAGGAGATCCTGGACGTCCAGCATGGCGAAGTCGTTCTGGACCTGCGACTTGAGAATCATCGCCTTGGCCGCGTCGCCCGGCGCACGGTCTTCGCAGACGACGAGAAGCCCGCGCCCCGAGCCCGTCGGAACGAAGTCGGAGATCTCGCCCTTGGCCAGCGTCGCGGCCGCGCGGGCGACGGCGTTCTGGTCGGCGAACTGGTTCGGCTTCAGGTCGACGACGGCGAAGACGAGATTCGTCGAGACGTCGCCCGACGCGAGAACGGCGTCGCGCCCCTTCTTCGCCACGGCCTCGACCTCGGCCTTGAACGCCTTCTCGCGGGCGGCCTCAAGCGCGCGCGGGCGGATGACGTCCTTGGCCTCGTCGAACGTCGGAACGTGCGCGGGGCTCTTCGCGGCGATCTCCACGAGATAGACCGCCGTGTCGGACGAGACGACGCCGTAGCGCAGGTCTTCGCTCTCGGGGTCGAGCTCGGAGACCGCCTCGACGAACGCGCGCGTCTTCGGGAGGACTTGGGTGGCCCGCACCATGAAGCCCTGCTTGAACGAGCCGTCCAGCGCGAACCAGGGGCTCGTCTGGACGCGGAGATTGTCCTCCTTCGCGATCTCGTCGAGACGCGACGCCTTCGGCGTGGCGGGGCGCGTCGCATACGCCCTGAAGTTGAGGTTCGTCTCGTAGAACTCAAGCGCCGTCAGCGTGCGGAGATCCTTCTCGACCTCGCCCTTCACCTCGTCGAACGCCTTGACGGTCTCGACGCCGTTCGTGTCGGTCGTCGTGTAGCGGTCGAGCGTCGCGTCGTAGCGGTCGCGCATCTCGTCCTCCGTGACGGCCATCTTCGCCAGGACGGCGGGGGCGGTCGCCTCGTACTTCAAGTAGCGGATCTTCGTCCGCTCCGCCAGGAAGAGGTCGTTCGTGTTCGCGTCATACCAGGCGCGGAGACCCGCGTCGTCCAGGGTGACGGCCTTCGCCTTCGCGGCGTCTTGCTTAAAACGCGCGACCTTGACGGTCAACGTGTCCGTCATGTCGTCGAGCGCCTGGTCGAGCGCCATCGGCGACACCCACGCCGCGCTCCCGAGAACCGCGCGCTCGACGCGCAGGCGCGTCATCCGGCGGCGCAAGGACGCCTCGAACCGCTCGGGCGTCAGGCCGTTCTCGCGCAGGAGGCGCTCGTAGTAGGCGAACGAGAACGCCCCGTTGACCTGGAAGGTGGGGTCGCGGCGGATGGCGGCGGCGACTTCCTCGTCCGTCGCCGCAAGGCCCAGCTTCTCGGCCGTCTTGAGCGCGGCATACTGCTCCCACGCCTCGCGGTTGATCTCGGACTCGTCGCGCCGGTCGGCGGCGCGGGCGGCGCCGAAGCCGCGCACGTCCTCCGCGATCGCGAGGAAGAGCTTGGCGTCGACCTTCTCGCCGGCGAGCGTCCCCGCGTCACGCGACGACGACGCGGGGTCGTCCTCGCGCTGGAGGTCTGCCAAAAGGAAGTCAAAGGCGAAAACGGCCGAGATGGCGAAGGCGAACGCGCCCCAGATCCACTTGTTGCGGATGATCCTGTTGAATTTCTGAATAACCATTGTCTTGTCTTCTGCTGCTTGTCTGCTGCGTCTTTTCTCGTGTTGTTCGTGTTGCCGGATCAGAACTCGTCGAAGGAATCGTCGTCTGCCGTCTCGTCGGACGAAGTCTCGTCGTCGGAGGACGAGCCCTCGTCGGACGGCGTCTCCTCGGCGGGCGCGTCCTCTTCGACCTCGGCCGCCTCGTCCGTCGTCGCCTCCGCCGCCGCGCGCTGCGCCGCCGACGTCGCGTCCTTGGACACGGTGACGACGAGCTCGCCCGTGTTCACCTCGGGACGGCCCTCCGCGTAGGCGAACTGGTTCTTGAGCTGGCCCATCGAGTCGAACGTCATCATGGTCACGCTCATGCGCTGGCCCACGTCCGGGACGGCGCGGTTGATCTGCACGCGCGTGCCGACGGAGAGGTGGAAGTCGAGCGTCGACGACTCGCACACCTCCTCGAACGTGCCGTCCTCCTTCGCCTCCGTCACGAACCGCATCCCCTGGTCGAGCTGGACGACGTAGTCGCCGCTCTTGCCGTAGAGGATCGTCTCAAGCTCGTCCTGCGTCGAGCGGATGCGCACGACGTCGGCGGCGTGCATCTGGGGGATCGTGTAGTGACGACCCTCGACGGAAAGCGCGCCGGTGAGGCACTGGACGTCGGCGACCGACCCGTCGCCCGTGTCGCGATACGAGAACTTCGACTCGCCGCAGAGGTTCTTCGCCGTCCAGCTCGCCGTCGTCACGGACATGAGCCCCGGCTTCAGGGTGCTGGGCAGCGAGAGCGTCACGTCGCCGCCCGTCAGGACGAGCGTGCGCGAGACTTCGGAGAGCTTCTGCGGGCGCGTCGCGAAGGACGCCCCGTTCTCGATCTTCGCGAAGCACGTCTTGCCGAACGCGACGGTCAACGCGCCGCCCTGCGCCCCCGTGCGGAACGACGAGCCGAGCGGATAGTAGCGGCCCTCCTCGGCGGCCTCCCACGCGGACGCGCCGGGCTTCATGACCTCGCAGACGCCCTCGACGCGGCGGCAGATCGGAAGCGTGTAGAAGACGCGCTCCTCGCGCGTCTTCGCCTGCTGGGCGCGGGCCACCGTCTCGTCGACGGGCGTGGCGGCGGCCTCCTCCTCGGAGACCGCGTCAGCGTCGGCCCAGGCGCACAGCGAAAAACCGGCGACAAGCGCGCCGAGCATGGATGTCTTCATACGAGAGTCGCTCCTTGCGAAGGCTGGATGAGCGAGCAGACCGGCTCGTCGCCAAACTTCGCCTTGTATTCCCTTGTGATGGCGGCGGCGATCTTGTCGGCCGCCTTCGGATCGACCAGGAGGCAGCAGCTGCCGCCGAACCCGCCGCCGGAAAGCCGCGCCCCGTAGACCTCGGGGATCGCCTTGGCGGCGTCCACGATCGCGTCAAGCTCCTCGCACGAGTTCTCGAACCAGTGGCGGCTCGACTCGTGCGAATCGTACATGAGCGCGCCGAAGCCCTTGAGGTCGCCCTTGGCGAGAAGCGCCGCCCCCTGCAGGACGCGCTCGTCCTCGCCGATCGGGTGGATGGCGCGCTTGGCCGTCGTCTCCGAGAGCCCGCCGCGGTAGAGGATCCACTCGGCGGCCGTCACGTCGCGCAGGTGCGTGACGGAGCCCTTGCGCAGGACTTTCGCGAAATACTTCGCCGCGTCCTCGCACGCCTGGCGGCGGGAGGCGTAGGCGCCGTCGACGAGCGCGTGCTTCGCGTTCGACTTGACCATCATGAAGGCGACGCCGTCGCCGAGGGAGACGGTCTCGAACGAGTTCGTGCGGAAGTCGCTCTTGACGAGCGCGCCCGCCTGGCCGTACATCGACGAGGCCTGGTCGAGAAGCCCGCAGGGGCAGCCCGCGAACGTGTGCTCGGCCTTCTGCCCGATCTTCGCGAGCTCGGTCTTGTCGAAGGACGTGCCGTAGAGCTTCTGGAACGCGAGCGCCGCGCACATCTCAAGCGCCGCCGAGGACGAGAGCCCCGCGCCGAGCGGGATGTTGCCGAGGAACGCCGCCCGGAACCCGTGGGGCGCCTTCTGGGGCTGGCCCTCGAAGATCCAGTTGAACGTGCCGGTCACGTAGTTCTGCCACGTCATCTCCTTGGCGGGCGCGACGGTCTTCGTCGTGAAGACGGCCTTCTCCATGAGGTCCGCCGCCAGGAGCTCGCACGTCTCGTCCGCCGACGGCGCCAGGGCGAAGAACGTCCCCTTGTCGATCGCCGCCGAGAAGACGTAGCCCTCGTTGTAGTCGGTGTGGTTGCCCAAGACCTCGATGCGCCCCGGCGCGTAGGAGACGACCTGGGGCTTGACGCCAAACGTCTTCTCGAATTTGGCGATGAGTTCGTCGTGGATGTCCTGATTCAGCATGGCGAGTCTCCTTATTTCGTCTTTTTGGATGGAATGGAAAGGATGTGCGCGTAGACGAGCACGTAGGCGAAGAGCGCGATCGTCAGCCAGTAGCTGTTCAGGATGCCGATCTTGTCCGCGATCAGCCCCTGCACCGGCAGCAGCACGCCGCCGAACACGCACGCCATGAAGATGCCCGAGCCCATCGGCACGTATTTGCCGAGGCCCTCCGCCGCGAGATTGAAGATCGCGCCCCACATGACGGACGTGCAGGCGCCGCAGAGGACGGCGAAGCACATCGAAAGCGGGACGGTCTTGCCGAAGACGCTGACCATCTTGACGGGCCCGTACATCGCCGCGAGCATGAGCGCGATGCCGCCGACCGCGCAGCACGTCACCATCGTCTTCGAGGAGACCTTGCCGCCGATGACGCCGCCGAGGATGCGGCCGCACATCATCAAGAACCAGTAGACCGCGACGACCGACCCCGCGACGACCGCGCCGACGTAGCCGGGCGTCCCCTCCGCCGTCATGTAGAGGTTCGCCATGTTCGGGATGCCGCACTCGATGACGATGTAGAAGAAGATCGCGAGCGCGCCGAACGTGAAGTGGCGGAACTTGAGCGTCTCGACGACGTCGCGGAGGACGGACGTCTTGCCCGCGAGCCGCGCGGCCTTCTCCTCCGCCGTCTCCAGGTGCGGCTCCGGGATCTTCGAGAGCGCGACGATGACGATGGCGACCGCGAAGATGGCCATCGCGATCTCAAGGGCCGGCGCGGCGTCGGCGACCTTGGCCTTCGCGACTTCGCCGCCGATCAGGTAGCCGAGGAGGATCGGCGCGATCGTGCCGCCGATGGAGTTCAGCGACGAGCCGAACTGGACGAGCTGGTTGCCCTTCTTGCCCTCGCCGCCGAGCGTGTTGAGCATCGGGTTCACGACGAGGTTCAAAAGGCACATCGAGAAGCCCGCGACGAACGCGCCCGCCACGTAGACGTAGAAGCTCTCGACGTAGCCCGACAGGAGCTGGACGCCGACGCCGACGAAGCCGACCGCGCACGCGAGGATCGACGTGAACTTGTAGCCCTTGCGCTTGAGGATGAGCCCGCCGGGAATCCCCATGAAGAGGTAGGCGAAGAAGTTCGCGCACGAGCCGAGCTGGCTGGCGGCGTTCGACGCGCCGAACTGGTTCTTGACGATGACCCCCATCGAGCCCGCGAAGTTCGTCACGAACGCGATCATGAAAAAGAGCGCGAACATCGTGACGATGGCGGCGATGTTCCGGCTCGGCTTGTTTTCGGTTTCCATTGTCTTACCCCTTGTGAATGTTTATAGGAACAATTATACCTAAAATCAAATCTATCGTCAACGCGACGCGCGGCGGACGACGACGGTGCGGTTCGCCCGCGACGACGCGAGCCGGCTCCTCTCGCGCACGAGCGCGATGCAGTCGGGCGCGTAGAACGAGTAGATCCTCGGGTAGACCGTGCGCTCGACGACGACTTCGAGGACGCCGTCCACCGTGCGCGACGAGACCTTCTCCGTCAGCCACGTCTTCGCGGGGTCCTCCGGGTCGGCGAACGAGAAGTCCTCCGGCAGGTGCTCGACCTGCGTCCACCCCTCGGGGAAGCGCACGACCGTCCGTTCGCGGGCGAGGCGGCACGCGCCCGCCGCGAAGGGCGTGCGCCGCTGCGAGCCCGTGTAGGTCGGGATGGACGAGAGGAGCGGCGGCAGCTGGAGCGTCAGCGCGTCGCCCGCGCGCGTCGCGTAGTCGGGGATGTAGCACGAGAACGCGCTCGTCGCCGGGTAGTTCGTCACGTCGGCGAAGAGGTCGCTCGTCGCCTGCGCCGCCTGCGAGAGGGCGCCCAGCATCGACTGGTGCTCGCGCGAGAGGGCCTCCGGCAGGATTTCCGCGTAGTGCTGGCGGAACGCGCCGACGCCGTCGCCGAAGAGCGTCGTCGAGACCGTCATGTCGACGGCCCCCGTCTCGCGCACGAGAACCTCCGTCTCGGACGCGGTCGACGATTTCAGGCTCTCGCAGGGGACTGTGACCGTGCCGAACGAGGCCGTCTTGGGGTCGAAGAACGTGCAGCCCTCGAACGCGCTCGCGCCGAGCGGCGCGTATTCGTTCTCCGTGCCGACGAAGACGGTCTTCCCCTCGCCGAAGAGCCGCGCGAAGAGGCCGCCCTCGGCGGGAAGGTTCACGCGGCAGAGCGCGGAGGAGAACGCCCGGACGTTGGGGTGCGTCAGCGTCTCGCGCGTGCGAACGCTCTCGGGGTCGTTCGCGTCCGAAGCCGCCAGAACGACGTCAGCCTCGAAGCCCGCCGTGCGCAAGAGGGCGGCGAGCGTCCGCACGTAGTCAAGGCGCGTCGCATACCGCTCCTTGAGGACGGTCTCGGGGTCTGTCAGCTGCAAGGCGAGGGGAACTTCCCAGAGGGAGGGCCCTGCCAGGCGGACGTGCCGCGCCATCCACTTTCGGATCGCGAGAAGACGCGCCTCGTCCGACGACGCCTCGCTCTCCTCTATGCCAAGGCCGTCGAGGGCGCGGCGGTCGAGGGGCGACGGGTCGATGCCGCGCAGATGGCGGGCGGCCGCCGCGAACGAGTTGGACGAGACGATGACGTAGTCGCGCCAGAGCGAGGCGTCCGGCTGGCCTGGCTCGTTCGGGATGCGCGACGGGTTCAGGACTTCGCGCGACCAGTCGTTGACGCGCACGAAGCGGCGTTTGAGAGGCTCGTGCGAGTCGAAGGCGAACGCCCCGTAGAACGCGGCGGGCGCGTTCGTGACAGACCTCACGACGGCATACGAGAGGACGCTCCCGATCTCGACGGACGGCAGGTTCGCCACGAGGATCTTCGAGGCGGGATAGCGCGGCGCGGACGCCGCCCAGCCGCAGTCCATCGTGTTGACCTCGTGGGGCGCCAAGCGGCTCACCTGGCCGTTCCGGTTGCTCACGCACGCGAAGAGGATGTCGAGCTTTTCGACGGCGGGGTTGTAGTAGAGCTGCATCTCCGAGAGGCTCTTCTTGCCGTCGTAGGTCAGGATCTCCTTCTCCACGCGGTTCGTGATCGTCCACGCGCGGTCGGAGAAAACGTCGATCTCCGTCGAGTCGTCGAGGAAGGCGACGTCCGCCTCGGCGAGCGGATCGACGGCGAGGACGACCTTCTCGCGCTCCGAGGCCTCCGTCCGCGCCAGATCCTCCCGGAGACGCGCATAGTCGTCGGGCGAGAACGTCGTCTTCGTGACGGCGGCCTTGCGCGTGGCCGTCAGGCGTCCGTCCTTGACGTCAAAGCGGCGCGAATAGGCGTAGCCGCCCGAAATCTCGACGGGCTCCGGGCAGAAGAGAGGCGTCTTGTAGGAGGCGTCGAGCGTCACGTCCAGCGTCTCGTCGACCGACGCCGTCGACGGCACTTCGAGGTCGAAGCGGCGCGAGGCGAGCGACGTGCTGCCGCGCAGGAGGGAGTTGGCGGTGCCCAGGGCGCGGGAGAGGAAGGGAAGCGTCAGCTCCGCCCGTGTCTCGCCGCGCAGAACCATCTCGGGGAATCGCGCGGCGAGCGACACGACGACGGGCTTTTCCGTGTCGAGCATGTCGCGCGGCTCGACCGTGCAGCGGACGAGCTCCGCGCCCGCCGAGACGCTCTTGAGGACGCGCTCGAAGAACTTGACGCGGTCCTCCTCCTTCATGCGGGCGAACGACCCGCGATAGGCGGTGTCGTTGATGCCGTTGAAGCGGAGGTCGCTTTCGAGGAAGAGCGAGCCGTCCTTGCCGAGCGTCGCGCGCGACCGGACGAGGAGCGCGTTGTGCGCCGCCGAGGGCGTCGGCGTCGTGCGGAGGTCGTCGCCCTTCGGGCACGCGACGACGTAGCTCTTGTCGCTCTCGTACGAGGGAAGGAGATCCTTCGCGTTCTCGTTCGTCGGATCCATGAGGATGTAGGGGCCGTCCGCGTCCCTGTCCGCCGTCTCGCCGGCGACCGCGACGATCGCGTGGTTGAAGAAGGGCTGCGGCACCTCGTGGTCCTTCTTGGGCCCCACGTTGATCAGGGCGGGGTACGCCTCGAAGCCCGCGAGGCGCAGCATCGTCACGAGAAGCCCCGCCTTGTCGCGGCAGACGCCGTAGCGGTTGTCGAAGGTGATGTCCACGTCGTGCGGCGCGTAGCCGGGCGACTTGTCCTCCATCGTGAGGCCCATGTAGCGGATCTCCTGCGAGACGAAGCGGAAGATCGCCCGCATCGCGTCGAGGCGCTCGGGGTTCGCCGTGACGAGCTCCTCCACCTTCTGCGCCATCGCCGCGTTCGTCTTGGCGAGGTGCGGCTCGCACAGCGCCCAGTACCAGCGCGAGATCTCGGGCCAGTCCTGCGCCGTCGAGACGAGGACGTGCTGGACCTGCGTGTAGAGGGCGGGCATGTCCGGCTCCGGGAACGCCTGCGGCGAGTTCGTGCAGGTCAGGGCGTAGAGCGTCGAGCCGTCGGCGAGGACGTTCGTCGTCGCGACGACGTTGCCGAGGGGGTGGCGCACGGCGAGGTTCTTGAGCGGCCGCTCGGCCGGCGCGTGGATCTCCATGCGCGAGCGGAGCATGGGCGACGTCCACTCGAAGACGCCGATGTCCGCCCACACGTTCTCGCACCGCGCCTGCAGCGTCTCGCGGCGCGTCTTGACGTGGAGCGTGTCGCCGACCTTGAGGCCGGGGATCGTGCAGACGATGTCGCGGTTGAGCGGGTCGAAGATGTTCGACGACATCGACGAGTTGTCGGTGGACTCGCTCACGTTCGTCTCCAGCGTCCGCTCGACGCCGTTCGTGTCGATCGCGCCCACGTAGACGATCTCCGCCGCGCTGTAGCGCTTCGAGTAGGACATCGTGTAGACGCTTTCCGAGCGGCGCCCCTTCTCCGTCAGGATCTTCGTCCAGCTCTCCGACGTCTCGACGGACGTGCCGTCGGGGCGGTATTCGACGCGGTTCAGGTCGTCCACGAGGACGACGTCGGCGTCGGGGAACCTCTCGCGCGTGATCGCGTCGTCGGCGCGGAGCGTCGCGGCGACGAGCGTGGACAGGAGGACGAGCGTCATGGGGGATAGTTTCTTTTTCATGGTGATCCAGGTTGTTCCGATGATGAGCAAAAGAGCGAGGACGCTGAACGAGCCGCCGTCCTTGAAGAGCGTCATCTTCGCGAAGACGGCCAGCGCCGAGAGCATGAGGGCGACCGACGCGGGGCGCGCGCCCTTCAGGATGCCGCCGACGAGGCGGCTGGAGCGGAAGCGGTCGAGCGACGAGAGCGCGGCGTAGCAGAGCGCGGAGCCGGGCAACAGGAGGAGGAGCGACGCGACGAGCGCCCCGGCGACGCCCGCGAGGCGGTAGCCGAAGAACGTCGCGCCGTTGACGCCGATCGGGCCGGGCGTCATCTGCGTCAGCGCCATCATGTTGGAGAACTCCTCGTGCGACACCTGGAGGAACGGGGCGGTCGCGCCCACGAAGTCCTCGATGTACATCGGCACGAGCACGAAGCCGCCGCCGAAGCAGAGGAAGCCGTATTTGAGGAAGAGGAGGAGCGCGAACGGCGACGACGCGAAGACCTTCCCGCCCTTCTTCGGGGCGGCGGTGGAGGCGAAGACGCCGAGGGCCATCGCCGCCAAAAGCGCGATCCAGACGCTCGCGCCCGCCGCCAGCGCCGCCAGCGTGAGGACGAGCAGCGCATACGCGAAGCCGTCCGGCAGACTGCGCCGCCAGCTGCGGACGACGGTCGCGGCGATGATGCCCGTCAGCGCGGCGCGAAGCCCCACGAAGGCCGACTTCAGGAGCGGATGGTCGACGGGCAGGCGGTCGAAGCCCGCCGCCACGAGCGTGAAGATGATGACGGACGGCAGGGCGACGGCGACGACGCCGACGCACACGCCGCGCCACCCCGCGACCTTGCGCCCGACGTAGACGGCCGTATGCGTGGCGATGATGCCCGGCACCATCTGGAAGACCGGCAGGTGGTCGAGAAGCTCGTCCTCCTCGATCCAGCCGAGGCGCGAGAAGACGTGGTCGGCGACGGCGAGGATGGCGTAGCCGCCGCCGATGACGAAGAGCGAGATCCGGAAGAGCTCGAAGAAGAGGCGAAGGAGCTTCACGGCGCGTCCTCCTCCGGCGGCAGGGCGAGCCCCAGCCGCTCGAACAGGGGCGCGGCGAAGTCCCGCGAGACGTCCAGGCCCAAAATCTTGCGCTTGAACCCGTGGAAGTCGCTGCCCGCGCTCTTGAGAAGGCCGTGGCGGTCCGCCATCTGCGTGAAGGCGACGTTCATCTCGGGCGTGTTCGCGCCGTAGACGGCCTCCAGCCCGTCAAGGCCGTGCGCCTTCAGCTCGGCGACGGCCCCCTCCGCCACGCCGTAGTCCACGCCGTGGAACTTCCAGGCGCGGCGCAGCTCCTTCGGATGCGCGAGGACGCAGACGCCGCCCGCCGCGTGGACGGCCGCGAACGCCTCGTCGACCGACGGGCGGTAGCGCGACGCATAGCAGCGCGTTTCCGCCGGCGAGGAGGCGAGAAGGTACTTGTCGAAGGCGACCTGCCACTCGCGCTCCACGTGGTGGTCGACGAGCCACCGGGCGAAGTGCGGACGCGCGAGGACGCCGCCCGGCGCATACGAGAAGATCTCGTCGCCGATCGCAATTCCCAAGCGCCTGAAGTTCGCGAGAATCTCGCGGTTGCGCGCGTCGCGCCCCGCGCGGACTTTCTCGACGAGCGCGGCGAGCGCGGGCGACTTAGGGTCGACGCCGAGACCCAGGACGTGGACTTTCTCGACGGACGCGGGCGGCGCGACCGAAAGCTCGATCCCCGCCGTGCGCACGAGGGGGCGCGGCGCGTCGGCGGAAAGGAAGTCGCGAACGCCGCCGCACGTGTCGTGGTCAGTGAGGGCCAGCGCGTCCAGATGCCGCGAGCAGGCCTTCAGGACGATTTCGCCGGGCGTTCGCGTGCCGTCGGAGAACGACGAATGGACGTGGAAGTCGACTTTCACCTTTTCCTCCTCTTCTCCGGCTTGGCCTTGTCCCGCGTGAAGGCCGTGAACTTCTTGCCGCCGCGCGAGCCGCTGTAGATCTTGACCCAGTCGACGTGCATCGCGACGGGCAGGGTCGAGACCTCGACGCCGCCGACCCAGCGGCCGCCGAGCTGCATGTCGATCATGAGGTAGAACGGCTTCGTCCACGGATACTTGAGGTCGTCGTCGTCAGGGCCCCTGTCGTGCCGGAACGTCTCCTGGCCGTTCACCGTCCAGACGATGCTCTCGGGCGTCCACTCAAGGCCGTAGACGTTCCACGCGCCCTTGTCGATCTTCCCGCGCCCGCCGTGCGAGAGGTCGCGCGACGAGCCGTTGCCGTAGTGGAGCGTCTGATACACGAAGTCGTCGCTGTTGAGCCTCTCGACGATGTCGATCTCGCCGTCGTTCGGCCAGCCCAGCGCCTCCTTCTCGGGCATCATCCAGACGGCCGGCCACGCGCCGCGCTGGCCGTCGTCGAGCTTCATCTTGAACTCGATCTTGGCGTAGGTCATCGCGAGCTTCCCCTTCGTCATCACGCCGCCCGTCAGGAAGGGGCGCGCATCGAACGTGAGGTCGTCGTTCCGCCGCCCCCAGCAGTGCAGCTGCCCGTCCTTGACCGTCACGAGGTCGTCCCGCAGCGACATGTGCTTGCACCAGTCGGGGTGGCCCATGTCGATCCGCGACCAGAGCTTCTCGTTGAGGCGCGTCCCCTTGAAGTCCTCGACGAAGACGAGCTTCCAGACGACGTCTTGCGAAGACGCGCCGCCCCTGGACGACGCGCCGAGAGACGTCGCCGCCGCGAGCGCACACAGGAAAAGGCCGATTCCTCGCACGACACGCGCCACCGTCACACCCCCAGCAGTTCGGCGTCGGCGACCCAAAAGCCCTGCGCCGCCAGAGAGCGGACGGCCGCCTGCACCTCGGCGGCATCTTGCGCAAAGCCGAAGACGGTCGCGCCCGAGCCCGTCATCATGACGTCGCGAAGCGCACAGCCGCGCATCGCCTCCAAAGCCCTGCCGATTTCGGGATAGAGCGACAAGGCGGCGTCCTGCAAGTCGTTGACACGCGCCGACGGCGGGCTTGTGCGCTCGTTCGCGCGTGCGTAGACAGCGGGCGTCGACGCGTGGATGCGCGGGTTCGCCAAGACGAGCGTCGTCGACGCGAGCGCGAACGGAAGAGAGCCTTTCGGGAGAGGCGAGACCTTCTCGCCGCGCCCTTCCATGAGGACGGGCGCACCCGTCTCCTGCGCGAGCAAGAGGGCGGGGACGTCGCTCCCGATTTTCGCCGCGAGCGCGAGAAGCTCGTCCAGGGGCTTGTCGAGACGCCAGAGGCGGTTCAGCGCACGAAGCGTCGTCGCCGCGTTGGCGCTTCCGCCGCCGAGGCCGCCGCCCGACGGGATGCGCTTCTCGACATGGACGCGGCAGCCGAGCGGCGACGCGCCCTTCAGAAGACGCGCCGCCTTGACGATGAGGTCGCTCTCGCCGTAGGGCGTGTCGGACGAGACGCGGCCGTCCGGGCACGTGGAGAAATCAAGCGTGTCGGACAGGGAGACGGGCGCCAGAACCGAGCGGATCTCGTGGAAGCCGTCCGCACGGACGCCGTAGACTTCAAGCGTCAGGTTGACTTTGCCGCACGACTCGACTCTCATGCCTTCTTCTGCAAGTCCTGGATCGCGCGGTGGACGCTGTCGAAGACGCGCTCAAGGGACGACAGGGGGATCGTCGAAAAGGCGAGGCGGATCAGCCCCGACAGGACGATCGTGCCGACGGAATACGCGGCGATCAGATGCTTGCGCACGGCTTCGGCCTCCACGCGAAGAGGCCGGACGCACATGAAATAGCCGGAGTTGAACGGCATGACCTCGAAGGACTTCCGATACTCCGGGTGCGCCGCGAAGATGGCGCGGATCTTGAGGTAGCGCCGTTCGAGGACGCGATACTTCTCCTTCTTCTCGCGCAGGTAGTCCTTGTCGGCGAACGCCGCGAGCGCGATCCGCTGGCCCAGCGCGGACACGTTCGAGATGCTGCTGCGGACGTTGCCCGCCGCCTTGTCGGCGAGAGCCGCGAGCTGCTCGGGTGTCGCGCCCTTGAAGGCGAACGAGATGAACCCGACGCGAAGCCCCCAGACGTAGTCCTCCTTCGTCGTGCCGTCGAGCTTGACCGCGAGCACGTTCCGGTCGAGCGTGGCGAACTCGGCGAAGAGCGACTCCTCGTGGACGCCCTTCTCGTAGACGAGCCCGAAGTAGGCGTCGTCGAGGACGACGACGATCCGCTTGCCGGCCTTCGCGGCGGCGCGGACGGCCGCGACGATTCTTTTCGCCTCCCGGAGGGTCGCCGTGTAGCCCGTCGGGTTGTTGGGGAAGTTGAGGATGAGGATCTTCTTCGTGCCGGGCGCCGTCAGCGCCTCCCGGAGGGCGTCCGCGTCGAACGCGCCCTTCTTGAACGTGTTGAAGTGGCGGATCTTGCAGCCGACCGCCTCCTGGAAGATGAGCTCGTAGTTGTCCCAGAAGAGGTCGGGGACGACGAGCTCGTCCGTCGCGTCGGCGAAGAGCTCGGCGGCGATGCGGATGCCGTGCGTGAGCGCGTTCGTCACGACGGGGTTCGAGAAGGCGACGCCCTTGAGCGACGGGTTCTTCCTCAATTCCATCTCGCGCCACGCCTTGCGCAAGTCCGGCAGGCCGAAGCTCCCCGCGTAGAGGAACGCCTTCTTGTCCAGCGTCAGGCTCTTGGCGAAGCAGTCCAGCACGAGGGGCGAGCCGTCCTCCTCGAAGGCCATGCCGATCGTCGCGTTGACGTCGCAGCCCTTCGCCTCCGCGCCCTGCCCGAGGATGCCGCCGTAGGGGAAGTAGAGACGCTTGCCCTCCTTCGAGAGGAAGCGGGCGGCGTCGCCCAGGGTCGCGTTGAGTTTCTTCGCCAATGCATTCATGTCTGACTCCTTACCGGCCCTGGAGAAGAAGGTTGAACTCGCGCTCGCTCTTCTCCTTGTCGCGGCGCTGCTGAAGCTTGAAGTAGTCGCGGCGGTTCCTGTAGAGGTCGGCGCAGATGGGCTCCGTCAGGAAGAGGAGGTAGGACGCGCGCACGCCCGCCTTGAACGACTCGAACGACGTCGCGTTGCGCTCCAGGCCGGGCAGCTTCTCCAGGATCTCCATCGCCGCGCGCGAATCGCCGGAGACGCGCGCATACCGCTCGCCGAAGAAGACGAAGTTCCCCTCCAGGAGCATCGCGTGGATGTCCGTGCGCGTGTCGTTGATCTTCTTGACGAGGGCCTTCGTCGTCGCGTTGGGCACGAACTCGCCGTCGAAGGAATACGTGACCGTCGGCGCGGCGCGGACGGGCTTGGGCTTCTTCGCGGGCTTCTTCGCCGCCTTCTTCGCCGGCTTCGCGGGGGCGGGGTCGTCCTCGAAGAGGTCGTCCAGCGACGAGTCGAAGTCGTCGAAGTCGTCAAGATCCTCCAGGTCGCCCATGTCGTCCTCGACCGCCTCCGGCTCCTCCACGGCGGGGGCCTCGGTCTTCGTGACCTTGACGCCGCTCTGCGTCTTGATGAACTCCGTCCAGTCGATCACCTGCGAGATGACGGGCATGCCGTTGATGCGGATGCCCACGCCCCAGCGTTCGACGACGTAGGGCGGCTCGACGTAGCGCCCGTCGATGAAGACGAGCCCCGTCTGGCAGGGCTTCCCCTTCGTCACGCCGAGCGCCTTGCCGCTCGCCTTGGGGATCTCGATCGCGCCCAAGACGCAAAACGGCAGGAGAAGGCAGAATAGAAAAGCGATTTTCCGCGTCATGTCAGTTTCCCCCCTTTTTGAAAAAGATCCCACGTTGCCGTAGCGCCGAGCCTCCGGAACCCGTCCGTCCATTGGGGGCCTGACGGCCCCAAACTTCATTGTCGGTCGAAGAAACGCCAGCTGAATCCGCGTGCAACACAGGACCCACGCCCTTTTCTGAAAAAAGCCTTGTCATCATCCCTCGCGAACCTCGACGCCCTCCATCGCCCGCAGCGCCTCGACGATGCGGGCGAACGCCAGCCCCACCTCGGCGTCCGTCAGCGTCCTCTCGGCGGACTGGAACTCAAGCGCGTAGGCGCGCGAAGACTTGAAGACGTCGAAGATGTCCACGTTCACGAGGATCTTGCCGCCGTTCTGGCGGATCGTCTTGAGGATGGCCTCGTGCGTGACGCCCTTGGAAAGCGTCAGGGCGAGGTCGCGCCGGATCGACGGGAAGGCGGGGACGGGCTTCAGGCGCGAGAGAGCGCGCGTCTTCGCGAGAAGCGGCTTGAGGTCGAGCTCGCACAGGGCCATCTGCGTCGACAGGCGGAACGCATGGCGGAGGCGCGACGAGACGGCGCCCAGAAGGCCGACCGGCCTGCCGTTGATCGAGACGGCGAGCGCGGCCTCGAAGGCGGCGTGCTCCGCCGGCGCGAACGTCAAGTGGCCCGCATGAAGCTTCTCGACGAGCTCCGAAAGCGCGCCCTTCATCCAGAGAAGGGCCTCTTCGGCGGTGACGGCGGCGCGGCGGCGCAAGGCCTCGCGCCCGACGGGCCCTGCAAAGCCAAGGGCGAGCATCTCCTTTTCGGCAGGGCCTGCCGCGCCTTGCGAGAAGACCTTGCCCATTTCGAAGAACGCGACGCTCTCCTCGTGGGCGGCGTTGCGCCCGATCGTCTGGTAGAGCTGCGGCAGAAGGCTCTCGCGCATGACGCCGAAGTCGGCGGAGACGGGGTCGGGGATCACGAGGCGCGTGTCGCTCGGGCCCGAGAACTCGTTGACCTCGCGGGCCGACAGGAACGAGTAGTGCATCGCCTCGGAGAAGCCGAGCGCGAGGCAAAGCTCGCGCACGCGGCACTTCGCCTGGAACGGCTCGTCCGAGAGGGGCGAGACGGACGGTGCGCCCGGCATGGCGTCCGGGATGTTGTCAAGCCCGTAGAGACGCGCGATCTCCTCGACGAGGTCGGCCTCCAGCGTGAGGTCCCACCGCCACGAGGGAATCTTGAAGGTCGCGCCCGCGTCCGTCCGCTCCAGGACGGAAAGCTGGAGCGACGTGAGGATCGAGACCATCTCGTCGTCGGAGATGTCGATGCCGATGAGCGCGCGCGCCCGGTCGAACCGCAGCGAGACGGGCGCGTCGGGCGTGCGGCTGTCCACGTCCACGAGGCCCGACGCGATCTTCGCGTCGGCGTATTTCTGCAGAAGGTGCGCCGCGCGGCGCGACGCCAGGTCGGCGACGTCCTTGTCAACGCCCCGGATGTAGCGCGCGCTCGCCTCGCTCGACAGGCCGAGTTTCGTCGCCGTGGCCTTCGTGGAGACGGGGTCGAAGAGCGCGCTTTCGAGCATGACGCTCGTCGTCCCCGGCGCGATGCCGGAGTTCTCGCCGCCCATCACGCCCGCGACCGCCTGCGGACGGTGCGCGTCGCAGATGACGAGCATCGAGGGGTCCAGCGTCCGCGTCTGCCCGTCGAGGGTCATGATCGTCTCGCCCTCGTGCGCCTCGCGGACGACGATGGTGCGGTCTTCGAGCGTCCTGTGGTCGAAGGCGTGGAGGGGCTGGCCGACTTCGAGCATCACGTAGTTCGTGACGTCCACGGCCAAATTGATGGAGCGCACGCCGCAGAGCTCCAGCCGCTTCGCCATCCAGTCGGGCGACGGGACGTCGGGGGTCATCTCGGTGACGACACGCGCCGTGTAGCGCAGGCACTTCTGCGGGCATTCGACGCGGACGCGGATCTCGTCATGGACGTCGCGTTCGCACGTGACGAACGACGTGTCGGGCATCTTCAGGGGGCGGCGCAGGATGGCGCTGAACTCGCGGGCGAGGCCGAGGATCGAGAGCGCGTCGGGGCGGTTCCACGTCACGTCCACGTCGAAGACGGTCTCGGGGCTCTCCTGCTTCGCCACGTCGCGCACGAGCGCGCCCGTCGCCGTCTCGGGCGGGAACTCGATGATCCCCGCGTGGCCCGCGCCGATGCCAAGCTCCTTCTCGCTGCAGCACATGCCGAAACTCTCGACCCCGCGGATCTTGCCCTTCTTGATCTTCTCGGGCTGGCCCTTCTTGTCGAGAAACCCCGGGATGGGCGCGCCGATCTTCGCGAACGCCGTCTTGAGGCCCTGGCGCACGTTCGGGGCGCCGCAGACGACCTGGAACGTCTCCGCGCCGTCCGTGACGCGGCACACGTGCAGGTGGTCGGAGTCGGGATGCGCCACGCATTCGACGACTTCGCCGACGACGATCAAATCGGAGAGGGGCTCGGGCCCTACCGTCTCGACGGACTCGACCTGAAGGCCCGCGCGCGTCAGGCGCTCGGCGAGCTCGTCAGGGCGGATGTCATCGACCTTGACAAAATCATTCAGCCACGACAGGGGCAGTTTCATCCTTGATAACCTCTTTCTCTTCTTCTTTCTTCTCTTCTTGGACTTCCGCCGGAGCTGCCGCGACTTCCGAGGGCGGCTGGGCGGGCGCCGGAGCCGGCGCGGCGACCGGCTGCCGCCTTTTCCATTGCGGGCCGTATTTCGGGTGCTTCTCGGCGGCGGAAAAGACGCCGTTCGTGAAGGCGACCGCATGGCCCGTCGCGACGAGCCACTGCAGGTGCTTCTCGAAGTCAGGCTTCTCCGGGGGGAACTCCGACTTGTCCAGGCAGGGATGCGCCTCCAAAAAGCGCGCGACGAACGCGAGCTCCTCGATGGCGTGTTCGGCGTCGAAGGGCTTGAGCTCGGGCGCGAGCACGAACTCCGGGCCGTGCGAGTCGTTGGCGCGGAAGAAGTTGAGCTTCCGGTGGTGGAACGCGCCGCGCAGGGCGTAGCACATCGCCGACGGGATGCGCCGCGCGTCGTCGAGGGCGCGTTCGACGGCGAGGACGAGCGGCTTGACGGGGCTCTGGAGCGCGGTGGCGGCCGTCATCGTCAGGCTCTTCGGCGTCTGCACGAGGGACGGCAGGAGCGTGCGCCTGAACGCCGCCTCGGCCTCCAGGCGCGTCAGAAGCGGCGTCTCGCCGCCCTCCTCCGGCGCGGGCGTGCGCGGCGCGAAGAGCGTCTTCTTGACGGCGCTCTGCCGCCACGCCTCGATGACGTCCGGCTCGCGCACGGTCTCAAGCGTGGCGCGATACGCCTCCTCCGTCATCTGGGGGAAGAGCGTCCGCACGCGCTCGCGCACGATGTCGTTGAAGTCGTGGCTGTTGGGGGGCCCCAGGAGAACGCCCGTGAGCGAACACCGGGCGACGCACGAGAACGTCCCCTTGGGCGGCTCGCACGGCACTTCCTTCGCCTCGTAATACGCGGAAAAGTGGGCGGAGAGGACGTGCGCAAGGACGTCCTCCCGCTGCGTGGAGGCGAATCCGCACGCCGAGCACTGGAAGAACGACTCGTCGGCGGGCGGCGTGATCTTGAGGAGAATCGACTCCGGGTTGTCCAGAAGGAAGAAGGCGAGGTTCTTGAGCTTGTAGGCGTGCGTGTCGTCCTGGACTTTGCGGATGACGGTGCCGAGCGCCTTCGGCTCGGGCAGGATCTTGATGTCGCACGCCATCGGCTTGACGAAGGCCGGACGCGGCGGGCGCGGCGGGAAGGGCCGCTTCGCGGGCATTGGACGGCCGATGGGCTTCTTCCTCTCGCGCGCGCCCTCGGCGGGCGACGCGGCCCTCTCGTCGCGGCGAAAGCGCCCGACCGACACCTGCGGCGCGGCCTTCGCCCACGACGGCGTCAAGTCAAACGCCTGGAGTGCGCTCAAATCAACGGGATTTTCCTTTTCATCGCTCATAACCGAGTATTATATCAAAAATCATTCCACC
>CAVGMG010000006.1:0-24297 GCA_963630185.1 Alistipes onderdonkii | reverse complement strand
AGCAGCCAGTCGGCGTGGAACTTCGGCACGTCCGTCGCCCGGCTCGCGGACACGATGACGGGCGTCATGACGTCAGGCCTCGTCAGCGCAGCGGGCATGGCGTCCGTGAAAAGCTCCTGTCGCGACGATGCAGCGTCCGCCGTTGCGCATCGCGGCGAGGCGGAAGCCGCCGATTCCGGCGAAGAGGTCGATGTGCGTCCAGGGCATGGGTTTTCTACTTCAGCGTGATGCCCGTGGCGTTCTGCGGCGGCTCGATGCCGAGGAAGTCAGAGCGGCTTCGCCGCGTGATGATTTCGATCTCGTTCACTCAAGAACTCCCTTCACGGACGATATTATATCAGATTTGAACGCCATCGCGCCGCCGAAGTGGAGCAAGCAAATTCAGGAGGCGATTCTGCACGCGGCGCAAAGCCAAAACTATCCCGTCATCGTGTGACGGACAAGGCCAATTTCACCTGACGTCCGCTTTACAGTTGCAAAGCGGCTTGGTTTGGCGGTGCATTGTCTTCGCCTTTCGCCTATTCCGCTCTACCCGTTCCTTTCTTCTGGCCGTCCGCTTCGCACAGGAAGTACGGGATGAACCGATGCCGGATGTCACCGTCGCTCATGTCGAGCCTGTCCATCGTCAGCAGCCGCTTTCGCCGCGCCGTCCTGCTGTTCGACAATCATCCGCCGCCGCGCACGGCAGACGAAACCGCAAACGGACGAACACCTCTCTCGCAGACGCGGCGAAGGGGCGGAGAGATTCAGAGAAGCGAAAAGCGGCATGACAGCGGTGAAAGGCTGTGGTCGTTTGTCCACGGATGAACACCGCCCACGCCGCTAAAACCTGAAACCTATAACCTACGCCTCCGCTAAAACCTAAAACCTAAAAGCTCCCTATCCTTCGATGGCGGGGATGCGCTCGGCGATGTTGCCGATGTGGCGGCTCACGTCGCGGAGGCCCGAGAGGACGGACAGGAACGCCGTGTCGTGCGCCCCCTCCCCGTCCCCGGTGAAGAGCATCGCCGAATAGCGCTTCGAGATCGCCCGCGCCGCCTGGCGGATCTCCGCCTCCGCCTCGTCCGACGGCTTGGAGAACGGCGCGCCCGTGCGCAGCGCCTGCGTGGTCTCGTGGGCGAAGGCGCGGACGAGGCCGATCAGGTCGTTCGTCGCCGCCAGCAGCTCCGGGTCGAGCCCCTGGCGCTGGACGCGCGACGTCTTGCGGTAGAACTTCACGGCGATGTCCGAGATGCGCTCCGCGTCGTTGATGCAGTGGACGAGCTCCGGGAGCGTCTGCGCCTGGCGGGCGGTCAGCTTGTGCTGCGAGAGCGCGACGAGGTAGTCGCGGATGCGGGCCTGCATCGTGTCGATCTCCTTCTCCGCGTTCTGGACGGACTCCTCGTCGACGGACGCGCGGCCGAGGCAGTTGTTGAGCGCGACGGACGAGATCGTCCACGCCCGGCGCGTCATGTCGGCGAGCGCGAGCCGCGCCGCGTGGAGCGCCAGGGCGGGCGAGAGCAGGAGGTGCGGCTCCAGCACCTGGATGCGGAGCGTCTTGTCGTCGCGGATGATGACGCAGCAGAGCTTCGCGATGAGCGGGATGAACAGCGACTGGACGACCACGTTCGACACGTTGAAGATCGTGTGCGCCATCGCCACGTGGCGGCCCGGGTTGTCGCCCGCGAGGCCGTCGCCCTCCGTGCAGAGGTTGACGAGGTGGAAGAAGACGGGCGCGGGGCGTCCCTGCGCGTCCGAGAAGACGAAGCCGAAGCTGATGACGACGAGAATCGTGCCGAAGATGTTGAAAAGCGCGTGGGCGAGGGCCGTCCGCCGCGCGTTCGCGTTGCCGCCGATGGAGGCGAGCGCCGCCGTCACGGTCGTGCCGATGTTGTCGCCCAGGACGATGGGGATCGCCGTCCAGAGCGAGATGACGCCCGTCTGCGCGAGGGCGATCGTGATGCCGATCGTCGCCGACGAGCTCTGGACGAGAAGCGTGCAGACCGTGCCCACGGCGATCGCGCCGAGGACGGCCCCGATGGGCAGGTAGCCGCTTGCCGACGGCGTGCAGTCGAAGGTCGAGAAGAAGGCGACGAAGCCCTCCTTCTTCGCGAGGACGGCGAGCTCGTCCGACATGATTGTCATGCCGAAGAAGAGAAGGCCGAACCCGAGGATCGTCCGCCACACGCCGCGCGTGACCGTGCGCCGCGCGACCATGAGCCCCGCGACGCCCAGCGTGATCGCGGGCAGCGCAAGGTCGTCGAGCTTCAGCGAGACGATCTGCCCCGTCACGGTCGTGCCGATGTTCGCGCCGAAGATGACGCCGATGGCCTGCGTCAGCGACATGAGCCCGGCGTTGACGAAGCCGACCGTCATGACGCTCGTCGCCGACGAGCTCTGGATGATGGCCGTGACGACCGTGCCGGCCAGGATGGCGCAGAACCGGTTGCGCGTCATGTAGCTGAGGGCGGCCTTCATCTTCTCGCCGGCCGTCTCCTTGAGCCCGTCGCTCATGAGCATCATGCCGTAGACAAAGAGGGCGAGCCCTCCCACAACCGTCATCGTCAGCGTCAAGTATTCCATCGTTTCACCTCTTTGTTAAGGAAACGACATTATGCCAAAGACGTGTCAGGATTCTGTCAGGAAACCGTTAGGATTTCGTTAAGATCTCTCGTAGAGCGCGGCGCAGTCGCCCTGAAGCCGTGATGGCGCCCATGTCTTGACGGGCGTGAAGCGCAGCGCCTCCTCCAGCGGCCGCGACCCGATGACGAGCGGCGCCGAGACGAGCCACCAGGCGTCCACGAGCCCCAGGTCGGCGAGCGACGTGGCGAGGGAAAGCCCCCCTTCGCAGAGGACGTGGAGACACCCCCTTTTTCCAAGTTCCTTCAAAGCCGTGAGAGGGTCGCGGTAGACGAGCGTCTCGTTTTTGCCGTCCGTCAGGACTTGCGCCGTCTTGGGAATTCGCCCCGAGCGCGAAATGACGACGCGCAGAAGATCCCTGTTCGGCCTGTCGTGCGACAGCAAGGACGGGTCGTCCTTGCGAACCGTCTCGCCCCCCACGAGAATCGCGTCCACGCGCGCGCGCATAAGCCCCGTCATCCGGCGGGAGGCCTTCGAGGAAATCCACCGGGCCTTCCCGTGCAGGTCGCAAATCCGCCCGTCCAGCGACATGGCGAGCTTGACCGTCACGAACGGGAGCGACGTCTTCATGAACTTCGCGAACGGCGCCATCAGACGCCTGACGTCGGCGACGACGTCGCGGAGCGCGGCCTCTTCGTGCGGACGAAAGGCCCGCTCGCGCGAACGCAGGGCGCGTTCGACGCAGAGGCACGCGACGCCCGCCTTTTCGAGAAGTCGCTTGGCCTTGCCGCGATTGACCGGGTTCGGGTCTTCGACGGCGTAGACGACCTCGCGGACGCCCGACGCGAGAATCGCCTCGGTGCAGGCGCCGACGCGGCCGCGCCGCGAGCAGGGCTCAAGCGTCACGAAAAGCGTCGCCCCCCGTGCGGAACGCCCCTTCCGCGCCGCGTCCTTCAGCGCCGCGACCTCCGCATGGTCGCCCCCGGCGCGGCGGTGGAAGCCCTCGCCGAGGACGCGGCCGCCCTTGACGAGGACGGCGCCGACGGGCGGATTGGGGCGCGTGTGCCCTTCGCCGCGCTGCGCGAGCTCGAACGCCCGGCGAAGATAGGACGATATCGCCTTCATGCGTCCTCGAACCTCTTCAGGTGCTTGTCGAGAATCTTCGAGAGGCGCGTTTCGAGAAACGGCGTGACGCGCCAGTAGTCGCGGAGCGACAGGTATTCGCCGACGGGACCCGCCTGGCCGCTCCGTGCGCCGGAGACGCAGCGGAGCATGATGTTGCGGGCCGTCGCCTCGCTTGAGACGAACTCCACGACCTGCACCTTGAAGCCGAGGATGCGCAAAATCATCGCACGGAAAGAGTCCGTCAGGATGTCGCACAGCCGCTCGCGCAAGATGGACTGCCTAAGCAACCCCGCGAACGCCCCCGCCGCGCCGTCGGGGCGAAGCGCCTTCTGGAGCTCGTGCTGGCAGCAGGGCGCCGAGAGAATGTAATGCGCCCCCCATTCGACGCCACGCGCCAACGCCTCGTCCGTCGCCGTGTCGCAGGCATGGAGGGAGACGACAAGGTCGATGGTGGAAGAGTGGAAGAGTGGAAGAGTGGAAGAGTGCGAGGGAGTGGTGGAAGAGTGGAAAGGTGGAAGAGTGGACGAGTGCGAGGGAGAGGTTGAAGAGTGGAAAGGCGGAAGAGTGGAGAGGTCGAGGGTTTCGAGATCGGCTTCGACGAAGACGACTTTGTCCGCAAGGTCGAGATCCGACGCCATCTTTTCGGCGGCGGCAATGACGTCGTGCCGGCGGTCGACGCCGATGACGCGCACGTCGGGAATCTTCAGGACTTCCGTCAGGTAGAACCAGAGCGAAATCGTGAGATAGGCCTTGCCGCACCCGCAGTCGACGACCGTGAAAGGCCGCCCCTCCTCGTGCGGACGAGGGCCCAGCGTCTCGCCGACGGCCTTCAGGAACTCGTTGATCTGGTCGTATTTGCCGCGCCGCGACGCCCGCACGCGCCCGTCGCCGTCGACGAGGCCGATCGTGCGCAGAAGCGCCGAGGCGTCGAACTGCGAGAGGGGCGTCGCCTTGACGCGGTCGTGCGGCAGGAGGACGACGGGGCGGCTCATCTCGGCGGAGCGCGAGACGAGGGCGTGGCCCTTCTTCGTGACGCGCACGTGGAGGTCGCCCGCGCCCGTCATCACGTGGATCTCGCGCGCGCCCTTCTGCGCGAGAATCTCCTCAAGCCCCGCCTGCGCCCCGGCAAGGTCGAAGTTCTTGGCCTGGACATGGCCGTCGTCGGTCATCTCCGCCTGAAACCGCCTCTCGCCGCCCATGTCGAGGGGGCGCATGGCGATCTTGAAGGACTTTCCGCCGCGCCGGCAGGACTGAACGATTTTCATGAACCCCTCGCCGAACACGCGGCGGCGGATTTCGTCCTTGAGGGAGGGCTCGAGTTCGTATTTTTCCATGGCTTAGAAGAAGGACATCTGACCGGGAAGCTCCGAAAGCGGACGGCGCGGACGCTTGACCGTCCGAGGCTTGACGACGTCCACTTCGTTGGATTCGAGATTTTCGAGAATCGTCTTGGCGCGTTCCACGACCTCGGCGGGCAGCCCCGCCATCGCGCCGACGTGCAGGCCAAAGCTCTTTTCGGCGATGCCGGGCGCGATGCGCCGCAGGAAGACGACGCGCGAGCCCTCCTCCTTGACCTTGACCGTGTAGTTCTTGATGCCGGGGAAGACGGTCGCGAGATCCGTCAGCTCGTGGTAGTGCGTGGCGAAGAGCGTCTTCGCCTTCACGCGCGGCTGGCCGTGGAGGTATTCGGCGACGGCCCAGGCGATCGAGATGCCGTCGAACGTCGACGTGCCGCGCCCGATCTCGTCGAGGATCAGGAGCGAGCGCGGCGTCGCGTTGTTGAGGATGTTCGCCGTCTCCTGCATCTCCACGAGGAACGTCGAGCGGCCCCGCGCGAGGTCGTCCCCCGCGCCGATGCGCGTGAAGATGCGGTCGAGGACGCCGAGGCGCATGGACGAGGCCGGCACGAACGAGCCCATCTGCGCCATGACCGCGAGCGTGGCCACCTGGCGGAGGAACGTGGACTTGCCCGCCATGTTCGGGCCCGTGATGAGGAGGATCTGGTCGGTCGTCGTGTTGAGGTGGACGCCGTTGGGGACGAACGGCTCGGCGTCGGGCAGCTGCTCGATCACGGGATGCCGCCCGTCTTCGACGTCGAGGACGTCGGAGTCGTCCACCGTCGGGCGGACGTAGCCCGCCGCGAGGGCGCGGTCGGCGAGCGCGAGAAGCGCGTCGAGCTCGCCCAAGGCCTGCGCGGCGGCCTGGATCTCGGGCGTCTTCTCGGAGACGGCGGCCACGAGCTCGCGGAAAAGTTTCTGCTCCAGGGCGACCGCCTTTTCCGTCGCCCCCAGGACTTTGGCCTCGTAGTCCTTGAGCTCCGCCGTCACGTAGCGCTCGCCCGTCGTCAGCGTCTGGCGGCGGACGTAGTCCTCGGGGACTTGCGCGGCGAAGGATTTGGGGATCTCGATCAAGAAGCCGAACGCGGGGACGTGCTTGACCTTCAGCTTCGGGATGCCCGTCCGCGCCTGCTCGCGCGCCTGGAACGCCGCAAGCCCCTGATGGCCCTGCTCGGAAAGAGCGCGCACTTCGTCGAGTTCCGCGCTGTAGCCGTCGGCGATGAACCCGCCGTCCGTCAGGAGGACGGGCGGCTCGTCCACGAGGGCGCGGTCGATGAGGTTGACGAGCGACTCCTGCGGCGCGAAGGGGCGGATCTTGTCCGCGACCGACGGCACGCGGGCGAGCTGCGCGAGAATCTCCGGGATGGGCTTCAAGGAGGCGGCGAGCGCCTTGACGTCGCGAGGGTTGGCCCGTGCCGCGTCCACCTTGGCGATGAGCCGCTCCACGTCGCGCACGCCCGAGAGAAGCGACCGGCACGCCGAGAGGACGTCGCGCGCGCGGACGAACGCCTCCACGACGTCCAGGCGGCGGTTGATGCGCTTTTCGTCCGCGAGAGGCTGCGCGATGAAGCGGCGCATCGTGCGCGAGCCCATGGGCGTCTTCGTCACGTCGAGGACGCCGAGAAGCGACGCCTCGCGGGCGACGGAGGGCCCTGGCAGAAGCTGGAGGTGGACGATGGCGCTCCAGTCCAGGACGAGCGCGTCCGACGCCTGGCGGACGGTCAACGAGCGGACGGGCGAGAGGTTGTGGTGGAGCGTGACGCCCACGTAGTGGAGGAGCGCCCCCGCCGCCGAGACGAGGTCGCGCTTCCCTTCGAGGCCGAAGCCGTCGAGCGAGAGGACGCGGAAATGGCGCGTCAGGGCGTCGAACGCCGTCTCGAACGAGAACGTCCACGCATTCTCGTCCGTCATCGCGAGCCGCTCGGCCGGGCGGATGCGCAGAAGCGCCTCGTCCAGTTTCTCCTGCGACGGGAACTCCTCCAGGACGAACTCGCCCGTCGAGACGTCGAGAAGCGCCAGCGCAAGGCGAAAGACGCAGGCCACGTACGTGTTGGCCGTCTCGTCGAGAAGCCCGTCCTCCGTCACGGTGCCGGGCGTCACGATGCGCGTCACTTCGCGGCGCACGAGCCCCTTGGCCGTCTTGGGGTCTTCGACCTGGTCGCAGAGGGCGACCGTCTTGCCGGCGCGGATGAGCTTCGCCAGATACGAGTTGACGGCGTGATACGGCACGCCGCACATCGGCTGGTCGTTGCGCCGCGTCAGCGTCGCGCCGAGGATGGGCGAGGCGAGGATGGCGTCGTCGCCGAACATCTCGTAGAAGTCGCCCAGCCGGAACATGACGACCGTGCCGGGCGGCACCTCGCGCTTGACGGCGAGGTACTGGCGCATCATCGGTGTCAGGTCACTTCCCACACGCCTCCTTCTTGGCCGTCGCCCGGATGATGCCGCGCGAGAGGACGAGCTGGAAGACGCCCCACGCCGTCGCGACGGCGACGATGCCCCAGAAGACCGCCTTCTCGCCCGCGTTGCCCGCGAACGAGCCGATCTTCGCGGCGAAGTAGTTCGCCAGCCCCGTGACGGCGAAGTAGAGCCCCATGATCTGCGACGTCATCCGCTGCGGCGCCGTCGCCGTGATGAACGAGAGCGCGACGGGCGAGAGGGCGAGCTCGCCCAGCGTGCAGGTCAGGTAGACGAGGACGATCCACGCCATCGAGCTCTGGTGCGTCGCCGAGGCGTCGCGCTGGGCGACGGCGGCCACCATGAAGAGGAAGCCGAGGCCCAGGATGATGTTGCCGAGGCCCATCTTGACGATGGCGGGCGGGTTCTTGCCCTTCTTCGCGAGATACGGCCAGAGGAGCGCCGCGACGGGCGAGAGGAGGACGATGTAGAGCGGGTTGAGCGACTGGAACCAGGGCGTGGGCACGGTGAAGGAGCCGATTGCGCGATCCGTGAAGCGATCCGTGTAGATGTTGAGGAGCCCGCCCGCCTGCTCGAAGGCCGCGAAGAAGACGATCACGCTCACGAACGAGAAGAGGATGATGCCGATGCGCCGCTTCTCGTCCGCCGTCAGCGGCGCGCGCGACGCCGTCGTCGCGGCGAGCGCCTTCGCGTCGCCGACTTCGTGCAGGTAGCGCTGCCCCCAGACGTAGACGCCCTGCCCGAGGAGCATGCCGAGCCCCGACGCGAGGAAGCCGTAGTGCCAGCCGAACTTCTGCGCGAGCGTCCCCACGACGAGGCCGGAGAAGAAGGAGCCCACGTTGATGCCGAGGTAGAAGATCGAGAACGCCGACTCCTGCCGGGGGTCGCCGTGCACGTAGAGCCGCGAGACGATTGTCGAGATGTTGGGCTTCAGGCAGCCGCCGCCCAAGACGATCAGCGTGAGCCCCGTGTAGAAGAAGAGGACGCCCGGCGCGACGAGGGAGAAGTTCCCGAGCATGATGAGGAGACACCCGATCCAGACGCTCTTCTTCGGGCCCAGGACGCGATCCGAGAGGATGCCGCCCGGAATGGCCGCCAGGTAGACGCACATCTGGAAGACGCCGAGGACGGCGAACGCCTTTTCGTCCGTCCAGCCGAGGCCGCCGGAGACGCGGTCGATCATGTAGAGGACGAGGATCGCGCGGATGCCGTAGTAGGAGAACCGCTCCCACATCTCCGTGAAGAAAAGGATGAAAAGCCCTTTCGGATGACCCAAGATCTCGCGCTGTTCCACTGTAACGAACCTCCTTTAGAAAATGCCCAATTTGACGCGATACTTCGCCACCGTCCGCCGCGCCATCGGATAGCCCGCCTCCTTCATCAGGCGCGAAACCGCTTCGTCCGAGGGACGCGGCTTCGACGAGAACGAGGCGAAGATCTCGCGCAGCTTCTCAAGGGGGGCCTGGTTGACGAGGGTGAAGAACTTGCGCAGGGGGACGACGCCGTGCGGCGTCTTCACGTATTTCCGCGCCGCCGCGCGCGAGACGGTCGAGACCGTGCAGCGCACCTCCTTCGCGAGCGCGCTCATCGTCAGCTTGCGGAGGAAGGGGAGCCCCTTTTCGAGAAAGGGCCGCTGGTGCGCCATGACGCACGAGGCGATCTTCTCCATCGTCTCCTGGCGGCGCAGGACGGCCTCGCGGAACGCGCGCGCGCGCCGCACGCGCTCGGCGGCGTAGGCGCGCGTCTCGTCGTCGAGGTCGGGGTCCTTCGCCATCTCGACGTAGCGCGGCGAGACCTTGAGCGACGGCACGTCCGACTGGTCGACGCGGACGTCGCCCTGCGAATCGACGAAGATGTCGGGAACGACCGTCTGCGGCGGCACGCGGTCGTAAAGCCGCCCCGGAAAGGGCGACAGACTCTTCAAGAGCTGCAGCGCGGCCGGCGACGGCGCCTCGCGCGGATCGACCGTTTTCCTCTGCAACGCCTTGGCGACGTAGTCGATGGCCGGCTCCAGGAGGTCGCGCTTCGCCTTCGGGAGGGAAGCGATCTGCGCCCTGTAGCACTCGGCGAGGTCGCGCGCGCCGCACCCCTTCGGGTCGGTCGCCATGACGCGCTGACGCGCCGTCTCCAGCTCCGCGTCCGTCACGTTCTCGACGCCCTGCCCGTGAAGCACCGTGATCACGTCGGCGTAGCTCGACAGGAAGCGGCCGTCGCCGTCGAGGCTCTCGACGATCGCCTGCGCAAGGCGAAGATCCCGCCCTTCGAGCCCGCTCATGCGAAGCTCGCCGAGAAGATGCTCGTCAAGCGTCTCGCCGCGCATGTCCGCGACGTTTTCGAGAAAGCCCTCCTTGTCGGCCCCCTCGCGCGACCCCTTCGCCGGCAGCGCGCGCGGACGCTCGATTTCAAGCGCGGGGTTCGCGTCGACCTCCTTCTTGACCTCCTCGCGCAACGCGCCGATGGGCAGCTGCAGGAGCGAGAGCTCCATCATCATCGCGGGGGAGACGACCTGCTTCTGCGTCTGGCGGATCTGGAGGGAAAGGGGCATCAGGTCAGCATCTCCAGAAGACGCCGCTCGTCGATCACCTCCGTGCCGAGCGCGCGCGCCTTTTCCGTCTTCCGCGCCCCCACGTTGTCGCCCGCGACGAGATAGCGCGTCTTGGAGGAGACCGCGCTCTGGACGACGCCGCCGGCCTTCTCGATGCGTGCGGCGTAGTCGCTCCGAGGCTGCGAAAGCGTCCCCGTCAGGACGAACGTGACGCCGGAAAGCGGCCCTGACGCAGGCGTCGCCGACTTGGGAGTTCCCGCCGGGGAGATTCCGAGGTCGTGAAGACGACGGAGGAAGGCCTTGCCGTAGGCACTCGCGAAGAACGCGAGCACGGACTTAGCGGCCTCGACCTTGATCTTCAGAATCTGCCTGTCGGCGCCCTTCTTCTCGTCGTTGGCCAAGACGTTCTTGAGGACGGGCGAGTCGACGACGTCGTCGAGTCTTTCATGCTCGTTCGCGAGATCGCGCGCGACCTGGACGCCCACGTTGGGGATGCCCATCGCGTAGAGCCACCGCGAGAGAGGAAGACCCCTTGCCTCTTGCAGAGCCGCGAGAAGCGTCGCGGCGTTCTTCCCGAACTTCCGCCGCGAGCCGCCCTCCTTCGCGTCGTCCGCGACTTCCAGCTGCGAAAGCGTCGATTCCGAGAGGCCGAAGAGGTCGAGGACGTCGTGGACGAGGCCGCTCTCGACGAGGGACTCGGCCACCCGGTCGCCGAGCGTGCGAAGATCCAGCGCCTCGCGGCTGGCGAAGTGGACGAGCCGCCGCACGAGCTGCGCGGGACACGCCGGGTTGACGCAGCGGACGGCGACCTCCCCCACGCGGCGGACGACGGGGCTTCCGCAGACGGGGCATGTCGCCGGCATCTCGAAGACGCGCTCCGCGCCCGTGCGCTTCTCGACGATGACGGAGTCGATGGCGGGAATGACGTCGCCCGCCTTGACGAGCCAGACGTGGTCGCCGATGCGGATGTCCTGCCGCGCGATCTGGTCGGCGTTGTGGAGCGTCGCCCGCGAGATGACGGAGCCCGCGAGCTCCGTGGGCTCAAGTTCGGCGACGGGCGTCAGGATGCCCGTCCGCCCGACCTGGACGGTCATCGCGAGAACGCGCGTCTCGGCGCGTTCGGGCTCGTATTTGAACGCCCGCGCCCACCTCGGCCCATGCGCCGTCGCCCCCACGAGACCGTAGAAGCGGCGTTCGTTGACCTTGACGACGGCCCCGTCGATCTCGAAGCGGAAGGACGTGCGACGCGCCTTCAGGTCGTCGAGCGCGGCGAACATCTCCTCGCAGGAACGCGCCTGCCGCACCCACGGCGAGACGGGAAAGCCCCACCGGCGGAACGCTTCGAGCATGTCGAGGTGCGTCGCGAATCCGTCGCAGCCGACGCCTCCCGCGTTGTAGATAACGACGTCCAGGGGGCGCGACGCGGCGACGGCGGGGTCCAGCTGCTTGAGCGAGCCGGCGCACGCATTGCGCGGATTCGCGAACTCGTCAAGCCCCTGCGCGGCCTGGCGGCGGTTCAGCTCGACGAATCCCTCGCGCGTCATGTAGGCCTCGCCGCGCACTTCGAGGCGGCGCGGCGCGTCTTCGGGAAGAACCTTGGGAATCGAGGCGATGGCCTGGACGTTCTGCGTGATGTCGTCGCCCACAAGCCCCGTGCCGCGCGTGGCCGCCGTCTTGAGGCGGCCGTCCTCGTAGAGGAGGGAGAGCGAGATGCCGTCGATCTTCGGCTCGACGACGTAGGTGAAGCCGGAGATCGTCCGCTTGAGGAAGGCGTCGAAGTCGGCGAGCTCCGACTTCTTGTGCGTCTTGTCGAGCGACTGCATCGGCGGCTGGTGCACGACCTTCTTGAAGCCCTCCGAGACGCCCCCCGCCACGCGGCGCACGGGCGAGGACGGCGACTTCAGCGCGGGGTTCTCGTCTTCGAGACGGAGGAGCTCCGCCTCCCACATGTCGTAGTCGCGGTCGCCCACCGTGGGCGCGGCCAAGTCGTAATAGGCGTGGTTCGCCTCCTCGATGAGGCGACGCAGTTCCAGAATGCGCTTTTCGACGTCGCTCATCGCCGCTCAAGCCGCACCCGCAGAGAGCCGACGGACGCGGCCGTGTTGACGAGCGACGGGTCTTTCCCCGACGACACCGTCTCGTCGGACGCCGTGGCGTGAAGCCAGACGGACGCGGCCGCCGCGCAGAACGCCTGCGCCGGGAGACGCGCCCACCGCGCGGCGATGATGCCGGAGAGGAGGTCGCCCATGCCGCCGACGGCCATGAAGGGGTTGCCGCACGCATTCTCGTAGACGCGCGCGCCGTCGGACGAGACGACGAGCGTCCGCGCCCCCTTGAGGACGACGTGCGCCCCGTAGCGGAGGGCGAGCGTCTTCGCCGACGCGAGCCGGTTCGCCGCGACCTCCTCGCGGGAGACGCCCAGAAGCCGCGCCGCCTCGCCCTCGTGGGGCGTCAGGACGACCTCCTGGCACGGCCCTGGCGTATACCGGTCCGACCGCGCATACCAGCCGGCGAGAATCGTCAAGGCGTCCGCGTCGAGAACGAACCGCCCGCACGCCCCCGACAGGAGGCGCGAGAGAAGCGCCTCGGAGTTCGTCGTCACGCCAAGGCCCATGCCGATGGCCGTGACGTCGGCCTTCGGCGGCATGCACGTCGCCGTCAGCTTCGTGAACGTCGCCTCGGGGACGAGGCAGCCGGCGGCGAAGCGCGCGGCGTCCGGCACGACGAGCTGCACGAGGCCCGCGCCCGCCGCCCGCGCCCCCAGACCCGCGACGACGGGCGCATGGAGGAACCGGCTCGACCCGCCGACGACGTTCACGACCCCGACCGAGCGCTTGTGGGCGTCGAGCGGACGGGGAGGGAAGGCGTCTTGGATCTGTTCGGGAAGGGTCATAGGGAAGTATTATACCACATCAGCGAATCTGGTGAGAGACGAGTTTGCCGTTTTTCCATTCGAGGTCGACCGTCTTGTTGCCGCGCACCTTGAGCCCCGTCGCCTTGCCGTCCTTCCACGACGGCGGCAGCGCGGGCAGGAAGCGGACGAGGGGCTTGCCCTTCTCGTCCGTCTCGTGGCTCTGCACGAGCATCTCCGCCATCGCGCCGACGATGCCCAGGTTGCCGTCGATCTGGAACGGCGGATGCGTCGTGAAGAGGTTGTCCATCGTGTTGTAGCGCAGAAGGGACTCCGCCATCTCGCCCGCCTTCGCGCCGTCGCCGAGCCGCGCCCAGAGGGCCGTGCGCCACGGCCACGTCCAGCTGCGGCGCGAGTCGCCCGTCGTCGCGCGTCCGGCGAGCGCCGTCTCGGCGGCCTTGGCGAGCTCGGGCGTGCCGGCGCGGGTGATCGTCGTCCCGGGATAGACGGCGAAGAGGTGCGACGTGTGGCGGTGCGTGTCGCCCTTCACGTCGCGATCCGTCTCCCACTCCTGGAGCTGGCCCCACGAGCCGACCTTGTCCTTCAGGAGACGCGCCTCCAGCCGCGCCACCTCCCGCACGAAGGGGTCGTCGATCTTGAGGACCTTCGCCGCCGCGAGGCAGTCGCGGAAGAGCTCGCGGACGATCTGCTGGTCGTGCGCCACGCCGTCTTCGCGAGGGCCGTGCTCGGGGCTCCAGCCGTCCGTCACGACGACCGTGCCGTCGGGGCGCTCCTTCAGGTGCGTGGACATCATGAACTCCGCCGCCCCCTTCATCAAGGGCCAGGCCGTCTCGCGCAGATACGCCTTGTCGAGCGTGAAGGTGTAGTGGTCGAAGCACTGGACGGCCATCCACGGCGCCCCCGCGAGGTTCCACCGCCAGCCGCCGCCGCCCACGGCGTTCGCGCTCGTCTGGTACGCATAGCCCTTCGCCTTCGGGAACGTCGCGTGCGTGACCTCCGTCGCGACGGGAAGCGCCGCGACCATCCAGTCCGAGAACGGCGTGAAGCAGTCGGAGAGGTTCGCCGTGTCCGCCCCCCAGTAGTTCATCTGGATGTTGATGTTCGTGTGGTAGTCGCAGTGCCACGCGGGGTTGTTGGAGTTGTTCCAGACGCCCTGGAGGTTCGCCGGGAGCGTGCCGGGGCGCGACGAGGAGATGAGGAGGTAGCGCCCGAACTTGAAGAGCAGCGCCTGCAAGGCGGGGTCGCTCGCGCCCTGGCGCACGCGCGAAAGCCGCTCGCGCGTCGGGACGGACGCATCCCCCTCGCCGAGGTCGAGCGTGCAGCGGTTGAAGTAGCGGCGGTAGTCGGCGACGTGGCGCTTCAGGAGCGTCTTCGGGTCGGCCTTCGGGAAGGCGGCCAGCGTCCGCGCCCCCGTGGCGGCGCGGAGAACCAGGACGGCCTGCTTCGCGTCCTTCTGGAAGACGTCCGCGCGCGCGACGTAGTCAAGCCCGTTCGGAAGCGTGCCGGAGAACTGCACCGACGCCTTGTCGCCGGACGCGCGCGAGTCCTTCTCCCCGTGCGTGCCGCGCAAGGTCAGCTGCAGGGAGAGGGGCTTTTCGTCCGACTTCAAGAAGACGAAAATCGCCTGGTCGGGCGCGGACGCGAAGACCTTCCGCTTCACGCCGCAGCCGCCCATCTCGAACGAGTCGGTGTAGACCGCCTTCGAGAGGTCGAGCGCGCGTTTGTAGCCCGTGACATCGCCCGCCAGGGACGTGCATTCGATGTCCAGGAAGCCGAAGTTCTGGAAGGCGCCCATCGTCGCGTAGTTGCGGTCGGCGTTGCCGTCGTTGACGGGCCCCGTCACGTTCTTGTCGCCCGTCCAGAACGAGTCGACGTTGAACTGGAGGGTGAGCTTTTTCGCGCCGCCGTCGACCATGCAGCCGAGCCGCCCGTTGCCGAGGGGATACCAAGAGCTTTCCCAGCCCGACCCGGGCCTGTCGTCCCAGATGACGTCGTCGGCGGCAAAAGACGCGCACGAGGCGGCGGCCGCCGCGCACGCGAGAGCGAGGGTGGAGAGGCTTTTCATGGGGTGTCCTTTTCCTTTCTTCTTCATGAGGTCTTCTGCATGTCGCACAGCGTCCGGTAGAGCCCGTTCGCCGCGTAAAGCTCGTCGTGGGTGCCGCGCTCGACGATCTTCCCGTGATCCATCACGAGAATCAGATCCGCCTTGCGGATCGTCGAGAGGCGGTGCGCGATGGCGAAGACCGTCCTGTTCTTCATCAGGTTTTCGAGCGCCTCCTGGACGAGATGCTCGGTCACGGTGTCCAATGCGCTCGTCGCCTCGTCGAGGATGAGGATCGGCGGGTTGCGCAGGCAGGCGCGCGCGATGGCGATGCGCTGGCGCTCGCCGCCCGAGAGGGCGAAGCCCTTCTCGCCGCAGAGCCGCGCATAGCCCTCCTTCTGGGAGAGGATGAAGTCGTGGGCGTTCGCCATCTTCGCCGCCGCGACGACCTGCTCGTGCGTGGCGTTCGGCGAGCCGTAGCGGATGTTCTCCTCGATCGTGTCGTTGAAGAGGATCGTCTCCTGCTGGACGGAGCCGACGAGCGCGCGGAGGTCGGCGACGCGGAGGTCGCGCAAGTCGACGCCGTCCATCGTGATGCGCCCCGCCGTGGGGTCGAAGAACCGCGCCAAGAGCCCCGAAAGCGTCGTCTTGCCGCTCCCCGTGCCGCCGACGACGGCGACGGTCTTGCCGCGAGGGATCTCGAAGGAGACGTCCTCGACGGCGAGGCGGTCGGTCCCCTTGTAGGCGAACGAGACGTCCTCGAAGCGGATGGCGTCGTCGAAGGAGGCCTTGGGCGGCGCGTCCTTTCTCTCCGGCAGCGTCATGTCGACGTCCATGAGCGACCAGATGCGCTGGAGCGACGCCTGCGCCGTCTCGATGGAGACCTGGAGGGACGCCATCTGCTTGATCGGCTTGTAGATGATGAGCAGCGGCGCGAGCATCGGGATGACGTTCGCCAGGGTCACGTGCGCGACGAAGCACCAGACGAGGAAGGCGCAGATGAGGATGATGCCGATCGTCTCGATCGTCGGGCCGACGACGAGCCCCCAGCGGACGGCCCGCATGGTCGTCCCGAAGAGCGCGTGGTTGACCTCGGCGTATTTCTCGTTCTCGAACGACTCCGTGTGATACGCCTTGACGACGCGGATGCACGTCAGGATCTCGTGGATGCGCGAGCCGACGACGGAGCCCTTTTCGAGCGACCGGCGCGACCACTTGCGGATGACCTTGCCCAGCGCGATGACGGGCAGCATGAACGCCGGCATGCCGACGACGATGATCCCCAAGGTCGCCATCATGTGGTTCTCGACGGCGAACCAGATGATGAAGACGACGGACACGAGGATCTCGAACGGGGCGCGGCAGAGCTCCGAGAGCATCGACTGGATGATCGACTGCATGACCTGCGGGTCGCCCGTCGCGCGCGACATGAGCTGCCCGACGTCGATGCGCCCGTGGAACTCGATGGACTGCTCCTGGATCTTCTTGAGGAGATCCTGCCGCAAGTCCATGACGACGCGCGACGCCGACCACGTCAGGCAGTATTGGTTGAGGAAGATGAGGAGGAGGCGCACGAGCGCGACGAGCGGGATGCCGATGACGGCCATGAGGACGAGGGCGCCGCCCATGGCGCCGTCCTCCCGTTCGAGGGGGATGCCGATCTTGTCGGCGAGGGCCTTGGCCTTCGGATACCACGAGGGCATCTTCGCGGCGTCGTCCATCTGGCGTTCGAGCGACGACTTCCGCTCGTGCGGACGGCTCGGGGCCGGCGCGACGCCCGCCGCCGTCTCCGTCTCCGCCGCCGCCTCCGCCGCCTTCAGGGCCTCGTCCATCCGCTCGGTGCGGCTCACCTTTTCGAGCGCGGGCTGGATGACGGAGAAGATGGGCACGAGCGTTCCCGCCGTCAGCATGCCGCACAGGATGCCGACGAAGATGCGGAACTTGTATTTCCGCGCATACCGCCACGCGCGCGCATACGCTTCGCGGGCGGTGTAGTCGCGGTCGAAGAACTCTTTCTTGTATCCTGCTGCCATGTCTACATTATACCAAAAACGGGTTTACACCGTCGGCCGAAACTGGTATACTTTTCCGAAACGCACATGAATTCCCACCGAAAGCTCCTCTACCTGCACGGCTTCGCCTCGTCGGGCGCAAGCGGCACGGTCGCGCTGCTCCGGCACGAATACTGGGAGCGGCGCACGGCCAACAAGGTCGTCGTCCTCGCCCCGGACATCCCCGTCGACCCCGCCGACGCGCTGCCGATGCTGAAAGCCCTCGTCGCGAAGGAGCAGCCCGACCTCGTCGTGGGGACCTCGATGGGCGCCATGTACGCCCAGCAGCTGCGCGGCGTCGAGCGCATCTGCGTCAACCCGTCGTTCGGGATGTCAAAGCTCTACTCGCGCCTCTCCGTCGGGCGGCACAAGTGGCTCAACCCGCGCCAGGACGGCGCGACCACCTTCCAGGTCACGAAGGACGTCATCGCCCACTTCGCGGAGATGGAGGCGCACCAGTTCGACGGCCTTGACGACGTCGACCGCCTCTTCTGCCACGCGCTCTTCGGCGACGCCGACGAGTTCGCCAAGGAGGCGCGGCCGATCTTCGAGAGCCACTATCCGGGGATGTCGCAGACGTTCGAGGGCGGCCACCGCATGAACGCCGAGCTCGTTCACAAGGTTCTCTTCCCCTTCATCGACGCCCTCGGCACGCTGTCGCGGCCGATGAGGTAGAGAGACGTCGGAACGGCGACGAGAAGCGCGAAGACGAGAGCCCCGCACGCCCCTTCGAGGATGACGCCCCACGGCACGACGGGGTCGCTCGGAAGCCCCGGCCAGAGCGCACCCGTCTTCCGCGCGAAGAGCCAGCCCGCGACGAAGCCGACGGGAAGCGCCAGCAGGATGCCGAAGAGGGCCGTCTTCACGGCCGTCATCGCAAGGCGCGTCGCCCGCTGGAGGCGCGTCGCCCCCACGGCGCGGAGGAGCGCGAACGTCTCGCGCGACGCATCGGCGCGCGCCACGAGCATCGCCACGAAGCCCAGGGAGAGGATGGCCAGGAAGACGAAGGGCACTCGCGCCACCTGCCCGATAAGGTCGTCTCCGTGCGCGAGCGTGCCGTCGGCGATTTCGTCACGCGCATGGAGCCGGACGGTCGCGCCCTCCGGGAAGTCCAGCCGCCGGGCGATCTCCGACTCGATCAGCCGCCCCGCCTGAAAGACGCCCTTCTCGGCGAGAAAGCCCTTGTCGTAGTCGACCCACACGTGCGTCATGGGCGCGGAGAAGGAAGCGTCCGTCATATAAGTTCGAGGGTCGACAAGCCCCATCGTGTCCAACGAGCAGAAGACGGGCCCGTCCGTCATGCCGGGGGCGCCGTTGAGGCCTCGGACAAGGCCTCGGCTCGTCACCATGTGCCAGTTCACGTCCGCGACGCCGACAATCGGAAACGCGAGCTCGTCCGCTGCCGCGCCGCGCCGCCCGCGCCTGAAAACGCGCAGGACGTCGCCCACGTGGAGGCCGTGCGCCCGCGAAAGCATGGACGAGATGACGACGCCGCGCCCCGAGAAGACCGCCTCGTTCGCCTCCTCCCACGTGCCTTCGGCGAAGCGGAAGCGCGGCAGGAACTCCGCCCCCAGAAAGAGCGCGTTCCGAGGCGAGGTCTCCCGCTCGAAGAAGAGCTGGCGCGGCACGAGCTCGGAGAGGCGGCGGACGCCCTCGACCGAGCGCAGCTTCTCGACGTCGTAGCTCGACACGCCGCCCGGCAGGAACGAGACGATGGCGTCGGGCCATTCGGGCGAGGGAACGAACGCGCGCATCAAGGTCGCCCCCCAGACTTCGACGGCCACGAACGAGGCGAACCCGAAGCCGAACGCCAACGCCATGCCGAACGTCTTGGAGCGGCGGCGACGCGCGGCGATGTCGAGCGCGCGCACGCGAAGGGCGGGCGCGAGGGCGAAGAGAAGCGCGAGGAGGACGAGGACGGGCAGGAGACAGAAGGTCAGAAGGATCTTGCCGCCGTCGAGCGCAAGCCCCAGCGGAAAGTCCTGCGGAAACAGGAAAACGTAAAGCCCCAACGCAGCGATAGCCCCGCCGACGCCGAGAAGCCAGCCGACAAGACTTGAAAAGAGGGCCTCGTCGAACACGTAGGCGACGACGTTCCACCGCGTCGCCCCCGCCACGCGAAGCATGGCGAGCGTCGGACGCGACGCCTCGACGGAGAGGTCGAGCGCGTTGACGAGAAGCGCGAGCGCAGTCAGAAAGGCCGCCAAGAGGAGAACGGGGCGGGCGTAGTCCAGGCGCTTCTGGTCGTCCGTCCGAAACGCCTGAAGGACGCTTTCCGACTGCGGCGTGAGAAGGCTCTCCGCGCCCGACGAAGGAAGCGACTTGAAGAAGGAGACGCTTCCAAAACGCTCTGCCGCGAGCTTGCGAAGGGCGGCTTCGTTCGCGAAGACCGTCGGAAACTCGCGCGGCAGCTTGTCGCCGTCGAGATACCCGACGATCTGCGCCGTCATCGTCCCCTTCTCGCCGACGAACTTGAGCGACGAGAAGAGCGGCGGCTCCTTCTGATGCCCGAACCTCTGAAGCGCCGACCGTACGCAGACGACTTCGCACGACGGCGACGACTCGTCGACCCAGCGGCCTTCGGCGAGCGCGACGCGCCCATACACGTTCGAGGCGGGCGCTTCCGCCAAAAGGACGCGCATCGGAGGCCCTTGCATGACGCGCCCGCCCGGGCGGTAGTCGAGCGAGAGCGCGACGGCTTTGAGGGAGAGGTCGGCGGGCGTTTTGCGCCGCGCCTCGCGACGCGGCTTTTCGGGCGTCTTCCCCTCGCCTCGCCGCATCGGCGACAGGCGGATGTCCTCGACCTGCCAGGCGGCGAAAGGCGCACACGACTCGGCGGCGCGGCGCGGGGCCTGCGCGTTCGAGGTCGCGAGAAACGACGTCGTGAAGACGAGCGAGCCCGTCGCGACGGCGACGCCCAACGCCGCGCACGCGAACCGCGCCTTCCCCGTCCGAAGGCCGCGAAGCATGAGGGAGAAGATCATCGCGCAGCCTCTCGCGCCCCGTAGGTCTCAAGATAGCGCGCGGAGATCGTGGCCGGCTCGTGATGCGTCGGGAAGGACGAGGCCACGCGCCCCTGCGAGAGGAAGTCGACGCGCGTCGCGGCGGCCGCGACGAGGGGGTCGTGCGTGACGAGGAGGATGGCGCACGACTCCGTCTCGTTGAGCGCGCTCAGGAGTCCGCAGATCCGCTGCGCCGACACGGCGTCGAGGTTTCCCGTGGGCTCGTCCGCGAGAAGGAGGGCGGGCTTCATGAAAAGCGCGCGCGCGAACGCGACGCGCTGCCGCTCGCCGCCCGAAAGCTCCAGCGGGCTTTTCCGCTCCGCGCCCGAGAGGGAGAGCTTTTCCAGAAGCTCGCGAAGACGCCTCTCGTCGACGCGCTGGTGGTTCAGCTTCGCGGGGAGGACGACGTTCTCCCGGACGGAAAGCGTCTCGATGAGGTTGAACGCCTGGAAGACGACGCCCACGTGCGTCCGCCGGAACTTGGAGGCCTTCGTGTCGCCCATCTTCGTCACGTCCTGGCCGTCCACGAGAATCGACCCCGCCTCCGGCACGAGAAGCCCCGCCGCCAGATGGAGGAAGGTCGACTTCCCGCTGCCGCTGGGGCCCATCAGCGCGGCGAACTCGCCGCGCTTCAAGTCGAAGTCGAAGTCCTTGAGGACGGGGACGGACGCCGCCCCCGACCTGTAGGCGTGCGTGACGCCCCGCGCCTTTAACGCTTCATCCATGCCTGTGTGCCTTTCTTGTGAAGTTAAACGCACACGCACAGTCTCCCGTTCACGGCGCGACGGGGAAAATCTGGCTCTTCTTCAGGTCGGGTGCGCCCTCGATGGCCTTCGTCGCCTTGATCTTCAGGAAACGCGCCTTCTGCGGCGCAAAGCGGATCGACTGGGAGACGGGGTTCGCCCGGAGGTTTCCGAACTCGCCCTCGGAACAAAGCCGCCACTTCTTGCCGTCCACGCTGACGAACGCCTCGTAGCCCGACGCCATTCCCTCGAAGCCGTCCTTCTGCGGCACGTAGTCGAAGCCCTCCAGCGAAACGGCGCGGTCGAACTTCACGACGAGCGTCGACTCCGAGATCCGCTTGAACGCCATCTTCTGGCGCGGATAGCGCGGCGTCGCGACGTCCTCCTCCTTCGTCACGCCCGCGAAGTCCTCGATCTTCGGGACGACGCGCAGCGCGAGCGACGTGACGGCCGGCTTTCCGTCGCACGCTTCGACGACGAGCTTGACCGTCTTGGCCTTGACTTCGGGGAAGCGGGCGATGCGCCGGTTGCCGGCCTGCGGGCCGCGGGCGACGACCTGGCCGTCGGCCTCGACGCGCCACGCGCCGATGCGCATGCCGCCCTTCTTCAGGTCTTCGCGGAAGTCGACGGCGGAGAACGTCCGCGCCTCGGGCATCTCGACGACGAACGCCATGCCGCCGTCCTTCACCGAGAACGATGCGTCGGCGGCGACGTCGCTCGCGTTGAAGGCGCGGACGTAGGCGCCGAACTCGCGCAGGCGCACGACGTCGCTCTCGTCGAGAAGCCCGTCCGTGTTCGGCGCAAGGCCGAGGTCGAGGACGCCGCCGCGCCCGACCGACTCGAAGTAGCGGTCGGTCAGCTCCTTCAGGGACTTCGGCCCGTCGTTTTTGTGCCAGAACCACTTGCTCCGCAGGGGCGTGTCCGCCTCGGGCGGGCAGAAGTGGAGCTTGCCGTCCTTCTCCTGGTAGAAGTTGTAGTTCTCGGCGACCGTGCCGCGCTCGTTCCCGGGCCAGGAGACGGTGCGATCCGTCGCGAAGCCGCTGAAGGCGACGGCGAGGCGGCTCTTCCTGAAAAGCGTCTCCAGAAGCCGCCGCGACTGGTAGTAGGTCTCGGCGCCGCCGGGCAGGGTGCGCCGCTCCTTCGCGCCGCCGTACCAGCCGTCGCCGCCGTTCGCGCCGTCGAGCCAGATCTCGGTGATCGGCCCGTAGTTGTCCATGAGATCCGCCCACTGGTCGTGGAAGTAGGTGACGTAGCCGGGCCGCGCATACTCGGCGTGGTGGCGGTCCCACGGCGAGAGGTAGGCCGCAAACTCAAGCCCCGCCGCGTGCGTCGCCTCGCGCACCTCCTTGACGAGGTCGCCCTTGCCGTCCTTCCAGGGCGAGTTGGCGACCGTGTAGTCGGCGTTCAGCTTGCTCGGCCACAGGCAGAAGCCGTCGTGGTGCTTGCACACGAGGATGATGCGCTTGATGCCCGCCGCCTTGGCCGCCGCGACCCACTGCTTCGCGTCCAGCTTCGTCGGGTTGAACATCGAGGCGGGCGTGTCGCCGTAGCCCCACTCCTTGTCCGCGAACGTGTTGAGGCCGAAATGGACGATCGCCACGACCTCCAAATCGAGGAAATGCTGCGTCTGCCGGCTCGGCGCGGGACGTGCGCCGAACGCGCTTAAGCCAAGCATGACGGAAACCACGAGTGCCCACGATTTTTTCATTTTCGCCTCCTTCGTTTTCGTTGTTTAAACGCCGCCCTTGCGGCGGTGACGCGCCGCGTAGGCCTCCAGCGCGCGGTCGAACTCCTCTTGCGTGAAGTCCGGCCACAGCAGATCCGTAAAGAAGTATTCGCTATACGCCGTCTCCCACAGGAGGAAGTTCGACGTCCGCAGCTCGCCGCTCGTGCGGATGACGAGATCCGGGTCCGGCACGTCCGGCGCGTAGAGGTAGTTCCGGAACGTCTCCTCGGTGAGCGGCTCGCCGTGCGCCATCGCCGCGTTGGCCGCGTCCACGATCTCGGCGCGGCCGCCGTAGGAGATCGCCACGATGAACTGCCGCGCGAAATGCGCCGTCTTCCGCTCCAGGTCTTCGATGGTCTTCAGAAGCGGCTTCGACAGGTCGCCGCGCCGCCCGATCATCCGGAAACGCACCTGCTCGCGCATGAACTGCGCGGCCTTCGACTTGAGCATCTTCGCGAAGAGGCGCATGAGCCCCTCGACCTCCTCCTTCGGACGCTTCCAGTTCTCCGTCGAGAACGCATAGACGGTCAGATACTGGATCTCCCGCGCCGAGCACCAGGAGAGGACTTTTTCGAGCGTCTTCGCGCCGGCGAGATGCCCTTCGCCGCGCCGCTTGCCGCGCTGCGTCGCCCACCGGCCGTTCCCGTCCATGATCATGGCGACATGCTCCGGGATGTGCTTCAGATAGCGGACGGCCTCGGAGAAGAACCGCTCGGGCGTCGACGCCCCGCTCGTCACGCCGAGGCGCGAGACGCCCGTAAAGTCCAGCGCACGGACTTCGCTCATCGTCCCCGCCAGAAACGCCTGCTTGCCGCTCTCTCGCGCCACCTCCACGAGGCGGCGGGAGTTCGACGAGGTCGGCGAGCCCAGGACGAGGACGGCGTCGCCCGTGAATGCGCGGACGGCCGCCTGGCGGTCATGCGTGGCGCGGCACACGTGCGCGGCGGCCTTGACCGTGAACTTCGCGCGGAGGGCGTCGAGGCGGCGCACGAGGTCTTCGTCGTTCATCGTCGTCTGCGAGACGACGCCGAGCGCGCCGTTCGGAAGATCCTCGGACGAAAGCGCCAAGGCCTCCTCGAACGAGAGAACGCGCCCGTTTTGCGCCAAAACCTCCCCGGCGATGCCCTGATACTCGACGTGGCGAGAATCGCCCAAGATGACGACGGGAAGCCCTTTTTCCGCGAACGCGCGGGCCTGCTCGTGGACTTTCGTGACGAAGGGGCAGGTCGCGTCGACGACTTTGAGACGCCGCCTCTTCGCCTCCTCGCGGACGGCGGGCGAGACGCCATGCGCCGAGAAGAGAACCGTCTCGCCCTCCGGGACGAGGGCGAGGTCGTCCACGAAGCGGAAGCCGAGGTCTTTCAGCTCCGAGATGACGATCTCGTTGTGGACGAGCTCGTGCAGACAGTAGACGCCGCGCAGCTTGAGCGCCTTGGCGATCGCGCCGTTGACGCCCGCACAAAGCCCGTGCGGCTCAAGTGTCTCGACCTTAGCCATGACGGCGCATCTGCCGCGTGACGGGCGGATCGATCACCTGGTCGGGGACGACCACCTGCGCGGCCTGCTCCTTGGACGTCGCCCGGCGGATGAGCGCCATCTGGACGATGGAGAAGACGTTCGAGAGGAACCAGTAGAGCGAGAGCGCCGACGGGAACGAGTAGAACATGAAGAGCATCATCGCGGGCATGAAGACCATCATCATCCGCTGCTGGCTCTTGTCGCCCGTCGAGGGCGTGAACGCGCTCTGGAGCCCCGTCGTCACGGCCATGGCGATCGGCAGGATGTTCAGCCCGCCGAAGGGGAACCACGAGGCGAAGAGGGCCTCCGGCTCGGACAGGTCGCCGATCCAGAGGAACGGCGCGTAGCGGAGCTCGACGG
>CAVGMG010000005.1:530-25000 GCA_963630185.1 Alistipes onderdonkii | reverse complement strand
GTGGAAAAGTTGTTAACCACGAATGGACACGAATCTCCACAAATCTTTGGTGTTGATTCGTGAAGATTCGTGGCTGAAACCTAAAACCTAAGACCTAAAACCTTCTTTTGACGCGGCGAACGGGAATTTCGCGAAAAACGCGGTTATTTCGGACGAAAACGCACATATAGCAAAAAGGTTCAGAGTTTGGTATAATATCGCTTTACTCAAAAGGACTCTCTTCATGGAACACAGCCAGGACTTCATGGTTTTTTCGGGGACGGCGAACATGCCGCTGGCCGAAAAGGTCGCCAACTATCTCGGAAAACCCCTCGACAAGATCGACATCCGCCACTTCCCCGACGGCGAGACGTTCTGCCAGGTCATCGACAGCGTGCGCGGCCGCGACGTCTTCGTCATCCAGTCCGGCTCGCCCAACCCGAACGACGCGTACATGGAGCTCTTCGTCATCATGGACGCGCTCCGCCGGGGCTCCGCCGCCCGCATCACGGCGGTGCTGCCCTACTACGGCTATGCACGGCAGGACCGCAAGGACCAGCCGCGCGTGCCGATCACCGCGCGTCTCGTCGCCAACCTCATCGAGGCCGCCGGCGCCGACCGCGTCATGACGCTCGACCTGCACGCCAACCAGATCCAGGGCTTCTTCGACATCCCGCTCGACCACCTCAAGGCGGAGCCCATCATCCTCAAATACATCCGCGACCAGCACTGGGGCAACCCCATCGTCGTCGCGCCCGACACGGGCGGGGCGAAGACGGCCTACGGCTACAGCCGCAAGCTCAAGTGCGGGCTCGCCATCGTCGCGAAGCAGCGCACGGGCGGCGACACGGTGGACGCGTTCTCCGTCGTCGGCGACGTCAAGGGGCACGACGTCATCATGATCGACGACATGACGGCGACGGGCGGCACGCTCTCCGCCGCTGCCAAGATGTGCCGCGACAACGGGGCGCGTTCCGTCCATGCGTTCGTCTCGCACTTCCCCCTGACGGAGAAGGGCATGGAGCGGCTCATGAACGAGGCGCAGCTCGACGAGCTCGTCGTGACGGACTCCATCCCGCTCAGGGCCGGGTTCGACCCGTCGAAGCTCCCCTTCAAGCTGACGCAGCTCTCCGTCGCGCCCTTGATCGGCGAGGCCATCCGCCGGACGCACCTGGACGAGTCCATCAACGACCTCTTCAACCACGAATGAGCATGAAGCGCGCACTCGTCACGGGCATCACGGGCCAGGACGGCAGCTACCTGACGGAGCTTCTCCTGGAGAAGGGCTACGAAGTCCACGGCCTCATCCGCCGGTCGAGCTCCTTCAACACGTCCCGCATCGACCACCTCTACCAGGATCCGCACATCCACGGCGTCCGCCTCTTCCTCCACTACGGCGACATGACGGACTCGTCGAACCTCGCGCGTCTCGTCTTCGAGATCCAGCCCGACGAGATCTACAACCTCGCCGCGCAGAGCCACGTGCGCGTCTCGTTCGACGCCCCGGAGTTCACGGGCGACGTGGACGGCCTGGGCACGCTGCGCCTCCTGGAGGCGATCCGCCTGACGAACTCGAAGGCGCGTTTCTACCAGGCCTCGACGTCGGAGCTCTACGGCCTCGTGCAGGAGGTCCCCCAGCGCGAGACGACGCCGTTCTATCCGCGCAGCCCCTACGCCGTCGCGAAGCTCTACGGCTTCTGGGCCGTCAAGAACTACCGCGAGGCCTACGGGATGCACGCCTCGAACGGCATCCTCTTCAACCACGAGTCGCCGCGCCGGGGCGAGACGTTCGTGACGCGCAAGGTCACGCGGGCGGCGAGCCGCATCAAGATGGGGCTCCAGGACGAGCTTTTCATGGGCAACATCGAGGCGCGGCGCGACTGGGGCTATGCGCTCGACTACGTCGAGGGGATGTGGCGGATGCTCCAGCAGGAGACGCCCGACGACTACGTGCTGGCGACGGGCGAGATGCACTCCGTGCGCGAGCTCCTGGAGGAGGCGTTCTCGTATGTGGGGCTCGACTGGCAGAAATACACGCGCCACGACGACCGCTACAACCGCCCCAGCGAGGTCGACCAGCTCCTGGGCGACCCCTCCAAGGCCAAGCGCGTCCTCGGCTGGACGCCGAAGGTCACGTTCAAGGAGCTGATCCGCATGATGATGGACGCGGACCTCGAACTGGCGCGGAAGGAGCGCGTGATCCGCGATGCGTAAGGACAGCCGAGTCTTCGTCGCGGGCCACAGGGGCATGGTGGGCTCGGCCGTCTGCCGCGCGCTCGAACGCCAGGGCTTCGCGAACCTCCTCGTGCGGACGCACGCCGAGCTCGACCTCCTCGACCCGAAGGCCGTGCGAACGTTCTACGCGGCGGAAAGGCCCGACGTCGTCGTCGTGGCGGCGGCGCGCGTCGGCGGCATCGGCGCGAACAGCGCGGCGAACGCCCGCTTCCTCTACGAGAACGAGATGATCGCGCTCAACGCGATCTGGGAGGCCGCCGAGGCCGGCGTGCCGCGCCTCCTCTTCCTCGGATCGACGTGCATCTACCCGCGCCTTGCGCCGCAGCCGATTCCCGAAAGCGCCCTTTTGACGGGCCCGCTGGAGCCCACGAACGAGGGCTACGCCCTTGCCAAGATCTCGGGGCTTCGCCTTGCCGCGTTCCTGCGGCGCGACCGGGGCCTCCTCTATCACTCCCTGATGCCGACGAACCTCTACGGGCCCGGCGACAACTACAGCCTCGTCGGCGGCCACGTCCTGCCGACGATGATCCGCAAGTTCGAGGACGCGCGGACGCGCGGCGACGCGACGGTGCCGCTCTGGGGGAGCGGGACGCCGCTTCGCGAGTTCCTGCACGTGGACGACCTCGCCGAGGCCTGCCTCTTCGCGCTCGGCCTCGACAACCCGCCCGACCTCATGAACGTGGGCTCGGGAGAGGAGATCTCCATCCGCGACCTGGCGGAGAAGATCCGCACGGCGACGGGGTGCGACGCCGCGATTTCGTGGGATGCGTCGAAGCCCGACGGCACGCCGCGCAAGCTCTGCGACACGTCGCTCATCCGCTCGCTGGGGTGGCGGCCCCGGATCTCGCTCGACGAGGGGCTTCGGCGGACGGTCGAGGACTATCGCGAGGCCCGCGCGAACGGCACGCTTCGCGAAACGCGGTAGGTTGTCCATGCGCTTCGCCAACGAGGGCTTTCTGGTCTTTGCTCTTCTCGTTCCGTTCGCGGGGCTTTTCTGGGCGTTTCTCCATGCGCGGCGCGAGAAGCGGCTCGCGCGGTTCGTCGCGCCGTCGCTTCGTGCGAGGCTCATGCCGCCGCGCCCGCGTGTCTGGGGGCTTCAGGCCTCCCTCGTCCTGACGGGGCTTTTCCTCACTCTCGTGGCGGCGGCGCGGCCGCAGTGGGGACGCGCGACGGAGCGCGTCGTCGAACGCCGCCGCAACGTGGCGATCGCCCTCGACGTCTCGCGCTCCATGCTGGCCGAAGACGTGCGCCCCAACCGCCTGGAGCGGGCGAAGGCCGACGTCGCCGACCTCATCGACGCGCTCGGGCCCGACCGCTGCGCCCTCGTCGCCTTCCGCCGCACGGGCGTTCTCGTCTGCCCCCTGACGACGGATCGCGGCTTTCTGCGGAGCGCCCTTGAGCGGCTCTCGCCCGACTCCGCGCCGCGTGGCGAGACGGATCTCGGCGCGGCCCTTCGCGCGTCGCTGGAGGCGCTGGACCCCGTGGCGGACGACTACAACGCCATCATCCTGATTTCCGACGGCGGCGACTTGCGCGGCGAGGCGCTGAAGGGGGCCGCCCTTGCCAAGGCGCGTGGCATTCCCGTCTTCACGGTGGGCATCGGAAACCCCGCCGTCGCCTCTCCCATCCCCGACGCGGGCGGCGCGTCGGACGTGTCGTTCAAGGGCTCGCCCGTCCTCGTCAAGCTGGAGGAATCGTCCCTGAAGGCGATTGCCGACGCCTCGGGCGGGCGCTACGTGCCTCTCGCGACGTCCGGCACGGCGGAGACGACGCTGGGGAGCATCTACAGGCGTTTTCTGCGGCAGGTGGCGGCCCAGGAGCAGAGCGAGGAGGCGACGCGAGCGGCCGACAGGTTCGCCTTCTTCCTCGTCCCGGGGCTTGCCTGCCTTTTGGCGGGCGCGTCGCTTTCGAAAGGTCGAATGGGAAGGCTGAAGAAATGAAGAAGGCGGAGCGGAAGGTCAGCGAATACGGCGTCGACGTCTTTTCGGAACGCGCCATCCGGCGGTATCTGCCAAAGACCGTCGCCGACAAGCTTCTCGCCACGATGCGCGACTTAAAGCCCCTCGACCCGTCGATCGCCGACGCGGTGGCGCAGGGGCTGAAGGCGTGGGCCCTCGACCAGGGGGCGACGCACTTCACGCACTGGTTCCAGCCCTTGACCGGCGGCACGGCCGAGAAGCACGATGCGTTCCTCTCGCCCGCCGGGCCCGCGCAGGCCGTCTACGAGTTCTCCGGGAAGAACCTCATCGGCGGTGAGGCCGATGCAAGTTCCTTCCCCTCGGGGGGATTGCGCTCGACGTTCGAGGCGCGTGGCTACACGGCGTGGGACCCGACGTCGCCCGCCTTCATCAAGCGTCACGAAAACGGGGCGACCTTGTGCATCCCGACGGCGTTCTGCTCGTTCCGGGGCGACACGCTCGACATGAAGACGCCGCTCCTCCGCTCCGTGCAGGCCCTCTCCCGCGCCGTGGAGCGGCTGATGAAGAAGTTCGGGCAGAAGAAGGCGCACGTCTCCGTCACGCTGGGCGCGGAGCAGGAATACTTCCTCATCGACCGCAAGTTCTTCCTGAAGCGTCCCGACCTCTTGCAGACGGGGCGGACGGTCTTCGGCGCGGCGCCCGCCCGCCACCAGCAGCTGGACGACCACTACTACGGGTCGATCCGCCCGCGCGTCCTTTCCTTCATGACGGAAGTCGAGCGGCGGCTGTGGCGGCTGGGGATTCCCGCCAAGACGCGCCACAACGAGGCCGCGCCCGCGCAGTTCGAGCTCGCGCCCATGTTCGAGGAGCAGAACCTCGCCGTGGACCACAACATGCTCATCATGGAGACGCTGCGCCAGACGGCCGAGCAGTTCGACCTCGAATGCCTCCTCCACGAGAAGCCCTTCGCGGGCGTCAACGGTTCGGGCAAGCACTGCAACTGGTCCGTCTCCTACGGCGGGCGCAACCTCCTGACGCCGGGCGACAACCCGCGCGAGAACGCCATCTTCCTGACGCTCCTCATCGCCGTCCTCCGCGCCATCGAGCAGCACGCCGACATCCTGCGCACGGCGACGGCGGGGGCGGGCAACGACCACCGCCTCGGCGCGAACGAGGCGCCGCCGGCCATCGTGTCCGTCTTCCTCGGCGACGAGCTCAACGACGTCCTGGAGTCCATCGAAGAGGGGCGCAAGGGCCGGAAGGGCCGCCACGAGTTCCTGCGCGTGGGCGTGGACACGCTGCCGCCTTTGCCGCGCGACACGACGGACCGCAACCGCACGTCGCCTTTCGCCTTCACGGGGAACAAGTTCGAGTTCCGCGCCCCCGGCTCGTCGCAGAACTGCGCCTACAGCCAGACCGTCCTCAACACGATCGTCGCCGAGTCCCTCGACACGCTCTGCGACAGGCTCGACGCGGCGACAGGGCCCTTTCACGAGGCGCTTCAGGATCTTTTGCGGGCGCAGGTGAAGGCGCACAAGCGCGTCCTCTTCTCGGGCGACGGCTACTCGAAGGCGTGGGAGGAGGAGGCCGCCCGGCGCGGCCTCCCCAATCTCCGCACGACGCCCGAGGCGCTCGCGCCCCTCCGCTCGAAGGCGAACGTCGCGCTCTTCGGGAAATACGGCGTCCTCTCCGAGACGGAGATGCTGTCGCGCTGGGAGGTCGGCCGCGAGGCCTACGACCGGCGCATCCGCATCGAGGCGGGCATCTCGCTCGAAATCGCGCGCTCCATGGTGCGCCCCGTCGTCGCCGACGAGTTCTCGCGCCTTGCGACGGCCTTGGGGCAGGCGAAGAGCGACGGGCTCAAGGCGGGGCTTCGGGGGCTCACGGCGTTCAGCCTCAAGCTGGGCGCGGGGCTCGACGACCTCCACGTCAAGTGCGACGCGCTCGAAAAGGCCTTGGCGACGGATTCGGCGGCCTCGCAGATCGCGGCGATGCAGGCCCTTCGCAAGACCGTCGACCGCATGGAGGGGCTTGTCGACGACGCGCGGTGGCCCCTGCCGAAATACCGCGAGATCCTCTTCGTGTATTAAGATGACGGATTTCTCACGGCTTCTCAACCCCGAGCAGTTCGCGGCCGCCACGGCCGGCGACGGGCCTCTGCTCGTCCTGGCGGCGGCGGGGACGGGCAAGACGCGCACGCTCGTCCATCGCGTGGCGTATCTGACGGAGAAGGGCGTGCCGGCGGACCGGATTCTCCTCTTGACTTTCACGAACCGGGCGGCGCGCGAGATGCTGTCGCGGGCGCAAGCCCTTTCAGGCGAGCGCGTCTCGGCGATCTGGTCGGGGACGTTCCATTCGATCTGCGCGAGGCTTCTGCGTCGCTTCGGCTCGTCGCTCGGCTATCGGCCGTCCTTCTCGATTCTCGACGAGGAAGACCGCAAGCGACTTCTGGCGGAGCGCGTCAAGGCGACCGTGGCGGACCCGAAGGACTTCGTCAAGAAGGAGATTCTCTCCAAGATGATCTCCGAGGCCGCCAACGAGGAGAAGCCCGTCCGCGCCATCGCCGCGCGGTGGCAGACGAAGGCCGCCGGCGTCGATGTCGACCTCGTCGAGAAGATCGCCGCGCAATACGAGGCTCGGAAGCGGGAGCTGGGGGCGATGGACTTCGACGACCTCCTCGTGAACGGGCTGCGCCTCCTGGAGGAGAACGAGCAGGTGCGGACTCTCTTGCAGGAGCATTTCCTCCACGTCCTCGTCGACGAATACCAGGACACGAACGGCATCCAGGCCCGGTTCTCCGACCTCCTGGCGGCGCGGCACCGGAACATCATGGCCGTCGGCGACGACTTCCAGTGCATCTACACGTGGCGCGGCGCCCAGATCGAGAACATCATGGACTTCCCGAAGCGGTGGGAGGGCTGCCGAATCGTCAAGCTGGAGCGCAACTACCGCTCCGTCCCCGACATCCTCGACGTGGCGAACGTCGTCATGAAGGAGGAGACGCGCGCCTTCGCGAAGACGCTCACGGCGTCGCGGCCGAGCCTCGGCGCGAAGCCCCACCTCGTCTCCGTCTACGACGGCAAGTCGCAGGCGCTCGAAGTCGCGCAGAACGTCCGCCGCCTCCAGGCGCAGGGGTTTCGCTTCGGCGACATGGCCGTCCTCTACCGCAGCCACTTCCACTCCATGGATCTCCAGGTCACGCTGACGCGCGAGAACATCCCGTTCCGCCTGACGTCGGGCGTGGGCATCTTCGAGCAGGCGCACATCAAGGACACGCTCGCCGTCCTTCGCCTCCTCGTGAACCCCCTGGACGAGCTCTCGTTCCTGCGCGTCGTCTCGTTCTTCCCCGGCGTGGGCGAGAAGGGCGCGAAGAAGCTCTGGAGCAAGCTCTCCTTCCAGTTCGACGTCCGCCGCGCGGAAGACCGCGAGGCGTTGCTCGCGAACCTCCCCGCGAAGGCCCAGCCCTCGGCGAAGCCGCTCTTGAAGGCGCTCGAATGCGCCGACGACCATTTCGAGGAGGGGGCGCTCGGCGAGATCGTCGAGGACTTCTGCGACCTCTTCTACGAATCGCATCTCGTGAAAGAATGGGGGGAGGCGGACGGCGCCTCGCGCCTCGACGACGTGAAGGAGCTCGCCGTCCAGATCGGCGCGTTCCGTCCGGAGGAGGCGGATCTCCCCGCGAAGGAGCGACTTGCGTCGTTCCTGGCGGACGTCGCGCTTCTGACGAACCTCGACGCGCGGCAGAACGCGCCGGACGGCGACCGCGTCACGCTCTCGACGATCCACCAGGCGAAGGGCATGGAGTGGCCCGTCGTCTTTTTGCCGTGGCTGACGGCGGGGATGTTCCCGTCGCCCAAGGCCGCCGAGGAAGGCCGCCTCGACGAGGAGCGGCGGCTCTTCTACGTGGCCGTCACGCGCGCGAAGGACTTCCTCTCGCTTCTCGTGCCGCGCGTCCGCAACAACCCGGACGGCGGGCTCTTCCCCGTCGAGCCGTCCGAGTTCGTCAGGGAAATCCCCAAAGAGCTTCTCAACGTCCGCATGGGGCAGTTCGTCGCGCCGCCCCCTCGGTTCCAGAGACCCTACAGAAGATGGTGACTTTATGAAGACGAAGACCAAACCGCTTTTCATCGTCCTGTCCGCGCCCTCGGGGTGCGGCAAGTCGACGCTGATCGACATGCTCCTCCAGGAGTATGGCGACATCGTCTACTCCATCTCCTGCACGACGCGCGCGCCGCGCGAAGGGGAGGAGGACGGCCTCGACTACTACTTCATGACGAAGGATCGCTTCGAGGAGCTGATCCGCGAGGACGCCTTCCTGGAGCACGCCTGCGTCCACGGGAACTACTACGGCACGCTCAAGGCCCCGATCGTGGAGTCGCTTAAAGAAGGGCAGTCCATGATCCTCGACATCGACGTGCAGGGGGCGCACACGGTGCGCGAGAAAGTCCGCGCCCTCGACAACGAGAACCCCCTGAAGAAGGGGTATGTGGACATCTTCATCAACCCGCCCTCGAAGGAGGCGCTGCGCGCGCGCCTCGAAGGGCGCGGCACGGACGCGCCCGCCGTCATCGAGAAGCGTCTCCAGAACGCCGACCAGGAGATGGCGCGGGCCGGCGAATACATGTTCCAGGTCACGAACGACGACCTCGGGCACTGCTACAAGAGGCTCTGCGACCTCATCGACGCCCTGAGCGGAAGGATGTGATGGAAAGACGACTTCAGTATGCGATGATCGGCGGCGCGGACGGCTCGTTCATCGGGCCGATCCACAGGATGGCCCTGCGCCTCGACAATTTGGCCGACCTCGTCGCGGGGTGCTTCTCGCGCCACGAGGCGGCGAACAAGGCGACGGCGGAGGCGCTGCGCCTCGACGCCGGCCGCGTCTACGCGAGCGGCGACGAGCTGATCCGCGCCGAGCGCGGGCGCGTCGACTTCGTCGTCATCTGCACGACGAACGAGACGCACTACGCCCTCGCGAAGGAGGCCCTGCTCGCGGGCTTCGACGTCTTCTGCGAAAAGCCCATCGCGTGGACGGCCGCCGAGGCGAAAGACCTGGAAGCGTGCGCACGGCGCAGGCGGCGGATCTTGGGCGTTCCCTTCACGTATCTCGGCTACCCGATGGTGCGCCTCGCGCGCGACCTCGTCGGAAGCGGGAGGCTGGGGAAGATCGACAAGGTCGTCCTCGAATACCAGAAGGGCTCGTTCCGCAAGGCGAAGACGCTCTCGGGCTGGAAGGTCGACCCCGCCATCGCGGGCCCCGGGTGCGTCATCTCGGATCTCGGCGTCCACGGGTTCGCGCTTCTCGAATACGTGACGCACTTGAAGGTGCAGACGCTTCTCGCGGATCTCTCGTCCTTTTCGAGCCCGCACCATCTCGACGACGACGCCTCCGTCCTCATGCGCCTCGACAAGGGCGCGAAGGCCGTCTTCGTCACGTCCAAGATCGCCACGGGCGAGGAGAACGGCGTGCGGCTGCGCGTCTACGGCGACAAGGCCTCGCTTTTCTGGGATCAGGAGGAGCCGAACCGCTTGACAGTCCGCTCGCCGTTCAGCCCCGACGAGGTCTACCACCGCAAGGCCCCTTACGTCGCCGCCCTCTCGCCGCGCTCCGTCAAGGCCTCCCGCTTCCCGTCGGGGCATCACGAGGGGTTCGTCGAGGCGCTGGCGAACCTCTACGACGACTTCGTCCAGGCCGTCGCCACGCGCCAGGCGATGCCGGACGAATCGTTCGGCGCGCGCTCCGTCCGCTTCGTCGAGGCGGCGCTCCGCTCGTCGAAGAACGCCTCCGCGTGGACGCGACTTTGATTTTTTGGTAAAATACTCAAGTTTTACAATTATTGGAGAAGACATGAAGACTCAAGTCAAGAAGCAGGACAAATGCCAGGTTCGCCTGACCGTCAACCTGGACGAGGACGAGGTGAAGGCGGTCGTCAAGCAGGTCGAATCCCGGTTTCTCAAGGAGGCGCAGATCCCCGGCTTCCGCAAGGGGAAGGTGCCGCTCGCGCTCGTCCGCAAGGAGTTCGCCGACTCGCTGGCGAACGAGACCAAGCGCGCGGCGTTCGCCAAATACTATCCGGCGGCGATCCAGGAGGAGAAGCTCAAAGAGTTCAACCTCGTCAGCGTCGAGAAGCTCGACGTGACCGACAAGGGCGCCGAGATGACGGCCCTCGTGGAAGTCCTCCCGGAGTTCAAGCTCCCCGCCTACAAGGGGATCAAGATCGAGGACAAGAAGAAGCCCGTCACGGACGAGGACGTCAAGGAGGTCCTCTCGCGCGTCCGCGCGGCCTACGCGAAATACGAGGACGCGAAGGACGGCGACGCGGTCGCGACCGGCGACTTCGTCCAGATCGACTACGAGGGCTCGTCCGACGGGCAGAAGCTCATCGAGATCGACCCGGAGGCGAAGGTCGTCGCCCAGGGGACGGGGTATTGGACGCAGGTCCTCGAAGGCCGCTTCCTGCCGGAGATCCTGGCGGCCCTGCCCGGCATGAAGGTGGGCGAGACGAAATCCGACGTCGCCGCGACGTTCGACGTGGAGGCCGCCCCCGACAAGCTCAAAGGCCGCAAGGCCGTCTACACCGTCACGCTCAAGGCCCTCCGCAAGCAGATCCTGCCGACGGACGAGGCGCTTCTCAAGGAGACGAAGGCCGAGTCGATGGACGCGCTCGAAAAGTCCTACCGCACGAGCCTCGAAGAGGCCGCCGACCGCCGCGAGAAGGCCCGCCGCGAGGACGCCGTCCTCGAAGAGCTCTCGAAGAAGGCCGACTTCGACGTGCCGGAGAGCCAGGTCCAGCGGGCGACCGAGATGGCGCTGAACGACTACATCTCGCGCGCCAAGCAGATCAGCCTCGACGACGCCTACCTCGAAAAGAACCGCGACGAAATCATCAAGAACGCGCGCGAGGCGGCCGAGTCGCGCGTCCGGCTCTATTATATTCTTGAGGCGATCGCCAAGGAGGAGAAGATCGAGGCCTCCGACCAGGAGCGCGGCGAGAAGGTCGTCGCGTTCATCCTGGAGAACGCGAAGGTTTCCTGAAAGGACGCGCCATGGCACGAGACTACATGATTCCTTACGTCGTCGAGCAGACGGGCCGCGGGGAGCGGACCTACGACATCTACTCGCGCCTCCTGCTGGACCGCATCGTCTTCCTGTCCGGGGAGGTCGGCGACGAGATGGCGAACGCCGTCTGCGCCCAGCTCCTCTTCCTGCAGTCGCAGGACGCGACGAAGGAGATCTCCGTCTACGTCAACTCGCCGGGCGGCAGCGTGACGGCGGGGCTCGCCATCTACGACACGATGCAGTTCGTCAAGTGCCCCATCGCGACCTACTGCATCGGGCAGGCCGCGTCGATGGGCGCGGTGCTGCTCGCCGCCGGCACGAAGGGGCGCCGCTTCGCCCTGCCGAACGCCCGCATCATGGTGCACCAGCCCTCGGGCGGCGCGGAGGGCAAGGCCAGCGACATCGAGATCACGGCGAAGGAGATCCTGCGCCTCAAGGACGTCCTGAACGGCATTCTCGCGAAGCACTCGGGCAAGGCGTTCGAGGACGTCGTGCGCGACACGGAGCGCGACTTCTTCATGAGCGCGTCCGAGGCGAAGGACTGGGGCCTCGTGGACGAGGTGCTCGAAGCGAAGAAAGAGGGCTGACGGCGCGATGAAGCAGACGAAACTCGTGTGCGCGCTCTGCGGGCAGAAGGACTCGCCCGAGACGCCGATCTTCCAGGGCCGCTTCGGCGGCGTCTGCCTGCCGTGCGTCGAGAGCCTCCATGCGCTGATCGAGGAGAACGTCAGGAAGGGCGAGGAGAGCGTCAGCAAGGGCGAGAAGGCGCCGCTGGCGAAGGGCGCGGCGAAGGCCGCCAAGCCCGCGTCCGAGCCTCCGCCCCTGCCGCCGACGCCGTCGCCCAAGAAGATCAAGGCGTTCCTCGACCAATACGTCATCGGGCACGACGAGGTCAAGAAGGTCCTCTCCGTCGCCGTCCACAACCACTACCGCCGCCTTGAGGCGTCCGCGTCCGAGGACGACTCCGACGTCGAGATCGAGAAGTCCAACATCCTGCTCGTCGGGCCGACGGGCTGCGGCAAGACGCTGCTCGCGAAGACGCTCGCGAAGATGCTGGGCGTGCCGTTCGCCATCGGCGACGCGACCGTCCTCACGCAGGCCGGCTACGTCGGCGAGGACGTCGAGAACCTCGTGCGCTACCTCCTCCAGAACGCGAACGGCGACGTCGAGCTGGCGAAGCGCGGCATCATCTACATCGACGAGATCGACAAGATCGCCTCGAAGACGGACAACGTCTCCATCACGCGCGACGTGAGCGGCGAGGGCGTCCAGCAGGCCCTGCTCAAGATCGTCGAGGGCACCGTCTGCCGCATCCCCCCGAAGGGCGGGCGCAAGCATCCCGACCAGGACTACATCGAGGTGGACACGACGAACATCCTCTTCATCTGCGGCGGCGCGTTCGTGGGGCTCGACAAGATCGTCGCCGCCCGCAAGGACGCGCACGTCATCGGATTCGGCGCGTCCGGGAAGGAGGCGTCCGAGAAGAAGGAGGACGGCCTCAACCCGCAGGACGTCCGCCCCGAAGACCTCGTCAAGTTCGGCCTCATCCCGGAGTTCACGGGGCGGCTTCCCATCGTCACGACGATGAAGGATCTCTCGGAGGACGACCTCGTGCGCGTCCTGACCGAGCCGAAGAACTCCCTCGTCAAGCAGTACCAGAAGCTCCTGGCCATGGACGGCGTGGAGCTCGTCTTCGAGAACGAGGCCCTGAAGGCTTTGGCGAAGGCGGCCCTGGGCCGCAAGACGGGCGCGCGCGGCCTCCGCGCCGAGATGGAGCGGCTGATGATGGACATCATGTACGAGGCCCCCGACAACGACAAGATGAAGAAGGTCGTCGTCACGGCCGACATGGTCAACGAAAAGCAGAAATCATGAACGTGACGCTCTTGAAGGCGAAGCTCCACCGCATTCGCGTGACGGAAGCGTGCCTCGACTACGAAGGCTCGCTCTCGCTCGACCCCGACGACATGGAGGCCGTCGGCATCCTCCCCTACGAGAAGATCCTCTGCGCCGACGTCGAGAACGGCAACCGCTTCGAGACGTACGCCATCGCGGGCAAGCGCGGCAGCCACGTCTGCTGCCTCAACGGCGCGGCGGCGCATCAGGGCCGCGTCGGCGACAGGCTCATCGTCATGGCCTTCGCGTCCATGTCCCCTGACGAGGCGCGGGCGTGGACGCCGCGCGTCCTGCACTTTTCATGAGAGCCGTCCCTCTCGTCGCGGCCCTCCTTCTCGCCGGATGCGTCTCCTCGCATCCGCCGCTCGTCCTGGACGCCGACAAGCCGTCGCTCGCCCTCTCGCCCCTCGGCTTCAAGATGGGGAACCGGCTCGTCCAGATCTCCGACGTGCTGGAGGCCCTGGACGACCAGGACATCCCCAAGACGCGCGTCATCCACATTTACCTCGACCCTGCGGTCCGCGACCTGCGCCCCGCACGGCAGATGATGTCTTCGCTCCGTGCGGCGGGCTATTCGCGCACGGTGCTTGTGACCTCGCGCCACGCGGAGGCGTTCACGCCGCCGCCGGGCGGGGACGGAAAGGGAGGCCGGCGATGAAAACGACGACGCTTGACGAATTCCAGGACGCCCTGCGCACGCAAGGCGCGTACGAGACCGACCCCTCCCGCTGCGCCGCGACGCGCGCGAAGCCGTCGGCCCTGACGACGCTCCGCTACACGTGGGGCGTGACCCGCGTCTTCCCGATGTGCGCCCTCTACCAGCCGCTCGGGCTCCTCTCGATCCGCCGCTGGGCGGGGCTCTGCTTCTCGACGGTGACGGTCGCGGAGCGCTTAGGGGTGCGCCTTCACATCGAGGGGTTCGAGAACCGCCTCAAAGAGCCGGGCCCCGTCGTCTACCTCTGCAACCACATGTCGATGACGGAGACGGTTCTCCTGCCGCCCGTCCTCCTCTCCTTCGGGCCGTTCAACTACGTGGCGAAGGCCTCGCTCGCGCACTTGCCGTTCCTCGAAAAGGCGGCCGCCAACATGGGGATGGTGCCCATCAGCCGCGTGTCGCCGCGAGAGGACCTCGTCAACATCCTGCGCGTCGGCAAGGAGCGGCTTTCCGAGGGGAAGAGCTTTCTCATCTTTCCGCAGGGGACGCGCTCGGACGTCTTCTCGCGCCACCGCTTCTCGTCCATCGGCGCGAAGCTCGCCGAACGCGCGGGCGTCCCCGTCGTTCCGCTCGTCGTGGACACGCGCTGCCAGCCGACGCGCCGCGCCGGGCTTTTCGCGAAGGCCTTCAAGGACTTCGGCCCCGTCGACACGTCGTTCGACATCCGCGTCGCGTGCGGGCCCGTCATTCCGTGCGCCCGCGCCAAGGAGATGCACGAGGCCTCCTTCGACTGGATGGCGGACAAGCTCGCCTCGTGGAATCTGCCCGTCGAACGGGCCTGAACAGATGACCTTCTTCCAGAGGCACGCCTATTCGATAGGGTGCGGCGTCGCCGCGCTGGCGTGGCTCTTCGTCCCGAAGAGGCGGCGCATCTCCGTCGAGAACGTCCTGAAGTGCGGCGTCGCCTCGACGCGGCGCGAAGCGCATGCCCTGGCGAAAAAAGCGTGGTGTCACTTCGGCGGACACGTCTTCGAGGCCTTGTGCGTGCCGCGCGTCATCACGCGCGAGAACTTCCGCGAGCATCTCGACGTCGAGGGCGTCCCGCCCGAAACGGTTCGCCTCCTCCTTGACAGGACGGACGAGCCGATCCTTCTCGTGAGCGCCCACCACGGCGTGTGGGAGGCGGCGACGAACGTCCTCTCCTTCGCGCGGCCGATGATCGCCGTCGCGCGGACGCTGAACAACAAGCTTCTGGCGCGGTGGATGGCGACGCACCACTTCCGGGGGCCCGTCACGATCATCGACAAGAACAGGGGCTTCACGCGCGACGTCCTCCGCCAGTGGCGGCGGGAGGCGGCCGCCCTCACGCTTCTCGTCGACCAGCACGCGGGCAACGGCCTCAAACTCACCTTCCTCGGACGCCCGGCGCGGACGGTCACGTCGGCGGCGCGGCTTGCCGTCCGCACGCGGGCGAAGGTCGTCGTCGGGTCGTTCGTCCGCATCGCCCCCTACATCTACCGCCTCGTCGGCGGCGACGCGCTTGTCTTCGGGCCGGGCGACGACGTCGCGGCCGTGGCGCAGACGATGAACGACCGCCTCGGCGAGGCCATCCGCCTCTACCCCGAGCAGTATCTCTGGGCGCATCGGAGGTGGCGCGATGACTGACGTGGCGGTCTCGATGGTCTTCGACTTCCTCTGCCTGGGGCTGAGCGTGGTCTTCCTCTGGTCGACGCTCGTCGTCCTCGTCGGCCTCGTGAAGCCCGCCTCCCGCCATCCGAAGGCGATCACGAAGCTCAAGTTCGTCGCGCTCATCTGCGCCCGGAACGAGGAGACGGTCATCCGCCTGCCCGTCCGGAGCCTCCTCCGCGCGAAGTATCCCGCCGACAGGCGCGAGGTGATCGTCCTTGCCGACAACTGCACGGACGCGACGGCGTCGCGCGCCCGCGAGGCGGGGGCGACCGTCTGGGAGAAGACGACCCCCAGCTCGGGCAAGGGCGACGTCCTCTCGTGGGGGATCGAGAAGCTCGTCGCGCGCGGCGGCTACGACGCGATCGCCGTCTTCGACGCGGACAACGTCGTCTCCGAGGTCTGGTTCGACGCCATGAACGACGCGCTGCAGGACGGCGAATGCGTCGTGACGGGGCGCCGCCATTCGTCCAACGCCGCCGCCAACACGATCTCGGGCTGGTACACGGTCTACTGGAACATGATGAACGAGCTCTCCAACCGCGTGCGGACGAACCTCGGGCTTTCCGGCAAGCTGACGGGCACGGGCTTCGCGTTCCTGCCGTCGGCGCTCGGCAACCACCTCTGGAAGACGCGCACGCTCGTCGAGGACGTCGAGTTCACCGTGCAGACGAACCTCAACGGCGGGCGCGTCGCGTACGTGCCCGAGGCGGACTACGCGGACGAGCAGCCCGTCACGTTCCTCTCCATGTGGCGGCAGCTGCGCCGCTGGGCGACGGGCGGCTGGCAGGTCGTCCGGCTCTACTTCCTCGTCTGGGCGCGCACGTTCCTGAGAAAACCGTCCCTGCGCCTCTTCGACTGCTTCTTCGCCATCTTGACGGGGATGTCCGTCGCCTTCATCGTCTTCTTCAACATCGCCGCGCTCGCCGTGCGCCTCTGCTGGGGCGGTCTCGCGGCGGCGGACTGGCGCATCTTCTTCGGCGTCTTCCTCTTCGTCTTCGTCATGGGCTGGTTCACGGCCTGGGCGTCCGTCGTCCTCTCGCCGCAGAAGAGGCGGCCCCGCATCCGCTCGATCCTGACGTTCCCGCTCTTCTCGTTGATCCTCTCGGCGTCCGTCCTTTACACGTTAGTCCGTCCCACCCGCGTCTGGAAGCGAATTCCGCATGGAGGAGTATGAAGGCAAAGACGTTCATCGATCAGGTCGAGGTCTGCGTGCGCTCGGGCAAGGGCGGCGACGGCGCGATGTCCATGCGCCGCGAGGCGCTTGTCGAGTTCGGCGGCCCTGACGGCGGCGACGGCGGGCGCGGCGGCGACGTCGTCTTCAAGACGTCCGAGCACGTCAACTCGCTCCTGTCGCTCTACTACGACCCGAAGTGCTACGCCGGCGACGGCGAGAACGGCAAGTCGCAGCGGATGTTCGGCAAGCGCGGCAAGGATCTCGTCATCCCCGTGCCGCTGGGGACGGAAGTCTACGACGCCGAGACGGGCGAGCTTCTCGCCGACCTGGCGAAACCCGGCCAGCAGGCCGTCGTCGCCAAGGGCGGCGCGGGCGGCTACGGGAACGTCCACTTCAAGAGTGCCGTCAACCAGGCGCCGACCGAGCACACGCCGGGCGGGCCGTGCGAAGAGCGGCGTTTGCGCCTTGAACTCAAGACCATCGCCGACGCGGGGCTGCTCGGCTTCCCGAACGCGGGCAAGAGCTCGCTCCTCTCCGCGCTCTCGTCGGCGACGCCGAAGATCGCAAGCTATCCCTTCACGACGATCAACCCCATGGTCGGAACCGTCCTCTACGACGACTTCGCGCGCGTCGCCCTGGCGGACGTCCCCGGCATCATCGAGGGCGCGGCGCGTGGCGTGGGGCTGGGGCTCGCCTTCCTCAAGCACCTGGAGCGCGCGAAGATCCTCGTCTACGTCCTCGACATGGCGGGGACCGACAACCGCCTGCCGTGGGACGACTACCTCGTCCTCAAGAAGGAGATCGACGCCTATTCCGTCGAGCTTGCCGAAAGGCCGTCGCTCGTCGTCGCCAACAAGATGGACGGCGAGGCGTCCGCCGAGAACCTCAAGACGTTCGTCGAGAAGACGGGCGTCGACCCGATCCCCGTCTCGTGCCTGACGCGCGAGGGGCTCGACGCCTTCAAGGCGCGTCTGCGCGATCTCGTCAAGCCGAAACGCGCGTTCCACCACACGCACGCGCAGGCGCCCGACTTGAGCGAGATGCCCGACACGACGCTCGACGAGGTCCCCGCCGTCGCCATCGAGAGGTTCGCCACGTTCCTGAAGCTCGAAAAGCCGAAGGCGAAGTCGCATCCGTCGCGCGGCAACATCCACTGAGCCATGCATCCCGACCTCATCGACATCGGCGTCCTCCACCTGAAGACCTACGGCGCGTGCATGGCGCTCGGCTTTCTCGTCTGCTGGCAGCTCGTCGAGCGGTGGAGCGCGCGGAAGGATCTCTCCGCGCTTCTCGTCTCGCTGATGGTCTCGGGGATCGCGGGCTCGCGCCTCGCCTACGTCGTCGAGCACTGGGAGAGCGAGTTCGCCGGCCATCTCGACAGGATCGTCCGCGTCGACCAGGGCGGGCTCATGTTCTACGGCGGGCTCGTCCTCGCGATGGTCGTCTTCGTCGTCTGGTGCCGCCTGAAGAAGGAGTCTTTGCTTAAGATGTCCGACCTCCTGGCGAGCGTCATCCCCCTCGGCCATGCGTTCGGACGGGTCGGGTGCTTCTTCTACGGCTGCTGCTACGGGCGCGACTCCGACGCCTGGTGCGCCGTCACCTTCCCGAGGGGCAGCCCCAGCTTCTACGAGCACCAGGGCCGCCTCGTCTCCGTCCTGCCGACGCAGCTCTTCGAGGCCGCCGCGCTCCTCGCGCTCTTCGCGCTTCTCGTCGCCCTCCGCGTCCGAGGCGGGGCCGAGCGTCGTCCCGGACTTTTGACGGGAACCTACCTCTTCGGCTACGCCGTCATCCGCTTCGCGATGGAGTTTCTGCGCGGCGACCCCCGTGCGGACGTCTGGATCTTCTCGGTCGGCCAGGCGATCTCGCTCGCGATGATGGCCCTGGGCCTCTTCCTCCTCCTCCGCTCGCGCCGCACGATATGACCTTCGACACGTCACACGTCTCGATCCTCCGCAACTGCGGCACGTCGCTCGCGTCGCTGTCGGCGGCTCTCGCGACGGCGAAGACGCCCCTCGTCTACGTCGTCGACGGCGACATCCCCGCCCTTGAGGCGAAGCTCCCCGCGTTCCTTTCGCGCCTCAACGAGACGCAGGCGGACGTCGTCATCGGCACGAAGCGGAGCCGCCTCTTCCTGAACCGCCTCTACTTCTTCTTCGTGCGCCTCTTCCTCGCGCTTCCCATCTCCGACACGCAGACGGGGGCGCGGCTCTACCGGCGCGACGTCCTCGACTACGCCTGCCGCCGCGCCCTCTCGAAGTCGGGGGCGTTCGACCTGGAGCTCCTGACGATCGCGGCCACGCGCGGCGCGAAGATCGCGGAGGTCGACGTCCTCCCGGAGAGGCCGCTGGCGCGGCGCGGACGGTTCGAGAAGCGGTTTCTCCGCGCCCTCGTGACGGACACGCTCGCCATCTTCTACCGGGCGCGGATCCTGGGCTACTACGGAAAGTGCCTCGTGCCGAAGCGGCTCGACGGCGACGTCTTCGTCTCCGTCGTCATCGCCTGCCCCAAGCGGAGCTGGATGCTGGACGAATGTCTCCAGGCCCTTGCGCGGCAGACGCACCGCGCCTTCGAGACGATCGTCCTCCCCGACGAGGACGACGCGACGATCGCCGAGGCGGCGTCCCTCCCCAGCCTCCGCGTCATCCCGACGGGGAAGGTGCGCCCCGCCGAGAAGCGCAACGTCGGCATCGCGCAGGCGAAGGGCGAAGTCGTCGCGTTTCTCGACGACGACGCCTTCCCCCACGACGACTGGCTCGAACAGGCCGTGCGCTACTTCGGCGAAGAGTCCATTGGGGCGGTGGGCGGCCCCGGCGTGACGCCGCCGGGCGAGAGGTATCTCTCCCGCCTCGGCGGGCGCGTCTACGAGAACGCGCTCGTTTCGGGCTCCTACCGCTACCGCTACTGCGCGGGCGGCGTCCGCCGCGACACGGAGGACTTCCCCAGCTGCAACCTCTTCGTGCGCACGGATCTCCTGCGCCGGATCGGGGGCTACCGGACGGACTTCTGGCCCGGCGAGGACACGCTTCTGTGCAAGGACGTCATCGACTCCTTCAAGCGCATCGTCTACGACCCCTGGGTCATCGTCTCGCACCATCGCCGCCCGCTCTTCCTGCCGCACCTGCGCCAGCTGGGGCGCTACGGCTTCCATCGCGGCTACTTCTGCAAAAGGTTTCCGTCGAACTCGTTCCGGCTCTGCTACTTCGTGCCGACGCTCTTCGTCCTCTATCTCCTCGCGTGGCCGCTCGTCTACGTCGGCCTTCGCCCGGCGCCGTCGTCCGTCGTCTGGCTGAACATCTGGGGGACGTTCCTCTTCTTGCCGACCGCGCTCTACGGCGCGCTTCTCCTCGTGACGACGTTCTCGCTCAACCCCGTCACGTGGCTCTTGACGGCGGCGGGGGTGTTCCTCTCGCATCTCACGTATGGCGTTCGGTTTCTTCAGGGCCTTCTTTCGCGCAAGGCCCCTTGCGAATTCATCGGGGCCGACCACGGGTCGGCCCGTTAGGAGGAAAACATGACTGCACTCGTCTGCCTTTTGTGGATTCTCGCGGCGTATCTCGTCGGCGGCATTCCGTTCGGCTACCTCATCGGACGTCTGCGCGGCGTCGACGTGCGGACGGTCGGCTCGAAGAACATCGGCGCGACGAACGTCTTCCGCACCGTCGGCAAGACATGGGGGCTTCTGGCGTTCGCGTGCGACGTCCTGAAAGGCCTCGTGCCGACGCTTCTCGCCAAGTCGTTCGGCGGCCCCGCCCTCTGGGTCGGCGTCGCGTGCGTCGTCGGGCACATGCTCACGCCCTACATGGGCTTCAAGGGCGGCAAGGGCGTCGCGACGGCCTTCGGCATGCTGATCGGCCTCGTCCCCGGCCTCGTCGGCGCGGCGTTCGCGCTCTTCGCGCTCGTCTTCGCCTGCTCGAACTACATCTCGCTCGGCAGCTGCGCCGCCGCCGTCTTCCTGGCCGTCTTCGTCTGGGTGCCGGGCTTCGGGTCGGCGGGCTACCACGACGTGCCGCAGGGCGTCCTCGTCACGCTGATCGCGCTCTTCGTCGTCTGGAAGCACCGCGCGAACATCGGCCGCCTCTGGCACGGCACGGAGAGCAAGATCTACCTCTTCAAGAAGCGGCCCGCCCCATGAGGATCGTCGTCACAGCCGGCCCGACGCGCGAGCATCTCGACCCCGTCCGCTTTCTGAGCAATCCGTCGACGGGGCGCATGGGATTCGCCGTCGCCCGCGCCGCCGCCGCGCGGGGGCACGAGGTCGTCCTCGTCGCCGGGCCCGTCGCCCTGAAGACGCCGCCGGGCGTCCGCCGCGTCGACGTCGTGTCGGCGCGCGAGATGCACAAGGCCGCCCTCGACGCGGCGAAGGGGGCGGACGTCTTCGTCGCGACCGCCGCCGTGGCGGACTTCCGCCCCGAGACGTGCGCCGCGAACAAGCTGAAGAAGGGCGCGATGCCGACGACGCTCAAGCTCGTGCGCAACCGCGACATCCTCAAGGACGCGCCGACGCGGTTCAAGGTTGGCTTCGCCGCCGAGACGGATCACGTCCTTCCCCATGCGCTCAAGAAGTGCCGCGAGAAGCGCCTCGCCTTCGTCGTCGCGAACGACGTCACCGAGGCCGGGTCCGGGTTCGGCGTCTCGACGAACCGCGTCGTCTTCGTCTTCCCGGACGGGACGACCGAGCCGCTGCCGCGCATGAGCAAGCGGCGCGTCGCCGAGGCGATCCTCTCGCGCATCGAGAAGAGCCTGCCATGACGACGCTCGTCTTCAACGGCTGGGCGGCCGGCCCGGAGGCGTGGGCGCTGACGCATTTCAGGCGCGACTGGACGTTCTCGTACGTGGAGGAGCTTGACGGCCTCCCCGAACGGGTCATGAACGACCTGCCGGAGCCGTTTCTCCTCGTCGGCTTCTCCATGGGCGGGACCTACGCCCTCGAACGGCTTCTCGACGACCCCTCGCGCGTGGCCGCCCTCGTCCTCGTCTCGACGACGCCGCGCATGATGGCCGACGACGCCTCGTCCTGGCGCGGCCTGAGCGAGCGGCGCATCGAGGCGCTGCGCCTGGGGACGGAGCTCCTCTTCGCGGACGACCCGTCGCCCCTCTATGCGCCCGACGCCCTCCAGCGGGGGCTTCGCTTCCTTCGGACGGAGGACGTCCGCGCCCCGCTCCGGAAGGCCGCCGCCTCGTTCGCGCATCTGCGCGTGGAGATCGTCCACTCCGAGCGCGACGGCATCGTGCGGCCGCAGAGCGTCTCGTTCCTGAAGAGCGTCTTCCCGCAGGCGCACGTGACGTGGATTCCGGGAAGCGAACATGTCCTGCCCGTGACGGCGCCGCGCGAGATCGACGCGGCCGTCCGGCGCGTCTGTCGAAAGGAGAGCCATGAGAATTGAAAACACGTGGATGCTTTTGCCCGACCGCACCGTCCGGCGCGGCACGGTCGAGACCGAGGGCGCGTTCATTTCGCGGATCGAGTTTCTGCCCGACGGCGGGCCCGAGCCGACGACCGTGACGATGCCGGGCCTCGTCAACGCGCACGGGCATACGGCCATGACGCTTCTGCGCGGCATCGGAAGCGGCCTGGCCCTCGACCGCTGGCTGCACGAGGCCATCTTCCCCGTCGAGGCGCGGCTGACGCGCGAGGACGTCTACGCGGGCAACCTCTGGGGCGTCGTCGAGATGCTCGCGTCGGGAACGACGTCCGTCGTCGACATGTACGACTTCCCCGAGGAGATGGAGAAGGTTCTGGCGGAGACGGGCTTCGGCGGCCATACGTGCCGCGTCGGCCTGTCGTTCGCCCCGAACCGCCTGGCGGAGTGCATCGCGTTCACGCGGGCGCACGAAAACGCCTTTGTCTCGGTTCATTCCGAGTATCTGACGGACGAGGCCTTCTGCCGCGCGCTGGCCGAGGCGAACAACGGCGAGTTGAAGCGGCCGCTCCACTTCCACGTCTCCGAGACGCAGAAGGAGCACGAGGAGTGCCTTGCGCGGCATGGGCTCACGCCAATCGCCTATCTCGCCCGGACGGGGCTTCTCGACCAGGGCGGATACGCCGCCCATGGCGTCTTCTGCACGGACGACGACTTTCGCACGATGGCCGAGAAGGGCGTCGTCCTCGTCCACAACCCGACGAGCAACCTCAAGCTCGGCAGCGGCGTCGCGCCGGTCTGCCGCGCCCGCGCGTGCGGCGTCAAGGTCGCGCTCGGGACGGACGGGTGCGCCTCGAACGACAACCTCAACCTCTTCGAGGAGATGCATCTCGGATATCTCCTGCCCAAGGGTCTTGCGCACGACCCCACCGCGCTCGGCGCCTGGGACGTCCTCGACATGGCGACGTGCGGGAACGCCCTCGCCGTCGGGGCGCGGGCGGATCTCTGCGTCGCGGACGTGACGGCGCCGCACCTCCTGCCGGTGCGCGACCTCCCGAACCGCATCGTCGCGTCGATGCAGGCGAGCGACGTCATTGAGACGGTCGTCGGGGGGCAGGTGCTCTACGACCACGGCGCGTTTCCGACTTTTGACGTCGACCGGGCGCGGACGCTCTTTTTGTCGGCTGTCAGGAGGCTGGGGCTGTGAGGGCCGTCATCGTCGCCATGGCCTCGGAAGCGCGCGCCGTCCGCGACGTGATCGGGGCAGGCGCGCGCCTCTACGTGTCGGGAGTCGGCAAGGTCAACGCGGCGGCATGTGCGCAGAAGGCGATCGACGACGGCGCGACCGAGATCCTCAACGCGGGCGTCGCCGGAAGCGTGGGCGCGGGCGCGGCGGCGGGCGACGTCTTCGAGATCGACCGCGCCGTGGAATACGACGTCGACCTCTCGGAGATCAACGAGACGGAAGTCGGCGTCCACGACGGGCGGACGACGCCCTATTTTCCGCTTCGGACGAAGGGGCTCTATCCCGTGCGGACGCTCGGCACGGCCGACAGGATGTCGTCGCGGACGGACGACCTCCCGCTGCTCGAACGCCTCCAGGTCGGCGTTTGCGACATGGAGGGGGCGGCCGTCGCGCACGTCTGCTCGCTCAGGGGCGTTCCCTGCTTCGCGCTGAAGGCCGTCTCGAATCCCGTCGGCGCGGACGCCTGCGCGGCGTATGCGGCGAACCTGCCCAAGGCCCTCGCCGCCCTCCGAGAGGCGGTTTGGCGGCATTTGGCATAAACGAAGAAGGCCGCTCGCGGAAGCGAACGGCCCTCTCCGTGTCCGTGGCGGCGGGTCTTACTTGACCGTGACCACGGAGTTGAACGTGCCCTGGTCGTTGGCGACCGCGTTCACGTTCTCGGGGTCGGCGCACCAAATGCCGTCGATGACGAACTTGTATTGGTATTCGCCGGGCGCGAGTTTGACCTGCGCCGCATACACGCCGGACTTAAAGGTCATCTTTTTCGCAGTCGGATCCCAGGCGTTGAAGTCGCCTGCGAGATAGACTGCCTTCCCTTTGTCGGCATGGACGGTGAACGAAACCTCTTTCGTTGCCGCCTTTGCGGCGCAACGAGCCTTGGCGGCAGGTTTGCTCGCGACCGTCTTTTGTGCGGCGCATGCTTTCGTTGTTTTGGCCTTCATTTGAGGAACCCTCCTTGGGCTTTGTTTCCTTGATGTCGTGTTCGAAACCTTGTGAACAGAGAACGGGCGTATAGTATCTCATATTTTTTCCAAAAGTCAAGAGAAAAGAGTGCCAATCTTATGTCATTCGTCCACCCCTTCGTCGTCCTGTTCGTAGTAGTAGGAGTAGTCGATGCCTTTCATGAACGTCTCGCGGTCGTCGATCTTCGCCGTGAGCGCGGGGCGCAGAAGGTCTTTCAGCGGTTTCGAATCCGACACGCTCGTTCGCATGGCGGCGAGATAGGCCCTCTTGTCCACCCGGCTCCAGTCCATGCAC
>CAVGMG010000005.1:0-520 GCA_963630185.1 Alistipes onderdonkii | reverse complement strand
GGCGTATAGTATCTCATATTTTTTCCAAAAGTCAAGAGAAAAGAGCGGGGAATTTCGGCGCGGATTTTTGGTATAATAATGGAACTTTTAAACTCCCCTTGAAGAAGGGGGCAATTGAAGGAGTCAAACAATATGGCTAAAACGCCGAAATTCGAAAATGCGAAAGTCTTCGCGTGGGTCGACAAATGGAACAAGGTCTGCTCCCCCGACAAGATCGAGGTGATCACGGGCACGAAGGCCGAGCATCACGCCCTGTGCGAGATGATGGTCAAGAAGGGCCAGTTCGTCAAGCTCAACGAGAAGAAGCGCCCGGACTGCTACCTCGCCCGCTCCCACGAGAGCGACGTCGCGCGCGTCGAAGGCCGCACCTTCATCTGCTCGAAGCGGGAGATCGACGCGGGCCCGACGAACCACTGGATGGAGCCCGAGGCCATGAAGGCGCTCATGATGAAGAGCTACACGGGCTGCATGAAGGGCCGCACGATGTACGTCATCCCGTTCGCCATGGGCCCGATCGGCA
>CAVGMG010000004.1:0-25628 GCA_963630185.1 Alistipes onderdonkii | reverse complement strand
TCCTCCAGCGTCTTCAGGAACGGGATGCGTTCAAGCGGATACGAGACGCCGAACGCCGCCTCGCTCTCCATGACGAGCTTCAGGTGGTTGACGGAATCCCATTCGGGGAACGAACCGTAGGCGCTTGTCCCCGAAAGGCTCGCCCGCGCCACCTTGAAGACGCGCGCCGCCAACGCCAGGAACGCTTCGCGGTAAAGGTCGCGAACGGTCGTGAGGTCGTTGAACCGCGCCAGCGAAACGGGCGCGGACCAGTCGTTCTCCAAGAGGACGAGCAGCCCGAACCCGTGCAGCGAACACCAGCCCGGCGTGTCGCGGAAGCGGTCGTCCAGGCCGACTGACTCGACTTCGAGAACCGAGGCGACGGCGGAGACGAACCTGTTCATGCCTCAGGCGACGGAGCCGAGCGCGATCAGCGCGAAGACCATCGCGAAAATCGCGACCGTCTCGATGATGCCGAGGGCGGCCAGGTAGTTCGTGAAGCCCTGGTTCGTCTCGGCCTGCGCGTCGCACGCCGCCGCCGCCGCGCGTCCCTGGAAGAGCGCCGAGACGCCGATGGCGAAGCCCGCGAAGATGCCGGCGATCAGGACGGCGAAGCCGGAGCCCGTGCCGACCGTCGAGGTGATGCCCGTGACGGCGCCGTCCGCGCCCTTGACGAGCGCGACCTTGCCGAGCATGACGAACATCAGGATCATGCCGTAGAGCGTCTGCGTGATCGGGGCGCCGACGAAGGACAGGAGCAGGAAGGGCGCGGGCTTGTTGGCCGCATAGCACTTCTTCCAGGCCCCCACGGCCGCCGAGGCGGCGAAACCCGTGCCGAACGCAGACCCCGCCGCGCTAAGTCCCAGGCAGGCGATCGCCCCTGCCACAATCATGTATGCATCCATGGATTTGCTCCTTTACGTGTGTTTTTGAAATGGACGGAAGATGAGCCCGGCCCAGCTGATCCCCTTGTGGTTCGAGAATTCGAGCGTGTTGAGGCGGACGGCGTGGACGAGAATGGAAAGCGCGGCCATCGCGAGGTTGAGCCCGTGGCCGACGACGAGGATGAAGGCCATGCCGAGAGCTGAAAGCGCGTTCATCCACCAGGCGTTCTCCGGCGAGACGAGGTTCGTCGCCATCGCGTTGAAGTTCTCGGCGACCTTGACGGACGCGAGCCCCACCGCGAAGAGGCGGACATACGAGATGATGTCGCCCAATGCGCTCATGATGTTCAAGGGGAGCATCCCCAGCTCCGCCCCGCGCGTGCGAAGCTCGCACGGCTTGAGCGTGAAGAGGAAGACGCTCGCGATGGAGACGCCGAAGACGTAGAACCCCCAGACGGGGACGCGCGGGAAGATGCCCACGATGGCGTTCGTCACGAGATACATGAAAAGCAGGATGCCCGCCCAGCCGAACTCGGCGAGGGCCGTCGTGTCGTTGATCTTCGAGAGGCCGTTCCACACGCGCGCCAGCATCAAGTGCGAGACGCCGATCGTGAAGCAGAGGAACATCATGTTGTGGTAGCTCGGGTCGGCGAGCCACGCGACGGTCGGAAGACCCTTGAGGAAGGGAATCGCCGCGCCGAACCACGTGTTCGAGAGGACGCCCCAGAGAACGGTCGCCGACGAGAAGACCGTCAGGAGGATGCGCCAGCTTTTCGGGAGCTTCTTCCGGAAGAGAATCGTCAAGGCGAGAAAGATCGCGCCATACGCGCCGTCGCCGACGAGCATCGCGAAGAAGAGCGAGAAGTAGCACATGAACGGCACGGAGACGTCGTCCTCCGTGTAGCCGGGCGCAATGCCGAGCCCCGCAAAGAGCGCCTTCATCGAGCGGAAGAAGCGCGGCGGCTCGATCAGGGTCGGCGGGACTTCGTCGCCCTCCGGGTCGCGCAGGAGAATGCCGAAGCCGAACGACTTGAGGCTCAAAAGGTCGCTCTCCTTCGTCCGGGGGACCCACCCGGAGATGACGGAGACGGCCCCGTGGCTTTGCAGAAGCTCACGCGCCTCGCAGAACGCGATGCGGTCGCCGAGGGAGGGGAACTTCTTGAGGATGGCGCGGTCGTCGCAGTCCGCGAGCTTCGCCGTGTCGACGGCGATCCTGTTCTTGATGCGGGCGCATTTCTCGCGCATCCGCCCGAGGCGCATCTCCGGCCACTTCGCCGGGAAGAGCGGCGTGTCGCCGCCCAAAGCGTGAAGGTCGACGCCCTTCTCGACGAGACGCTTCGCCAAGGCGGGGTCGAAGTCGCCATACGGCTCGTAGAGGCGGATCTCGCGCTCAAGGCGCTCCGCCTCCTTGACGAGCGTCTGGCGGTCGCGGTCGATGTCGAGAACCTCCGCGACCGTCCGTGCGCGCGACCGGGATCCGTCCACGGCCTTCTGCGCCTTCTGGACGAGACGCACCGCCCGCTCCGCCTCCTCGTAGTCCGCCTTCGCCCGCGAGACGTCCGCGCCGTGCGCCGACGAGAGGTCGAGATGGACGATCCCCCGCTCGCGCAGACGCTCCAGGACTTCGTCGCGCTGGGACGCGACGCAGACGAGATCGAAATGCCGCATCCTGACGATCATGACGCCTCCTCCTCGGCCTGGGCGGCCCCGCGGCCCTTGGCGATCTTGCCGCGCGTGACGGCCGACGTCTGCTCGTCGCCGATGGCGATCTTGATGACGCGGATCGCCTCCTTGCACGACGGGATCTTGACCTTCTCGAACAGGTTGACGCGCTGGGACGTCTTGTTCAATTCGTCCTGGACGCGGCGACGCTGCTCCTCGAAGACCGCCCGCTCGCACTGGAGCGTCAGGATCTTCGTCGTCGCCTCGACGGCCGCGTCGACCCACGCGGGCGTCTCCCACGGGTCGACGGGGCGCACGTCCGTCGTCACGCCCTCGAACGTCGGAATGACGACGCCCGCCAGGTTGGCAGACCCCGTCTTGACGTCGCGCACCTTGACAAGCCCCCTCAGAAGCGTCTCGTCCGTCGCGAAGAGGCCGACCCATCCGTCGAGATCCTCGCGCACGGCGCGTTCCTTCTTCGCCGCGTCGTCCGCCTTGGCGGCGATGGCGGCGATTTCGCCCTGAAGCTGCTGCTTCTTGAGGAGAAGAAGCGGAAGGAACCGCTCAAATCGCTTGAGCGAATCCGTCTGAGCCTTCAGCTCCGTCTTCGTCAATTTGACCCTCACCATGAGAGTTTATTATATCACAAATTCTGCTGACGCGCATCGATGATTTGGTCGAATTCGTCCTTGTCCAGCTCGTCCAGCTCGTCGGGCCGGTCGGGGGCGATGCCGAGGTAGCGGATGGCCGCCAAGGCCACGCGCTTGAAGACGGGCGCGGCGGAGTTGCCGCCCTGGTGGTAGCGCGTCCTCTGCTCGAAGTCGAGCGAGGCGAGGATGACGATCTTCGGCCTCTCGGCGGGCACGATGCCGCAGAACGACGCGCAGTAGAGCCCGGGCAGATACCGCCCGTTCGCGACCTTCTGCGCCGTCCCCGTCTTGCCCGCGACGGAATACCCCCGGATGGCCGCCCGCCGCGCCGTGCCCTTCGTCGTCGCGACGCCCGACATCATCGTGCGCACCGTCCGCGCCGTCTTCGCGCTGACCGGGCGGGCGACTTCGCGGGGCGACGCCTCGTAGAGGGTCTCGCCCTCCGACGAGACGATGCGCCTGACGAGATGCGGCTTCATGCGGACGCCGTCGTTCGCGAGCGCCTGATACGCCCCGATCAGCTGGATGGGCGTCACCGCGACGAACTGCCCGATGCCGGCGCGCGACTGCGAGGCCTTGTCCCACATGCGCCGTCGCGGATTCGGCAGAATCCCCGTCTCCTCGCCGGGCAGCTCGATCCCCGTCTTGGCGCCGAAGCCGAAGCGGCGGAACGAGTCGTAGAGAAGCGTGGGCCCCAGGTCGTAGGCGAGCTTGCCGATCACGATGTTGGACGACTTGACGATCGCGTCCGTCAGCGTCATCGTCGGCTCCCAGACGTGGCCGCCGTCGCCGGGGAGCTTGTAGTAGTTCGGGTCGCTGCGCTCGGTCGAGTAGCGCGTCAGGGGCCCGTAGCGTTCGCCCTTCGCGTCCAGCGCCGTGGCGACGGTGATCGTCTTCATGACGGAGCCCGGCTCGAAGTTGACGCCGACCGCCCGGTTGAGCCGCTCGCGCTCGCCGCTCTGCCCGAACGTGAGGGGGTCGAAGTCTGGCGACGAGGCCATCGCGTGGATCGCCCCCGTCGCCGCGTCCATGACGATGACCCAGCCCGCCGCCGCCCCGAACTCGCCGATTCCCCAGCGGAGCGCCTCCTCCGCCTCGAACTGCACGTTCGGCTCGATCGTCAGGTAGACGTCGCACCCCGGCGTCGGCTCGATGGAGACGCTGCGCTTGTCGTAGATCTCGCGCTGCCGCGCGTCCTTCATGCCCCGCACGACGCCGGGCGTCCCCGTCAGCTCGCGGTTGTATTTGAGCTCAAGCCCCGCGCTCCCGACGCCCTCCGCGTTCACCGCGCCGAGCACGTGGGCGAGCGAGCGGCCGAGGAGATACTTGCGCACGCTCTTCTCGCTGACGGCGACGCCCGCGACGAGCGTGCGGTCGGCGAGGACGCGGTGGACGTCGGGGTCGGACGAGACGGCGAGGAACTGGTAGCGGTTGCGCACGTTGGCGGCCATCCGCTTCAGCTCTCCGTAGTCGAGGCCGAGCGCGTCCGAGACCGTCTTCAGGATCGCCGCCGCCGGACGCGCGGGGGCGCCGCGCCGCCGCACGACCTGGTTCGTCAGCGCGACGGGGTCGAGGCGGTATTCCCACAGCGGCATGGACATGACGAAGGGCGAGTCCTTGCCGTAGGCGCCGTAGATCGAGCCGCGCCGGGCGGGGAGGGCGTATTCGATGTCGTAGTTCGGCGCGAGGACCTTCGGGTCTACGTGCGCGCGGACGAGAAACCAGCCGACGTCGGCGGCGAACCCCAGAAGGAGGACGACGGGAAACCAGAACCGAAAGCCCTCATTGCGCCGCGTCATGGGCCGAAGCGATCACTTGTATTGCGCGGCCATGCCGCCGTTGCGGCGACGCGCGACCTGGACGGAATACTGGCCGCGGTAGGGCCTGCCGTCCGGGCCCATGTGGACGTTCTGCTCGGCGCGGGGCGGGCGCATGGCGAGCCCGTGCTTGAGCAAGGCCTCCTCGACCTTCTCCGGCGTCTTCATCGCCTCCCAGTTCGCCCGTTCGCGGCTCCGCTCGCGGTCGAGGCGGGCGAGCTCCTTGCGGCCGTCGCCGATCGCCTTGGAGAGCTGCTGGCAGCTGGACGACGCGAGGAAGTTGACGATGACCATGACGAAGAGCGCGACGAGAAGCGAGCCCACGTTCGTGGCCACGGTCGCGTTGACGCTCATCCTCTTCGATGTCCGACGGTTCTTCGACATTTAAATCCTTTCCGCCACGCGAAGCTTCGCGCTCCGCGCCCGGCTGTTCCGCGACACTTCCTCATCGCCCGCGCACACGGCGCGGCGCGTGACGAGCCTGACGCGCGGCTCGTCTCCCTCCCAACGCGAGCCGCCTGCCTGAAGCGAGACCTCGCGCCCCGCATGGCGGGCGAAAAACTGCTTCACGATCCTGTCCGTGATGGACTCGAACGTGATGACGGCGAACCGCCCGCCCGGGCGCAGAATCGAAAGCCCGCCGTCAAGGGCGCGGCGAAGTTCGCCCTCCTCGTCGTTGACGGCCATGCGAAGCGCCTGGAAGACGCGCGTCGCCGGATGCCGTGCGGACGTGCGTCCGAGCTCCCGCTCGACGAACGACGCAAGCTCGCCCGTCGTCTCGAAGGACGCGCCTGCCGCCCGTGCGGCGACGAGACGCTTCGCAAGGCGACGCGCACGGGGCTCTTCGCCGTAGCGGTGGAAGATGTCCGCAAGCGCGTCCTCGTCATAAGTTTTGACAATCTCCGCCGCCGTCAAGTCCTGCGACCTATCCATGCGCATGTCGAGCGGGCCTGATTTGAGGAAGCTAAATCCGCGCGAACTTTCGTCGAGCTGGGGGCTTGAAACGCCAAGATCCAAAAGAACGCCGTCAACGGCCTCAAAGCCCTTCGCCCGCGCAAGCGCGGCCATCTTGCCGTGGTTGCCTTTTTGGATGGCAAGCCGCGCCTTTAGAACATCGTCCTTCTCACGAGCCTTTTCGACTTCCGAAATCGCCTCGTCGTCGCGGTCGATCCCCAGAACGAAGCCGCCGCGCCGCACGATCTCGCTCGCATGGCCGCCTCGCCCCAGCGTGCCGTCGACGTAGCGGCCTCCCTCGCGCACCTGAAGCGCGGAAACCGTCTCGTCGAGCAGGACAGGCGTATGCGCACGCATCGCTAAATCCCCGCCGCCTCCAGAGCCGCGTCAAGGGCGGAGACGTCCACGACGTCCTCCGGGCCCAGCGCCTCGGGCGCATAGAGCTTGACCATGCGGACCGAACCCACCATCGCGACCGTCGTCGTCAAGTTCGCAAACTGAAGGAGCTTGTCGCAGATGCGGATTCGGCCCTGAACGTCAAGGGTGAGCTGTTGAGAGAGTGCGCCGATCATCGCGAACACCTTGTTGAGCGCGGGATCGAGCAGCGCCTTCTGCCGCAAGTGGTCGAGGAACACGTCCATCTCCGCCTTCGGATAAAGGTTGAGACATTTTTCCTTGCGGTCAGGCATGACGTAGGCGACAGACCCGAAGGCGGAACGCCATTCGCTCGGAATGGTGAAACGCTTCTTGGGGTCGAGCGCGTAGTCGTGACGCCCCAGAAGGACGCCCGATTGCGCGCTCGAAGCCGCCTGAACACACTCTAAACCTCTCTTTGACATTTTCTGACATTATTATACACTCTCTCCCACCGAAAATGCAAGAACAAAAACGCACAAGAAAGAAAGGCTTGAAAAACTGTTAAATCAGGGGCTTGTTAAAAAGGCTTGGCGAGCCAGAGCAGATACTCGACGTTGCCCTTCTCGCGGCCGCGAATGGGCGAGACGTCGAGACCCTTCACCTCAAGGCGCAGCGTTTCGCGGGCGAACGCGACGATGCCGTCACGCGCTTTGAGGCGCAGCGTTTCGTCGCGGACGACGCCGCCCGGCGCGCCGCCGCGCCCGACCTCGAACTGCGGCTTGACGAGGGCGACGATGTCGCCGCCCGTCTCCAGCACCGACGCGATCGGCGGCAGGATCAGTCTAAGCGAGATGAAGGAGACGTCCGTCACGGCGAGCGACGGGGCGGACGGCAGGTCGTCCGCCGTCATGAAGCGGGCGTTGAAGTTCTCGCGCACCCAGACACGCGCGTCCGTCCGCAGCTTGTAGGCGAGCTGGTTCGTCCCGACGTCCACCGCCATGACCTTCGCCGCGCCGTTCTGGAGGAGGCAGTCCGTGAAGCCGCCCGTCGACGAGCCGACGTCGAGGCAGACCTTGCCCTGCGCCGACAGCGTCTCGCCCCACAGGTCGAACGCCCCCTGAAGCTTCAGGCCCCCGCGCGAGACGAAGCGCGGCGGCTCCTCGATTTCGAGCGCGACGAGCGGATCGACGCTCTTGGAGGCCTTCGTCTCCACGTGGCCCGCCACGCGCACCTTGCCTTCGAGGACGAGGGCCTGGGCGCGCGCCCGAGACTCGACGAGCCCGCGCTGGAGGAGAAGGCAGTCGAGACGCACGTTCACTCGGACAGGAACTCGATCTTGCGGATGATCGTGCGCGGCATGGGATACTCGACCCCCGGCTTCGTCTCGATGACGATCGTCTGCTCGTTCTGCGACTTGAAGACGCCGCGCACCGTCCCCTCGAACGTCTCGATCTCGACGTTGGGGACGAAGAGCTTCTTCATCATGACGCGGTGCTGGCGCGACGTCTTCTTCGCGCCCACGCGCACGGTGCGCGAGACGTCCTGGTAGCCCGCCTTGCGGACGAGGAGCTGATGCTCCCCCTCGACGACGTTCTCGATCGCCAAGACGTCGCTCAGGTCCTCCGCCCCCTCGCCCGCCGAGGACGTCTCGCCGACCTTCTTGCCGTCGAGCAGGACTTCGGCGTTCCCCGGATGCGTGCGCACTTCGATGCGCCCCATGACGCTCGCGAGCTCGAACGTCTCGCGCAAGGCGTCGCCGTTTCCGAGGGAGACCGTCTTCGAGAGCGTGCCGTAGCCCTCCTTCTCGCAGCGGACGACGTAGTCCCCCGGCGGCAGGTCGGGAATCGAGAGAGGCGAGACGCCGCGCAGGACGTCGTTCACGTAGAAGGTCGCCTTCGGCGGATTCGAGACGAGGTGGAGCGTGCCGGGCAGCGCCTTCAAGGCGACGGAAAGCGTCTGCGTCTCGCCCGCGTTGAGCCGCACTTCGCGGACGTCCTCGCCGTAGCCCGCCTTGCCGATCTTGACGAGAGCCTGCCCCTTGGGGATGCCGCTCACGGTGAGCGGCGTCACGCCGCGCACGAGGCCGTTGACCGTCACCTGCGCCCCCGCCGGGTCGGAGACGCACGAGAGCGTCCCCGAGTCCAGCACCATCTTCTCCTCGCGCACGAGAGGCTCGCGCCCCGCAAAGCGGACGACGAACTTCTGGTCTTGGTAGCCCGCCTTCGTGAGGACGACCGTATGCGCGTCCTTCGTGGAGAGGTTGCCGAAAAAGCGCGGCGTCTCGCCGACGGCCAGCCCGTCGATCCTGATTCGGCATCCCGAAGGATCGGACTTGAGAAGAAGAAGCCCCCGCTCCTCCTCCAGCGTCTCCTGATGGGTCAGCCGCTCGCCCTCGTGGAGGGAGAGGAAGACGTCTTTCGCCACATACCCCGCCAACGCGAACGAGAGGTGGTGGCGTCCGGGCGCGACGTCGAAGACGAGAAGAGGCGTTTGCCCACGAAAGACGCCGTCCACCGTCACGCGGGCCCCCGAGGGCTCGCTCGTCAAGTCGAGCCGCGCCGCGACCTTCTCCTGCGCGGCAAGCGTCGCGGAGAGGAGAAGGAGAGACAACGCAAGATACTTTTTCATTTCGCCTCCTTCCGAAGGTGCGACTCCGCCGAGAGGAGCTTCTGCCGCGCCTCGCGATGACGCGCCTCCTGGCGGTCGGGAATCATGTCGAGGAGGCGGCGCAGCTCCTCGCACGCGCGTCCCCACTGCGCCATGTTGAGCGCCTTGTCCGCCAGGAACCGCTGCTCCGTCCAGCGCACGTCGAGCTCATTCTTCGCGCGGTCGAGACCCGCTTTCGCCGTCGCGGCGCAGGCGGGCTTCGGGTTCACCGTCTCAAGATAGAACAACGCCTCGCGGAACGCCACGAGCGACGCCCAGAGGTTGCCGACGTGGACGTCGCGCTCCTCCCACTTGACCTCGCCGAGCTTGACGGACTCCTCCGCCAGGGCGACGAGCTTCTCGCGCGAATACGAAATCGCCCACACGCCCAGCTCGCTCTTGGAGAACGCCTCCAGCCGTTCGCGCAGCTCGCGGAAGGCGGGCGGCTCGTCGGCGTTGACGACGCGCACCTCGCACGCCTCGCTCGAATAGACCGTTTTGAGGACGAGGCTCTCCAGCGACGCGCCGTCGTCGGGCGACGCGCCGCGCACGTCGCGCTCGAACGCCTGAAGCGTCGAAAAGGCGAGCATCTTCTGGAGTTCCGCGCGCGCCTCCTCGGTGAGCCGCTTCGGCCTGACGGGGACGTGGCGGTTGTTCTGCGTGTCGTCGATCTTGACGGAGAGGACGCCGTCCGGCGAGAGGGCGAGCGCGTAGCGGAAGATGCCGCTTAAGTCGGCCTTGACTTTCTCGTAGGCGAACGAGACGAGCGTAGGCTCGACATCCTGCGAGAGGGCCTTCTCCGTCGGCGGCGGCGAGACCTTCCCCGAGACGGCGACGAGAAAGCCGAGCGACGCGGCGCACACGAGAAGCGCACCGCCCCAGAGGACGAAGCGGAGAGAGGAGCCGGGCTTGGCGGCTGCTGGCGCCGGCTCGGCGGGCGCGTCCTTCTTTTCAAGACCCAGATCGACGGACGCGGGGAGCGACGCTTTCTCCTCGCCGACCTGGAGGCGGGAAGAGCCCACCTCGACCACGTCGCCCTCCTTGAGGAGGACGCTCTCGTCGCCCAGAGGCTCGCCGTTCACGAGCGTGCCGTTCGCGCTCGCCAAGTCGGTCAGGCGGATGTCGCTCTCGCCCACGGGCTCGAAGAGGCAGTGGTTGCGCGAAAGCGACTCGTCCGGCACGTGAATGTCGTTCGAGGAGGAACGCCCGAGACGGATCGGGCGCGAGACCTCGATCGTCCGTGGGGCGAGAGGGCCTGACAAAACCACAAGCGCAGGACGTTTTTTCATCAGAAGAATCCTTCCATCGCCTGAAAGAGGACGGGGGCCATCAGGATGATGAAGACGGCCGGGAAGATGCACAGCATGAGGGGCCCCAGCATCTTGACGGGGGCTTCGGAGGCGAGCTTCTCGGCGCGGTCGAAGCGGCGCGCGCGCAGCTGGGAAGCCTGGATGCGCAGAACAGACCCGATGGAGACGCCCAGCTCGTCGGCCTGGACGAGCGCGAAGGAGAGGGCCCGCAAGTCGGACTGCCTGACGCGGGCGGCCATGTTCCGAAGGGCCTCCTTGCGCGAGAGGCCGATCTGGACTTCCTTCGTCATGCGCAGGAGCTCCTCGCCGAGCGGGTCGAGCTTCCGCGCCGACACGTGCCGCTGCAAGGCGCTCATGAAGTCCATGCCGGCCTCGACGGACAAGGTCAGTACGTCAAGGACGAACGGAAGCGCGCGCTGGATCGAAAGATGCCGCGCCTTGACCGCCCCCCGGAGCCAGAGACTCGGCTGGCAGAGCGCGAAGAGGAGGACGAGGCACGCGAGAAAGACGGCGACGCGCCACGAGAGGACGGGGCTTGCGAGAACGCCCACGAGAAGCGCGAGCGGCAGCGCCAGGATCGCCATGAGGATCTTGAGGGCGACGAACTCCTCCCCCGACAGCACGCCCTCGAAGCCCGCCGAGACGAGGCTCGTCTGCGCGTCCGCCGCAGCCCGTGCGCACGAGGGGCGCGACAGGAGCGGGCGGACGTTCTCGACGAACGGCAGAAGCGTCCGGTAGACGAGGGGAATCGACCGCTCCGCCTTGCGCCCGTCCGAGAGCGTGGCGTAGCGGATCTCCTGGGCGCACGAGGCGACGTACCACGCGCCAAGGGCGACGGCGGCCGCCCACAGGAGGACGAGGGAGGAGGAGAGAATCATGTGACGCAGAATCCCGGCGCACCGTCCTGAAGCGGCGAGACGACGCCGCCCTGGACGCCCGGCTCGCCGGCGAAGAGAATCATGCCCTCCGAGACGCCGACCGACATCTTGCGCGGCGCCAAGTTCGCCACGAAGACGACATCCTTCCCCACGAGGGCGGCGGGGTCGGGATAGGCGGCGCGGATGCCCGAGAAGATTGTCCGCGTGCCGAGCGGCCCTGCGTCGAGGACGAACTTGAGGAGCTTCGAGCTCTTCGGAACGATCTCGCACGAAAGGACGCGCCCCACGCGGAGGTCAATCCGCTCAAAATCAGGAAACTGAACAGTTTCTTTCACCTTGGGCAAGGGTTCGGGACCGCCAGAGGTCCCGTCCTTTCGCCCGTCCTTCGCGGCGCCTTTGTTTTTGCTTGCCCTGCTTTCGTGCGCGACTTCGCCCGTCTCCGCCGGCTTGGCGCGGGAGGCCTCGATCATCGCCTCGACCTGCGCCGTCTCAAGGCGCGAGGCCAGATATTCGTAGGGCCCCAGCACCTTGTTCTCGCACGTCTCGTCGAGCGACGCCCAGCTCCACGACGACTCCCCGAAGAGCGCCCGCGCCTTGTCGGCGTAGGCGGGGAGAATCGGCGTCAGGTAGATGGCAAGAAGCCGGAAGACGTTGAGCGCCGCCGTGAGCGTCGTGCGCGTCGCCTCAAGATCCGTCTTGACCGTCTTCCACGGCTCTTTCCTGTCGAAATACTCGTTCGCCAAATCGGCGACGCGGCAGATTTCGACGATGACCTGGTTGAAGCGACGCGCCTCGTAGAAGTCGGCGATTTTCGGCGCGGCGGCGCGGGCGGCGTCAAGAAGCGAACGCCCTTCGTCGTCGAGAGCGCCGAGGCGGCCGTCCAGCCGCTTGTGGAGCATCTGCGCCCCGCGCGAGGCGATGTTCGTGATCTTGCCGACGAGATCCGAGTTGACGCGCTGGACGAAGTCCGCGAGGTTGAGGTCGAGGTCGTCCGTCGTGCCGCCGAGCTTCGCCGCGTAGTAGTAGCGCAACGCCGCCGCCGGCAGGTGGTCGAGATAGGTTCTCGCGTTGACGAACGTGCCTTTCGACTTCGACATCTTCTCGCCGTTGACGGTGAGGAAGCCGTGGACGAAGATCTTGTCGGGCTGCGCGAAGCCGGCGACGTGGAGCATCCCCGGCCAGAAGAGGCAGTGGAATCGGATAATGTCCTTGCCGATGAAGTGGTAATGTTCGACCCTCTCCGTGGGTAGGGGTTCGGAGGCGCCCAAAGCAGAGGAGTTGCCCCCCTCCATGGGCAAGGGTTCGGGACTGCCAGAAGTCCCGTCCTTTCGATTGGCCCACCAATCCTCCAGCTTCTGCCCGTTCTTTTCGCACCAGTTCTGGAGCGAGGCGAGGTAGCCGATCGGCGCGTCGACCCAGACGTAGAAGAACTTGTCCGGGTAGCCGGGGATCTCGAAGCCGAAGTAGGGGGCGGCGCGCGAGATGCACCAGCCGCGCAGAGGCTCCTTGAACCATTCGAGGAGCTTGTTCGAGACGTCGCTCGTCGTGTGGCCGGGGATCCACTTCTCCAAGTAGTCGTGCTGCGGCTCCAGCTCGAAGTAGAGATGCTCCGCCTCGCGCACGACGGGCGTCGCGCCGCACGTCGTGCAGACGGGGTCCTTCAGCTCCTCCGCCGCATACGTCGCGCCGCACGTGTCGCAGCTGTCGCCATACTGGCGGGGTGCGCCGCACTTCGGGCAGACGCCCCGGACGAAGCGGTCGGGCAGGAACATCCGGCACGTCTCGCAGTAGAGCTGCGGCGTCGTCCGCGTCGAGACGCCGCCCGACGCCTTCATCGCGGCGAAGAACCGCTCGACGAGGGCCTTGTTCTCCGGCGCGTTCGTCGAGTAGTAGTTGTCGAAGGCGATCTCGAAGTCCGAGAAGTCCTTGAGGTGGATCGCGTGCGTGCGGGCGATCAGCTCCTCGGGCGTGATGCCCTCCTTGCGCGCGCGGATCATGATCGGCGTGCCGTGCGTGTCGTCGGCGCACACGTAGACGCATTCGTGCCCTCGCAGCTTCTGGAAGCGCACCCAGAAGTCGGTCTGGATGTATTCGACAAGATGGCCGATGTGGATGTCGCCGTTCGCATACGGCAAGGCGCTCGTGACAACGATCTTTCGCTTTTCTGGCATACGTTCGCTTTCCTTCATTCCGCTCATATTATAGCACATCGGCCGCCGCCGATGACACGCGCCGGCGCAAGTCGTCGACGGCCTCCTTCATGTCGGGCGCGCGGAAGAGGTAGCTGCCCGCGACGAAGAGGTTTGCGCCCGCCTGCGCCGCGAGGGGGCACGTCTCGGCGTTGCCGCCGCCGTCGATCATGATGTCGAGCGCGGGGGCCTTTTTCCGCAGCCACGCGACTTTCGAGAGGCAGTCCGAGATGAACCGCTGGCCGCCGAAGCCGGGATGGACTGTCATGACAAGGGCCTCGTCGATTTCGCCGAGATACGGCACGAACGCCTCGACGGGCGTTTCGGGGTTGACGGCAAGGGCGTTGCGAAGCCCCAGTCGGCGGATCTCCTTGAGGCACGCATGGAGGTCGCAGTCGGCCTCGAAGTGGACTTGGATCGTCTGGGCGCCGGCGGCGGCGAACTTCTCCAAATAGAGGTCGGGGCGGTTCATCATGAGGTGGACGTGCCGGTAGAAGGACGGCTCTTCGGCGCGGCAGAAATCGACGATCGACGGCCCGAAGCTCATGTTGGGCACGAAGGTCGGATCCATGATGTCCAGGTGGAGGGCGTCCGCGCCGGAGGAAAAGGCGCGTTTCAGGTCGCGAGACAGATGGCCGAGGTCGGCCGCGAGAAACGAAGGTAGGATTTGAATCGACATGACGCCATTATACCAAAAAGCCGTCAGATCATGCGGCCGGCGCGCGCGAGAAAGACGCCGTCGCGATATGCCACGGCGCCATTGACCGTCACGAGGCGAACGCCCGTCGCGTAGGCGTGCGGCGCCAAGTAAGTCGCCGGCGACGCGAACGACGATTCGTCGAGGACGACGACGTCGGCGAACGCCCCCTTTTCGAGAACGCCGCGAGACGTCAGGCCGAAGCGTTTCGCAGGAACGCTCGTCATGCGGGAGATGGCCTCCTCGCGCGAAAGCCCAAGTTTCCGCAGTCGGCTGTAGAACGTGGGCATCGTGCCGTAGGCGCGTGGGTGCGGAAAGTCCGCCGCCAAGGGGCCCGTCGTCGCCCGGAGGGAAGCGTCCGAGCCCGGCACGATCCACGGCCGCAAAAGAATCTTGTCAAGGTTCTCCTCGCTCATCGAGAAAAAGAACGCCCCCGTCCGACACGCATCCGCAAGGAGAATGTCGCAAACCAGTTGACCGGGTGTCAGATGGCGAAGCGACTTGAGCGACTTGAGAGACGCGAGAGACTTTTGCCTCTCGTCTCTCTCGTCGCTTAAGTCTCTCTCGTCATTCTCGCCCGCGCACAAAATCTCGCTCACACTCCGCCCGCTAAAAATCTTATTCTCCTCCGCCCACGTGCCGCCGATGACGACGCGCGACCAGTCGCGCCCCGACTCGTCGATCTCGTGCGCGATGCGCTCTCGGAGCGCACCGTCGCGCAGTCGCTCGACTTCGGATTTCGCCGCGCCCTCCTGCGCCCAGTCCGGCAGAACGACGTCGAGATCGGTCCCCGCCGCGCAGTAGGGATAGCGGTCGCTTCCCAGAAGAAGCCCCGTCTCGACCGCCTCTTCGACTTTTTCCAGCACGCGGTCGATCTTCCCCCAGTTCTTCGGGCCGCTCGTCTTCAGGTGCGAGATTTCGGCGCGAACGCCCGTCTCGCGCACGAGCGCAAGAACTTCGTCAATGGACTCCAAAAGGCGGTCGCCCTCCGAGCGCATGTGCGTCGCGTAGAAGCCGCCCTTCTTCGCCGTCTCGCGCACGAGCATAAAAAGCTCCTCCTCCGTGGCGTAGACGCCCGGCTGGTAGATAAGCCCCGTCGTCAGCCCCTTCGCGCCCGCGTCAAGGCTCTCGTCCAAAAGGCGCACCATCGCACGGCACTCGTCCGCCGTCGCCGCGCGTCCCGCGTAGCCCACGACGGACGAGCGCAGCGTGTTGTGCCCCACGAACGACACGGTGTTGACGGCGATCTTCGTCCGCTCCAGCGTCTCGCGATACGACGCGAACGACCGCCACGTGAGGCGGTCGCCGAGGAGCGACGCCCAGTCGGACGAGAGCCGCGCCTCGCCGAAGCGCGGAGCGGCCGAGCCGCCGCACTGGCCGTTCACCTCCGTCGTGACGCCCTGCGCGATCTTCGAGTTGGCGTGGGGCTCCAGGAGGAGATACGCATCCGAGTGCGCGTGCGCGTCGACGAACCCCGGCGCGACGAGAAGGCCGTGCGCGTCGTAAACAAAGTCCGCGCCCTCGCCCGCCCGCGAGTTCGGCGGCAGGACGTCGGCGATTTTGTCGCCCTCGATGACAAGGTCGCCGACGAAAGGCTCGCGGCGCGTCCCGTCAACGAGAAGCCCCCCCTCAATGACCGTCTTCTTCATCCCCGTCAGGGCCGGGAGGGGGCGGCGGCATGTCGCCGCGATCCTCCGGCGCGGCCGTCTCGGCGGCCTTCTGCGCGGCGGCCTCCCGCGCCGCGCGCTCTTCGAGGAGGTTCGCCCGCATGAGCTGGAGATCCTCGCGCAGCGCCGCGAAGTCCTTCTTCTCGCGGGCGTCCTGCGCCTCGCGCTCGCGCTCCTTGGCCATCCGCCGCGCGCGCATCGAAAGAAGCCGTGGCGCACCGGCGGTCGGCGGCGCGGCGTTCGCGTTTGAAACGGCCTTGTTCTCCGCCAAGGCCTTGACGCTCTGGGGGTCGCTCGCGGAGTCGCCGCCGAGACGCAGCGACACCTCGATGCCCTCCTCGTCGACGATCGTCATCGTCGCCTCCGTCCTGTCGGCATCCTTGACCGTCCAGCCGTTGCGCGTCTCGCCGACCTTCATGTAGTAGTTGAGCGGGTTCTTGGCGTCGCGCTGATCCGTGAAGCCGACCATGACCTCGCCGTCGGCGGTCACGTTGAGGACGGAGAAGCGGATCGCCCGCCGGATCTTCTCCTCGGCCTTGCTCTTCTCCTGCTCCGCCTTGGAGTTGGCCTTGGCGACGTCGCTCGGCATCTTGGAGGGGTCGAAGCCCTTCGGCGGGGCGCCGAACATCTGGCGGTCGATGACCGTCTGGTAGTCCGCGAACGGCCGCGTCGCCGCCGCGAGCGAAAGCCCGAGGCCGCCGAAAAGAAGGACGACTGCTGCACGCGCCATGTCCGCCGCCCCTATTCGCCGCGCACCTCAAGGGTCACGCGCCCGATGACCGTCTCCGTCTTCGGACGCACGAGCGGAACGGAGAGAACCTTCGTCTCGCCGCTCTCCGGGAGGTGCGTGAGGTCGAGGACGCCCTGCGCGATCGCCTTGGGCGTGTCCTTCTCGCCCAGCATCTGCGCGAGCGCGTCGATCGGCGACGAGGCGATGTCCGCATAGCCGACCATCGCCTTCTCGGTGAAGTCCGCGCCCATCTTGAGGGCGTATTTGGCGGTCAACCGCAGAAACCGCTTCGCCAGCTGGAGCGTGACGGGCTCCGTCACGCTGACGGCGACGCCGCAGTGCGAGAGGACCTCCTCGCGGAAGAGGACGCGCTTGACCCACGCCTCCTTCGTGAAGTCCACAAGCCCCTTGTGCGCCGTCATCTCGCGCGCGGCGGACTTCTTCGCGATGCCGGCGCGCGGCCAGACGAGGTCGACGCAGATCAGGTTCGTCTTCAGGAGGCGCTTCTCGGGCGACGCCGAGACCTCGGCCCGCACCAACGTAAACTCAAGAGTCCGTTTCGTCGCTTTCATGGGTCGTCCTTTTTAGTCGAAGGGATGGTAGAAGAGAACGCGCGTGCGATGCGGCGCACACTTCTCGTAGTAGGCATTCCACGCACCGGGCCCCGTGAGGCCTGTGCGCTTCGGCCGCTCCGAGCATCCGCGCATCGGAGGCTTCGGGTCGCGCCAGACGAGCGCGACGCCGCGCGCGCCCAGCTGCGCCGTCCCCAGCGCGTTCGCCCCGGAGCCGCCGACCGTCAGGGGCTCGGCGCGAATGAAGACGAGGAAGAGCTGCTGGCGGTTCTGGAAGCACTCGCGCCAGAACGAGTAGAGATACTTGCGGTCGACGTCGTGGAGAGGCTTGCCGAGCTCGACGCCGAGGAAGGTCTTCTTCGCGTCGTCGCCCACGCCGGTGCTCTTCCAGGCAAGGCCCTCGAACGCCTCCTCCCAGGTCTTTCCGTTCCGCGCCGCCGTGCGGAGCGCGGCCTGGAAGCGCTCGATGATCTCGTCGCGCTCGGCGTCCGTCAGCTTGGCGACGGGCGAGTCCTTGCAGAAGGCCCAGTCCGCGCGGTCGCTCGTCTCCAGCGTCGCCGTGGGGTTCGTCGTCTCGTTCGTCGAGGCGACAAACCAGTCGTAGGGCGTGTCCTTGAACGCCGCCTCCAGGATGCGGCGGTCGGGCGAGAACGGGTTGACCCTGAAGTCGCGCTGGCCCGAAAAGACGGAGTAGGTCTTCGTGCCGTCGCTTAAATTGTAGATGGGGTCGACGCCGTCGCCCCGGTCGAACGAGGAATACGTGCGCCAGAAGAACGAGCCGTTGGCGAAGCCTGTCATGCTCTCGGTGCTGCGCGAGGAGAAGTCGTTGCGACCGTGGTAGCGGGACACCCCGGAGAAGTCGCCCGAGAACGGGTCGTTGAGATTCCCCGTCATGTCCTGGAGGGCGGGCAGAAAGGCGAGCTCCCCGATGGACTGGAGATAGCCCTGGTCGCTCGTCGCCATGAAGATGTCGCTGTCGCGGCCGTTCACGCCCAGAACCTTGTTGCCCGTCGAAAGCCCGATGTGGGCGATCCAGTTGTCCTTGGAGGCGTCCGCCTCGTCCGTGCCGAACCAGTCCTCGGGCGCGTAGTTGAAGCGCGGGTCGACGACGTAGAGCGAACGCCAGTCCGTCGGCTCGCTCAAGTTGGAACTTTCGAGCGTGGTCGCGGAGGTCGTCTCGTCGGCGAGTTTCTTCATCGAGAAGAGCGGCTCGAACTTGAAGGAGATGAGAGGCCTCTTGGAGCCCGAAAAGCCCTCCACCTCGCTCGCAAGGTCGCCGTAGCTCGTCTCAAGCCAGTCGTCGTCGTCCGCAGGGCACGCCGGCACGAGGTCGACCGTGTTCCCGTCCTTGTCCTCCACGCGCACCCACACGGCCATGTAGGGGCGGAACTCCGCATCGTCGGAAAGTTCCGTCCAGTTCTGGCTGTTCGCGCCGTGGTTCGCCGTCAGCTCCTCCGCTGTGATGAAGACCTTCTCCTTGTAGGCGGAGGAGGCCTTTTCGCGGAAGCCCTTCCCCTCGCCGTTCGCCTCGTAAAGGTAGAGCTTCGACCCCTCGTCCGTGCCGTCCACCGTCTTCTTTTTGAAAGACGTCGTGAACTCCGTCGCCTTAGGGCCTTTTTCCTCCTCCATGACATCGTAATAGAGCGGGAACGTCGTTTCGGGAAGGGAGACGTCAACCACGTAGTCCTTGATGGCGTCCTCGGACTTTTCGATGTTGTCGGAAAACGAGAGAGCCGTCTCGCCCTTGCCCCAGATGACGCCCTCGGCATCGCTGACGGACGGCGTCGAACTCCACCACTCCTTCTTGGGATGGAGAAGCGACGAATCCTTGACGCGCGCGAGAAGATCTTTCGACCCGAAGAAGAGCGCGACGAGCGTCTTCACCTTCCACGGGCCCTTCGAGCGATCCGACGTGATGCGCTTGAAGGGGAACGCCGCCGTTCCCGACACGACAAGGTCGAGGCGCGGCACTTTCAGCTCGTGCTTCGAGATCGTCCGCTTGAGGGAATACTCCTCGCCGTTTTTCGAGACCGTGACCACCGGCGATACTGTCTTCTCCGACGTCATCTCAAGTTGCGCGTTCTGGCTTTCGGAAATGAGCGAGAGCGACGAGACCATGGGCTGCGTCTCGACCGTCGGCAGCGCCAGCGAAATCGGCACGGAGTCGGGGTCCAGGTAGTCGTAGAGGCAGGCGAGCAGCCCCGCGCCGCCGAGGTTCTCCAGGAGAAGGTCGTAGAGCTTGTCGTCGCGCCGCTCGTCGGCCTCGAAGAGGTTGTGCGCGTCGAACGAGGTGTAGGGGCGCGGCGTTTCCGAGAGGTCGATCTGCGTCGAGGCGTCGACGGTCGCCGTCGCGTTCGTGGGCGGAAACCACGTGTCCGTGATGAAGAGCGCGTTCTTCACGTGCTCGTCGTCGCGGTAGATGGAGGGGTCGGACCCCGAGGAAATGAACTTGCTGAACGGCGCGTAGTCGGACGACGACCCGGCGACGACGTTGAAGTCGGCGAGCGAGACGAACGGGATGTCGCCGCACCTCTGGAGGAGGCTGTCGAACGCGCTCCCCTCCCCGTCCGGCACGAGCGACGAGAAGTTGACGCGCTCGTTCGCCGCGCTCGTCCGCCTCTTCGCGGCGAGGAGCTTGTTGAGGTCGAAGCAGTCCGACACGTCGACGGCGGTGAAGGCGTAGCGGCCCATGTCGTAGGAGAGGTTCCGCCAGGTGGCCGTCCGCGTCTGGCGCGAGTAGACGCGCGCCTCGTTGATGACGGCGGGCGGCAGATACGCGAGCGCCTCCAGCGTCAGCGTGGAGACCGTCTCCGACGAGTCGACGAGGCCGAACGGCGTGAAGATGCGCTTCGTCCAGAGGTCGCCGTTCTGGTTGTCCACAAGGCTCTCGGCGGAGACGCCCGGATACGGGTCGTCGTAGACGCCTTCGCACTTGATCGCGCCGCTGACGGAGGACGCCGCGCCGTCGAGACGCGCGATGGCGTTCGCGAGGGCGGCCTTCAGCAGGTAGCGCGACGAGGCGACGCGGCGCAGGTGGCTGGACGGCGTGCGGCTCTGGCGCATGTAGACGGAAAACCCGACGGCCGAGACGACCATGAAGGAGAGCATCCCCAGGACGATCAGCAGCGCCGACCCTTTTTTGCTATGCGTCATCGACTCCGCTCCTCATCCGAAAGACGCCAGAAGTTCGGCAGAGCCGCCGAGCTTTTGAACGACACGTTGCCAAGCCCCGCGTTCTGTCCGCTCGAAACGGTCGAGGCCTTCTGGATCAGAAACTGGTAGGGGCGGCCCCAGGGGTCGCGGAGCGCGCCCCGCGTGACGGCGGCGTTGTAGAGGACGGGGATGGGGCTGCCCGTCTCCCCCGTCTCGCCGCCCAGGATCATCTTCATGCTGCTCTCCGTGCAGTCCTGCCATCCGCCGCCCGTCGCGTGCGCCTCCAGCGTGCGGTCGGGCGCATACTGCTCGTAGGCGAGGATGGCGTTCGTGATCTCCCGCGTCTCCTGCGTCGCGCGCGAGATCTTCGCGCGCTCGCGCGCCCGCGCCGTCGAGACGGCCATCGCCGCGATGAGCGCGGAGATCATCGCGAGGACGACGAGAAGCTCCACAAGGGTAAAGGCCTTTTTCATCAGTCGATCTCCTCCGGCCACGTGCTGACGTCGTCCTCCGTGTTCTCGCGGCCGTCCGGCCCGAGGCTCCTCACGCCGACGGCGAAGAACGAGACGGAGACGCCGCTCGACGTCCCCGACACGTCGGTCGCCTTCGCCGTCTTCGCGTCGTCGTACGTGAAGGACGACGCCGACCCGAAGTCGACCGTGTCGAACGCGCGGTCGGTGCGCAGCGCGTTCGCGGCGTTCTTCGACCAGACGGACACGGTGCGCTTGGCGACCTGCGGCGAGGACGCGTCGTCGCCGAGGCCGGGGAGGACGTCGTCGTAGATGTCGGCGAGCGTGCCGAGCCCTTCGCGCGTCTGGTTCAGGTTGACGATGCTCGCCGTGCCGGTGCGCCAGGCGATGGACGACTGGTTGAAGAGCATGGTCAGGATCGTCACGAGCATCGCCAGGAGGATGCTCGCCACGAGAAGCTCGATCAGGGTGAAGGCGCGTCTCATTTGTCGGGGTCTCCCTGGAAGCGGACTTCGGACACGAAAAGCGGCTGCGACATGAGCGTGTTCCGCCGGCGCGCGGCGCGGAAGGCCAGCTGGATGACGGAGCCCTGGCGCGTGGCGACGAGGGCGTAGTCGTAGTCGGTCGACAGGCTCGGCATCGAGCCCTTGTAGGGCGAGGGAACCTGGTTCATGATCTCGTTCCACACGCCGTCGGCCTTGCTTCGCGGCGAGCCGTTGACGCGGAAGGAGCCGTCGCTCTGGACCTGGATGTAGTCCTTCCAGCCGCCGGCGGGCGAGACGCCCTGCGCGATCTTGGCCGTCTCGGCGCCGGAGGGGGTGTCGCCGATCTGCTCCCACTTGCTCCACGTCATGTTCGTCGCGGAAAGGCCCTGGACGAGAGGCCCCAGGTAAGTTTCCGCGAACGAGACGGCGACGACGTCCTCCGCGCTCTGGCGGCTCTCGCGGAAGCCCAGCGAGTAGAGGCCGCACATGACGAGCACGCCCGTCGCCATGATCAGGATGGCGAGATTGACCTCGATCAGCGTAAAGCCCTTTTTCATCAGATCGCCTCGTCTGGATCGGACGTCGCCGTGCCGATCTGGTTGAACGCCTTGGGAGACCCGCTCGAATCGGGCCGCGTCGACGAGAGCGTGACCGTCTTGTCGGACGAGCTCGCGGGGTCGAAGACGAGCGTCGAGACGAGCGTGTCCGACGTCGTCGAGGACGGCACGCTCGACCCGAAGATGACGCCCTCGGGCAGGAAGGACTCGGAGATCTCGAAGGCGTAGCTGTCGCCCGCGCGCCACGTCGGCTGGTGGATCGAGCGGTTGAGGTCGTAGTAGGCCATCATGACGTGGTTCGTCGTCCCCCCGCTGCCGTCGTTGAGCGAGGCCAGGTAGATGCTCGTCTCGTAGGGGCGCACCCGCGTCGAGATGATGGAATACTTCATCTCGCTCATGGACGTGCCCTCGAACTTGTAGAGGCGGACGCCGCCGCCGTTGGCGAGCTTCGTCTCGTTCTCCTCGACCTCGTAGGTCTTGTCGAGGTCGGCGAACTCGTCGCACAGGTTGCGCCCGCTCACGAACGTGAGCCGCCCCGCCTGGCGCACGGCCGTCATGACGCCGACGACCACGCCGTTCTCCGTCGAGGTCGGCGCCTTCAGGAGGCGGTTGTAGCAGAAGACGGCCGTCGGCTGGCGGTCGATGTGCGCGCGCTCCTTGGCCATGCGCAGCATGGCGGAGGCCGTCGTCACGGCCGCGCGCTCGCGCATGCCGCGCACGAGCGCCGAGTAGCTGCCCGTGGCCGCCGCGCCGAGGAGGCCCATGATGGCCACCACGACGAGAAGTTCGAGAAGTGTGAAGCCCTTTTTCATTTTGACACCGAGACGGAGTCCGTCTGCGCATGATACGTGATGAAGTAGCGGCAGAAGCGCCCCTCTTCGGGACCTGGATAGCCGAACGCCATCTGGGCGAACTGGATGTGGTCGCGCCCGCTCCGCGCGACGGCGCGCGTGAAGTCGACGCCGTGGATGCAGCGCTGGTCGCCGCAATACGTGGAGAGGCGCCTGTTCTTGTGGTTGTCGCGGCAGCCCTTCCCGCTGTTGCCGAGCTTGTTCTTGTTGGCGACGAAGAGGGCCGTCGCGTCGACGAGGGGCGAGCGCGTGCCGTCCTTGCCGAAGCCCTTGCCGACGACCTGCTGGAAGATCTTGTCCGTCTCGTCGGGCGTGAAGGTGTAGTCCGATTCCGTCGAGGCGCTGCTGGCCTTGCTCTCGATGAGCGTCGGCCACTTCCCCGTCTGGGCGTAGTAGGCGGTGATCGCCTGCTCCAGGGCGACGCGCATCGCCTCGGCGCGCTTCGTCCGCGCCCCCCGGATCGAGCCGAGGGCCGCCCCCGTCACGATGCCCATCAGGATGCCGATGACGGCGATGACGATGAGAAGCTCGATGATGGTGAAGCCGCGCCGCCGCATCAGCGCACCTCCTGTCCGGGCGTCCAGCTGTAGATGTCGTCCTTCGTGCCGAACTTGCCGTCGAAGCCGGCGCACCAGACGCACACGCTGGCGCGGACCTTCGCGCCGCCCGTGCCGCCCGAGGCGCTCACCGCCGTCTCCGTGATGCCGTCGTAGTCGCCGTCGACCGCGAAGCGGAGGCGGTGGTCGGCGATCGTCCCGCCGGAGGGGACCTTCGTCGAGTCGGCGACCGAGCCCGAGGAGAGCTTGCGCTTGATGACGTCGAGCGCCCAGGGCGAGACGATGCCGCACTGGTCGAGGCCCGCGAGGCGCGTCCCCGACGACGAGAGCGTCAGCGTCATCACGCCGCGCTGGGCGAGGACCGCCCCGACCTCGGAGGTGAGCTCGCCGTTCCCGCCCTGCCCTTTGAGGTAGATGAGCCGCGGCCAGGCGTCGTCGGCCTGGAGGATCGACTCCAGCGCCGTCTTGACGTTGCTCACGAGCTCGACGCCGCGCGCCGTCTGCGCCTTCCTGACGAAGGAGGAGTAGCCGATGCTCGTCGCCCCCGCGAGGACGGCGATGATGCCCAAAACGACCAGCATCTCGATGAGTGTAAAGGCCTTTTTCATTCTTTCATCTGCACGATGTCGTCAGCGACCCAGCTTTGAATCGTGTCCTTGTTCTGCTTGTAGACGTCCTCCTCCGGCGAGATCCAGGGCGGGAAGGTCCTGCCGTTCGGGCCCGCGCTCCACACGCGGTAGCTCTGGTAGGGCGGCAGGGAGTAGTAGTAGAGCTCGTTCCCCCACCCGTCGCGCATCGTGATCTCGTTGAGGGCGTATTGCTGCGTGCCGCTCGTGCCCGTGCCGGACTGGCTGTCGCCCGACGAGTAGAGCTTCGGCCAGGCGTTGCCGACGGAAAGCCGGCCGTTCGAGATGTCGATCGTGTCGGAACTCGTGATGTCGATGCCGTAGTAGACGCCGCCCTTGTTGCACGAGAGGACGTTCTCGAAGTTCGGCAGCCACCGCGCCGTGATGGCCTGCGAGGGCAGGAGCGAAATCTTCCACTGCGCGTTGTTCTGCGCCGTGAAGACCTGGTTCATCTCCTTCCAGTCGCCATACGAGACGCCGTCCTCGAACCGCGCGGGGAGCTGGTTGTTGTCGTCCCACTGCGCGAAGTTGTCGTAGAGTTTATCTTCTTCATGGCCCATCATGACGAGGTAGCGCGGCAGGAGGTAGCTCATGAGGCCGAACTTGAAGACCTGCACCTCCGTCCAGGCCGTCTCGTCGTATTTGCCGCTGAGCTGGGAGGGCGTGCGGAGGCCGTCGAAGCCGTAGCCGAGCGCGTCGTTGTCCTTGTAGGGCGCGACGCCGTCGTCGTGGAGGCGCTTGAGCTGCGCGGCGACGGCGTCGACATAGTCCTGGTAGCCCCTGTCGTAGGGGAACTCCATGGAGACGGGCTGGGCGCGGCACGCGGCCTCGACCTGCTTCCAGACGAGCGTGTTGCCCGAGACGGGGTTCCTCGACGTCTGCTGGATGCCGTAGCCGTTGACTTCGTAGGCGATGTTGCGGCTGCGCCCCTGGAGCTGGACGGGCGGATACGACCCGAAGGCGGCGTAGTAGCCCGAGAGGGCGTTTTCGAGGCGCTGGAGGCGGGCGACGGTCTTGTTGCGCGCGCCCGAGGAGCTGCCGATGCCGCCCAAACGGAAGATGAGGCCGGCCAGGATGGCCAGGACGACGATGACGATGAGCAATTCGATAAGTGTAAAGGCTTTCTTCATGAACGAGTCGCCAGTTCCTTCCAGGCGGAATTTCCTCCAGACGGGTAATCGACAACTTTCTGAATTATACCACAACTTCGGCGTTTTGACTATGGAAATTGTTGGCCTCTAAAAAGCGCGGAAGTGGTTGCCTCGCAGGGACTCGAACCCCAACAAGCAGAATCAGAATCTGCGGTGCTACCATTACACCACGAGGCAATGAAACGAGGCGAGAAGCCCAAGACTTTTACGTACTGGCGGGGTCGACGGGGCTCGAACCCGCAACCCCCGGATCGACAGTCCAGTGCGCTAACCAATTGCGCCACAACCCCGTGTTCCGAAAAGTGATTGATAGTATACCATAAAGAGCATTAGAAATGCAAGTGCGAATTTTAAGAGTGGAAAAGTTTAAAAGTGGAACGGTGGAAAGGTTTTAGGTTATAGGTTTTAGGTTTTAGCCACGAATCTTCACGAATCAGCACGAAAGATTTGTGGAGATTCGTGTCTATTCGTGGCTAACAACTTTTCCACCTTTCCACTCTTCCACTTTTCCACCCACGCAGCTAAAACCTGAAACCTAAAACCTAAAACCTAATATTATCCACGAATCTTCACGAATCGGCACGAAAGATTTGCGGTGATTCGTGTTCATTCGTGGCTAAAAAGAAATCCTGGCAATCCTGTGAATCCTGTCTAAAAACTTTGCGCCCTTTGCGTCAAACCCTTTGCGGACTTTGCGTTGAGAAAGTTGAAAAGTGGAATGGTGGAAAAGAGGAAAGGAAAAAGCCGGCGGAAGATCCACCCTTCAGGCAATCAGTCGCCATTCGA
>CAVGMG010000003.1:0-29785 GCA_963630185.1 Alistipes onderdonkii | reverse complement strand
GCAAGGCCTCGGAGCTCCGCCGTCTTCGCAAGCACGTCGCGGACGGAAAGAGGCTTCCCCGTCAGCGGGTTGAGGAAAGACGCGGCCTCGCTGTCGCGATCCGTCTCGACGAGAAGTCGCTCCAGCGGAATCTTCTTGACAAGCTCGCGGTAGTTGACGGCGTGGTCGTTCAAGACCGCCGGGCCGACGGAGACGTAGCCGTTCAGGGCGACGATGTCGGGCAGAAGCCCGTCGCTTCGCGAAAAGCCGTGGAAGAGAAAGCGGCAGGAGGGAGGGGAAGGACGAGAGAGACAAGAGAGGCGAGAGAGACTTGAGGGGAGGGAGGGGCGAGAGGGACTTGAGAGACCTGAGGCCGAGCTCGTTGATTCGGTGATTCGATTGTTCGACAATTCGGTGATTGCCTTGACGACTTGGCCCCAGCACTTCGCCCCGTGCAGGACGACGGGGCGGCCGAACTCTCGTGCGACGCGCAGCTGCGCCGCAAAGACCTCGCGCATCTGCGGCGAGACGGTGCGCGTCTTCAGGCGGTCGAGGCCGATCTCGCCCACGCCAAGGCGCGGGTCCGCCGCGAGGCGGCCGCGAAGCCACGTCTCGATGTCGCGTACGCAGGGGTCGTTTTTCATCCACGGATTGTCACGGATTGACACGGATTGCGGCCAAGCCTCACAATTCGCATCCGGCCGCGCCTCACAATCCGTGCTCATCCGTGCAAATCCGTGGAGAGCCACATCCGGCTGCTCCTCCTCCCACGGATGGACGCCGACGAAGTCGCGGCCGACAAGAAGTTCGCGGACGGACGTGTCGCCGCCGCTCACATGGCAATGCGCGTCCGTCACGAGAGGCTCTTCGCGGCATCGGGCGTTCCCTTCTTGCCGAAGCGGAGCGCAAACGCGATTCTGACGGATTCCGTCGCGATGCCGGGCGTGATCTTCGAGTAGCCCTGCACGCGGTCGGTGAAGACGATCGGGATCTCGCGGATGGAGCAGGCGGCCTTCCACGCGCGGTGGTTCATCTCCAGCTGGAACGAGTAGCCTTTCGAGGCGACGGTCTCGAAGTCGATCCGCTTCAGCGTCGCGGCCTTCCAGCACTTGAAGCCGCCCGTCGGGTCGCGGAGCGGCATCCCCGTCACGGCGCGGATGAAAAGCCCGCCCGCGCGCGAGACGAGCCGCCGCTTGAAGGGCCAGCCCGGCGTCGCGCCGCCCGGCACGTAGCGCGAGCCGATCACGAGGTCGGCGTCCTCCGCGAGAAGGCGCGTCACGTCCTTCGGGTCGTGCGAGAAGTCGCAGTCCATCTGGACGATCCGCGCCGCCCCCAATTCCAGCGCACGGCGAAAGCCCGCGACGTAGGCGCGGCCAAGCCCCTCCTTCTTCACGCGGTGCAGGACGTGGACGCGCGGGTCCTTCTGCGCCATCGCGTCCAGGACGCCGCCCGTGCCGTCCGGCGAACTGTCGTCGACGAACAGGAGTTCAAGCGACGGGACGCGCAAGGACAGGACGGCCTCGGCCATCGGCCCGACATTCTCCCGCTCGTCATACGTCGGGATCACGACAACTGTTTTCTCGTTCATGGCTGGATTCTCTCGTCAAGGTCTTATTATACCATTTATGGAAGAATCCGCGTTGACACGTCTCGCGAAATTGCGATATAATGGCCTTTCGAAACGCCATGAAACCCCTTCTCCAACAAGCCCTCGACAGCCTCGCCGCGCGCGTGCGCACCCTGCCCAGCGGCGCGAAGTCCCTTGAACACGTCTGCGTCGTCGTGCCGACCTCGCAGTCCTCGCGGCGGCTTCGCCTCGCCCTCGCCGAACGCTTCGGCGCCATCGTCCCGCCGCTCGTCAAGACGCCGGCCACGCTTCTCCTCGACGAGCCGTCCTCGACCACGCGCGCCGACGAGCTGAAGGCGTTCGCGGAGGCCCTGAAGGCGAAAGACCCCGACGCCCCCTTCGAGCTGCGCCTCGAACGCGCCCGCGAATACGTCGACCTGCGCACGCTCCTGGAGCCCAAGGCCCTCACCTTCCGGGACGTCGCGGACATCGTCGAGAAGGAGCGTCCCGACGAATTCGAGCGCTGGCGCGAGTGCGCCGACCTTGAGGAGAGGGCCCGAAAGCATCTTCAAGAGCACGGCAAGGAAGACCGCCTCCTCGCCCTCCAGGCGGCCACGTTCGACCACCCGGAGATCGAGGAGACCCTCCGCTTCGACGACTTCGACGCCTGCCTCCGGAACGAGGCCGCGCCCTCGCCGCTCGTGCCCTTCGAGGCCGTCACGCGCTGCGCGACGCCGCAGGAGGAGGCCGAGCGGATCGCGGCGTTCTTCGCCGCCGTCAAGGACGACGAGGCGTATCCCGCCCTCTCGGTCGCCGACAGCGCGCTCTTCCCGGAGATCGAGTCGGCGTTCAAGGCGAAGGGGCTCAAGATCCACAACCCCGCCGCCACGCGGCTCGTCACGTCGTCCCTGGGGCATCTCGTCGCGCAGATCGTCGCCCTCAAGCGGACGCGCGACTACGCGACGTTCTCGGCCTTCCTCCGAAGCGCCGACGTCCGCCGCCACCTCCAGAAGAAGCTCTCCTTCTCGGACAAGGACATCACGGACGCCCTCGACGGCCTCGACCGCGCACAGGCGGAGGTTCTCCCCGAGACGATGGACGCCCTGAAGGGCCACGTCCGGGGGAAGCTCCGCCGCATCGTCGAATTCATGGACGAGGAGCTGACGAAAAAGCCGCTGCGGAGCCTTCTCGCGAGCGTCTTCCACGGCGTCTTCCTCGACGAGCGTTGCCACGCCGACCGCGAGTTCGTCGCCGCCGCCGAGACGCTCAACGCGCTCATGACCGAATGTCTCCCCGACGACGGCCGTGAGGACCCCGACGCCGAGACGCTCTTCTCGCTCCGCCTGCGGGAGGCGACATACGAGCTCGAGCCCGACGCGGGCGACGTCATCCTCACGGACGGCTGGATGGAGCTCGGCTTCCTCGAAACGCCCGAGCTCGTCATCGCCGGCTTCTGCGAAGGGTGCGTGCCGGAGTCGACCGTGGGGCATCCCTTCCTGCCCGACTCCCTGCGCCGCCAGCTGGGCCTCGCCGACAACGCCGCGAAGGAGCGGCGCGACCGCGCCATCCTGCGCTTCGCCCTCGAAAGCCGGAAGCCGGGCGCCGTCAAGGTCTTCTTCCACACCTTTGACGCGAAAGGCGACGCGCAGAAGCCCTCGCGCCTCCTTTTCGAGACGGCGGACAACGGCGACCTCCGCCGGCGCGTCACGGCGTTCTACGGGGAGGAGACCCTCGCCCGCGACGATCCCCCCTTCTCCATCGCCCCGTCGTGGCGGCTTGACCTGCCCGTCCCGAAGGACGACGAGCCCCTTCTCAAATCCTCGCCGTCGGATCTCGACACCTACCTGAGATGCCCCTTCACCTACTACCTGAAGCGCGTGCTCGGCGCGAAGAAGATCTCCTTCCGCGCCGAAGAGCTGGAGGCGAGCGACTACGGAAACATCGCCCACGAATCGCTGGAGGCCTTCGCGAAGGGCCCTGTCAAGGACTCGGAGGACGACGAGGAGATCCGCCGCTTCCTTCAGGGGAAGGTCGACGAGTGCCTCGCCTTGCGCTTCGGGCCGAACCCGCCCGCCATCGTCTGGATGCAGGGCGAGAGCATCAAGCGGCGGCTCGCCGACTTCGCCAAGATCCAGGCCGAGCGACGGAGGCAAGGATGGGTCATCCGCCAGAGCGAATGCAAGTTCGAGGTCGCCTACGCCCCCTCGCCGAACGACCCCGCCCGACGCACGACCATTTCGGGCAAGTGCGACCGAATCGACTACAACGCGCGCGAAGGACGCTGGTGCATCCTCGACTACAAGACGTGGGACAGCCTTGACAAGGCGTTCGAGAACGCAAAGACGAGCGTGCAGCTGCCCCTCTACTGCGCCATGGCGACGAGCGGCCGCGCCACGGATTCAGGATTTGCGAGCGAGAGCCTCGAAGGCCTGACGCGGGAAAACCTCTCGGCCGCCTACTGCATCCTTGGGAGCTCGTCCGAGAGCACGCTCTTCTCCGACGACATCGAGATGGAAACGCCTCTCGTCTTCCATGCCGGCGGACTGCAGGAGAAGGAGGAGGCCGTCAAGGCCGCCATCCGCCGAATCGAGCGAGGCGTCTTCTGGAAGCCCGGCAAGGGAGATCTGTGGAAATACGACTACGGAAAATGGCTCAGGCCCTCTCCAGAGGAGGCGGTCTCGAAAACGTGGATTCTAGACCAGGAAAGGCGACTGAATGAACTTGCTCATTGAAGCCTCCGCCGGGACGGGCAAGACGCATCAGCTCGTCGAATACCTCATCTCCCTGCTCAACCAGGGCGTCGAGCCACGCGAGATCGTCGCCCTCACCTTCTCGCGGGCGGCCGCCGGCGAGATCTTCGCGCGTTTCGTGACGCGCCTCGCGTCGCAGGCCGAGACCGACGAGAAGGCCGCCGCCGCCCTCCGCAAGGTCCTCGCCACGCAGCACCTTTCGCAGATCGGCACGCTGGACAGCTTCCTCATGCGCATTTTGCGCGTCTTCCCTCTGGAGCTGGGGCTTGTGGGCGACATCGAGATCATGGGGCCGTATTCCGAAGCGCTCGCGCAGACGCAGGTCGCCTCCTCGATCCTGCATCGGACGGGGCGGGGAGACCGGAAGGCCTTTGGCGACGCCTTCCGGTTCGCGAAAAAAAGCGAGAACCCGAAGTCCTTCGTCGGGGACTACAAGAAGATCGTCGCCCAATGGCACAAGGCCTTTGCCGCCAACGCCTCCCCAAGCGCATGGGGAGACCCCAAGACCGTTTTCGGGGAGGACGTCGACTTCGTCTTTTCGCCGCAGGAAGGCCGCAAACGCCTTCGCCGGGACGCGGAGCGCCTGGAGGAGACGTTCGGCCGCTCCCGCGACAAGGAGAAGTGGACGGACTTCGCGAGATGGGTCCGCTCCTTTCGGGGCAGCTTCTCGTCGCCCAAAGGCTTTGCGAAAGCCCTTCTGGAGAAAATCGAGCGACCCTTCGACGACCCCGCCTACAGATTCGCGTTCAACCGCCGGGAGATCGCCCTCACGTGCGACGAGACGGCCGTCGTCCGCACGGCCCTTCGCGACGTCTTCGCGTATTCGTTCAGCGAGAAGCTCCGCCTCGCCCAAGGCTACGGACGCCTTCTCGCCGATTTCGAGAAGGCCTACGACCGGCGCGTCCGCGCACGCGGGCATCTCGTCTTCGACGACGTTCCCCGGCTCATCTCCGCCCTGCCGGACGAAAGCCGCCTCGCCCTCGAATACCGCACCGACTCGCACATCCGCGCATGGGCCCTCGACGAGTTCCAGGACACGAGCCGCGAGCAGTGGAAGGCCCTCTCGAACCTCATCGACGAGGCCAAGCAGTCCGACGGCGAGAAGGCGCTCTTCATCGTCGGCGACACGAAGCAGGCCATCTACGGGTGGCGGAACGGCGACATCTCGATCTTCCTCAAGGAGCGCGACTCCGGGCACTACGAAATCCGCGAGCTGACCGAGACGTACCGCTCGGGCCCTGCCGTCGTCGAGGCCGTCAACGCCGTCTTCTCCGACGAGGCGGGCGTCGTCAAGAGCGAGTTCCCCGCGTGCGTCTGGTCGGCCCCGCTCCACGTGGCGCACGACACGGGCGTTCTCGGGTTCGTCCGCATCGCCGAAGCGGCCAGCCGGGAGAAGGAGGCCTTCATCGACCCCGTCTTCCGCGCCCTGGAGGCGACGATCGGCCTGACGGAGGACGACCCGCGCCGGCGCAACGTCTCCACGGCCATTCTCGTGCGCAAGAACGGCTTCGGACGGCTTCTCGCCGACGAGCTCAAGACGAAAGGCGTCGAAGGCGTCATCTGGGAAGGCGAGACCGAGCTCCTGGGCGCGTCCACGCTGTCGGCCTTTCTCGACCTCGTCCAGCTCGCCGACCACCCCGCCGACCGCCTCGCCTACAACCACTTCCTGCGGACGCCGCTCGCCCGCGCGAAATACCCCGGCGGCGTGCCGTCCCAAGCCGCGCTCTCCCTTGAAATGGCCAAGGCGCTTTCCGAACGCGGGCTCGTGCGCACGTTCCGCGAGCTGCGCGGGCATCTTGACGAAGACCCCGAAAAGGCCTGGGACGTCTTCGCGGAGGAGCGCTACACGGACATGCTGCGCGCCGCCGCCGAGTTCGAGCTCGTCATGAAGCCCGACACGCACCTCTCCGACTTCGAGGACTACCTCGCCTCGCAGAAGAAGCGGACGCACGCCGCCGAAGGGAAGATCCGGATCATGACGATCCACCACGCCAAGGGGCTTGGATTCGACTATGTCGTCGTCCCCCTCTACGAGGGGACGGACGGCCTTGAAAAGAACAAGGACGACATCCTCAAGGGCGACGGATGGGCCCTTCCCATGGTGAACGAACACGTCGCAAAGCTTCACCCGCGCCTCAAGGAAGCCTTTGAAGAGCAGACGCTCCGCCGGACGCAGGAGGAGCTTTGCACCTACTACGTGGCGCTCACGAGGGCCAAGAAGGCGATGACGCTCGTCCTGGCGCCGGAGCCCGTCAACGGGACCACCCTGCGCTTCTCGACGCTCGTCCGCCGGGCGCTCGTGGAAAACGCGGATCTCCGCGAGAGGCTTGAACATCGGGACGTGACCTCCCTCGCCCAGACGCCCGCCGCGCCGACGGTCGCCCCCCAAGAGCCTTCGCGCCCGGCGACGATGCCTTTCGCGCGGGCGAAGCGCACGGACGTCCACCGTCTTCTCCCGTCGCGCCGCTTCGAGTCCGGCATCCCGGCCGACACGCTCTTCTGGCGACGGACAGTGCGCGAAGACGCGCGGCGGCGGGGCGTCGAGAGCCACGCCAAAATGGAGAAAGTCCTCTTCTCGCCCGCGCTCCCGCGCCCCGAGGGGTTCGTCGAGCTCTGGCGCGAAAAGCCCTTCGAGGTCTTCGTGGACGGCGCGTGGATGTCGGGCCGCTTCGACCGCGTGACCTTCTTCAAGACCCCGGCGGGGCTGTCCGCCGAGATCGTCGACTTCAAGAGCTCCCTCAAGAACCCCGAACGATACGCCGCGCAGCTGGAGGACTACCGCCGCGCCGTGTCGGCCTTGACCGCGATCCCCCTGGAGCGGATCTCCGCGAGGCTCGCTCGCCTACCGGAAGCCTAACACGCCGCACGACTTTCCGACGAGAAACCCGTGCTCGATGGCGCGGTGGACGTAGTCCTTCGCGCCGCGAACGGCGTCGCGCAAGGACGCGCCCCGCGCGAATTCCGCCGCCAGGGCCGCCGACAGCGTGCAGCCCGTGCCGTGCGTGGAGACGGGGTTTTTCACCCACGCCATGGCGAACGTCGCGACGGGCTCGTCGGGGCGGACGCACAAAACGTCGACCGCCTCGGCGTTCTCGCCGTGCCCCCCCTTGACGAGAACGGCGCAGCGGTAGCGGCGCGAAAGCTCCCTCGCCAAGTCGGCCGCGTGCGCGACGTCGCCGAGGCGCTGCGCCTGCGGGCGCATCGCGCCGCCGCAGAGGACCTCCGCCTCGGGGAGGTTCGGCGTCATCAGCGTGGCCAGCGGAAGAAGGCTCTCGACGACCGCCTTCATCGCCTCCTCGGACACGAGGCGCGCGCCGCTCGTCGCGACCATGACGGGGTCGACGACCTTGGCGATTTCGGGATGGCGGGCGAGCCTCTCGGAAATCGCCCGGATGGCTTCGGGGTCGGAAAGCATCCCCGTCTTGAGGGCGCGAATCTCGTAGACGCCCAGCACGGCGTCGAGCTGCGCGGCGACGAAGTCGGCGGGAACGGCGTGGATGGCCTTGACGCCGAAGGGGTTCTGCGCCGTCAGCGCGGCCATCACGCTGCAGCCGTGGAGGCCGTAGGCGTGGAAGGTGCGCAAGTCGGCCTGGACGCCCGCGTTGCCGCCGGAGTCCGAGCCGGCGATCGTGAGGCAGCAGGGGGCTATTTCCATTATTTCGCGCGCGCCTCGTATCTCGCGCGCGCACGGACGAAGAAGAGCGACGACAGCGGGACTGTCAGGATGTAGGCGACGCCGAGGACGCCCAGCGCAAGCCAGAAGTTCGCGACGAGCAGGGCAATGAGGAAGAGAAGCCCCGCCAGGACGAGCGGAAGGACTTTCTTCGAGACGTGCAGATGCTTCAGCGAAATCGTCGGCAGGCGGCTCGCCATCAGAGTGCCGACGAAGAGAAGCATGAAGATGCCCAGATACGGCGACGGCATCCACTTGGAGTCGAGCGCGAGCGCGATCATGGCCGGCGTCAGGACCATCCAGCACCCGCCCGGCGCGGGGACGCCCGTGAAGAAATGCGTCCAGTAGGGCGCGGTCTCCTGCTCCAGCATCGTGTTGAAGCGCGCGAGACGGAAGCAGTCGCACATCGCGTAGTAGAGGGCGCACGCCAAGACCGCCCTGACGAGGATGGGGTTGACGGCCTCGCCGTCGATGACGTGGCCGGGCCCGCCCGTGAACCAGAAATACATGAACATCGCGGGCGCGACGCCGAAGTTCACGAAGTCGGCGAGCGAGTCGAGCTCCGCGCCGAGCTTCGAGGAGGCGTTGAGGAGCCGCGCAATGCGCCCGTCCATGCCGTCGCACACGGCCGCCACGAGGAGCGCCCAGAGCGCGGGCAGAAACCGCCCCTCCGACGAGAACGAGATGGACGTGATGCCCGCGCACGCCGCCAGCGACGTGACGAGGTTCGGGATGAGCGCCCGGACGGGGATCCGGTCCGACCTCTCGCGCCTGTGGCGATGCGACCCTCTCAACCTGAAGCGGCTCATCGTCACCCGACTTTGATGTGGATGCCGCCCGACAGGTTGACGGTCGACGTCGCCGGCGCGGCCTTCGGCGCGTTCTTGCGCGGCGGCCCGATCAGGCAGAAGTGGACGCGGCCGTCCGTCTTGGGGGCCTGCTCGACGAAGCACTCGTCCTTGATCATGCCGAGGACTTCGGAGATCTTGTCTTCGCCGACGTCGCGGTGCGCGTTCTCGCGCCCGCGGAACTGGAGGGAAAGACGCACCTTGTTGCCCTCGCCCAGGAACTGGCGGATCTGGCGGAGCTTGTGCTGGATGTCGCCCACGTCCGTGCCGGGATGGAACTTGATCTCCTTGACCTGCGTCTGCTTCTGCGCCTTGCGGGCCTGCTTCTCGCGGATGGACTGCTCGTATTTGAACTTGCCGTAGTCCATGATCTTGCAGACGGGAGGGGCGGCGTTCGGCGTGATTTCGACGAGATCCAGTCCCCGGCTGTCGGCGAGGCGCTGCGCATCCCGCGTGGCCATGACGCCGAGCATTTGTCCTTGTGCATCAAGAACGCGAACTTGCGGAACGCGGATCTTGAAGTTGACGCGAGTAAACTGTGCGATAATTCACCTCTCTTTATTTGTCTGTAGATATGCGTATTTTATCAAAATAACGGCGCACCCGACAAGGGAAAGTTTTCCGCCCACGTAGGGTTCGGCGTCTTGATCGCGATCTCGTCGCCCGTCGCCGGATGGCGAAAGGCGAGCGCGAGCGCATGGAGGCAATGCCCCTCCTCGTTCTCGACCGCGAACGCGCCGTAGAGCCTGTCGTTGACGACGGGATGCCCCAGAAAAGCCAGCTGGGCGCGGATCTGGTGCGTGACGCCCGTTCGGATCGCGACCTCGAGAAGCGTGCGCACCTCGCTTTCGACGCGGCACGTCCCAAGCGGCGCATAGGCCGTCACGGCATGGAAAGTCTTGAGCGACGCGCGGTCGCGTGCCGTCAGGCGATTGTGGTGCGCGTCGATCATCCGGCAGAAGGGAAGCGTCGGGTCGTGGGCGAGGTCGTGCTCCAGGACGCCCGATGCCGAAACTTCGCCCTCCACGAGCGCGAGATACGTCTTGACGACGGTCTGCGCGGCGAACTGCGCGCGCACGCCGTCGAACGCCTCCTGCGTCCGCGCCGCCAGGACAAGCCCCGACGTCCCCGCGTCGATGCGGTGAAGCGCCCCCGCCATCAACGTGTTCGCGCGTTTTCCCCCGACGATCTCGCAGATCGTCCGGCACTCGGGATACCGCGCCACGACGCGGTTCATGAGAGTCCCCGTCTCGCGGCACGAAAGCGGCTGGACGCTCATCGCGGCGGGCTTGTCGAAGGCGACGAGGCTCGCGTCCTCGTAGACGACGGCAAGATCTCCCTCTTCGGGCGCGACGAGATTGTCCTTCTCCTCCAAGAGCTCCCGGACGAAGACCTCCGTTCCGGGGGACAGCCTTCGCCCCTTCTCGACCTTGTCGAGCGACGCGCCCCGGCGGACGAGGACGTCGCCTCGCGAGAGCGCGTCGCGGACGAAGGCGCGGGTGGAAGAGGGAAAGAGACGAAGAAGAGCGGCGTCCAGACGAACGCCGCTTTCCGTTAAGACAACATCCCTCTTGCGTATCACGGACGATCCGACGTCAGTCGTAGCGATCCGTCACCATCGGCGAGATGGGCGCCATGCCCTCCCAGCCGCGGTTCGACGCCCACGGCAGGTCGGTGTCCTCCGCCGTGTCGGCGAGGCACCCGCCGAGCGCGAGAAGGGAGAGCGCGAGAAGTGCCTTGCCCATCAGTCCGCGAAGACGATGTCGTCCACCTGCGCCGGCGTCTGCTCCCACGAGCCGATGATGTCGCAGATGACGTAGTTCTTGCCCTTGACTTCCTGGCGCAGGCGGATGCGCCCGACGAACTCGCCCGCCGCGCCCTGGAGGCCCGGACGGCGCAGCCCGAGCTCCATCTGCGGAACGGGGTTGCGGAGCTCTTCGCCTTTAAGCTCCTTCATCGTCTCGGGCGTCAGCTCGACGATGGCGAACATGTTCTCGTTGTCGACCTCGATGAGCTTGCCCTTGTCGCCGGCGGGCAGCGTCGTGATCTCGACCTTCTCGCCGCGCTGGCTGGAGGAGACGAGCGCGTCGCGCAGGAGCTTCTTGAGCTGCTCGATCATCTTCTGCTGCTTCTCGACCTGCTCCTTGACGGCCTCCGTCTCGTCCTTCGCCGTCTGCACCTCGTCCTTCAGGGACGTGATCTCCGCCGTGTATTCGTCGATCTGGCCCTTCAGGCGCGTGATCTGGTTTTCAAGGTCGGCCTTCTCGGTTTCGAGGGCGCCGATCTTCTCCTTCTGCTCCACGATCGTCACCTTGTCCTGCCGCGCTTCGGGCTTGAGCTTGTTGAGCTCCGAGACGACGTTCGAGAGACGCTCGCGCAAATCGCTCAAGGCCGCGCGCGTCGAGTTGAGGCGGCTCTGCTGGGACTTGGCGCTCTCGAAGAGCGTGCTCAAAAGCTCGTCCTCCGTGCCGGGCCCGCGCTTGAGCGGCGTGTTGCCGTCCATGACGGGGTTCCCCTCCGCGTCGAGGACGTAGATCCGGCGCATCTGCTCGCGGACGTTCTGGGGATCCCAGTTGTAGGTCTCGATGTTCTGCTGCTCAAGCGGCGCGGGATAGTCTTCGAGGAGGTTGAGCATGTCGGGCGAGTCCACGATCTTCGCCTCGACGGGCGACGAGTCCTTCTCGACCGTGAACGCCGCCGACTTGTCCGCCTCCGACTTCTCGATCGTCTTCGCGATGCGGACGAGGTAGTCCTCCTGCATGCGGTTTCGCTCGGTCAGCTCGTCGCGCTTGGCGTTGAGCTTCGTTTCGAAGAAGAGGCCGACGCCGGCGAGCGCCAGGAACACGTAAACAAGGACGTGCAGAACTTTATTCATGTTGAGGATACCTTACTTAAAACTCCTGCTTCAAATAATACACAATTTCCGAAATTTTATCAAGTGGAATATATCAAAACCGAATCTTGAACCTGTAGGCGCGTCCGGGCCCGCCGGCGGCCGCGAGGACTTTCAGCATCTCGTCCTTGGCCTGGCGCGACTTCGCCAGCGCGAAGAGGAAGCCGCCGCCGCCCGCGCCCGAGAGCGTGACGGCCTCCGTCCACGGCGCGAGACGCGCGATGATCGACTCGACGTGCGCGTTCGTGCTGCCGGGGTCGAGCGCCTTCTTGTTGAGCCAGTATCTGTTGACGACGGCCGTGAAGTGCGCGAAGTCGCCGCGCTCCAGGGCGCGGAAGGCCGACCGCGCGTCCTTCTTGAGCGCGGCGATGACGGCGTGCGCGATGCCGTAGGGGTTCTTCGCGTAGAACGAGAGCACGCCCTTGAGGACGTTCCGCGCCATGCGCTTCTGCCCCGTGAAGTAGAGGACGCCGCGCGACTGGATGAACTGCGCGGCCCTCTCCTGCGCACGGGGGCTCAACGAGCGGACGCGGAAGGCCTGGTCGCGGCCGGGCTTTGTCTCGATCAGCTTGACGCCGGGGTAGAGCGCGCCCATCTGGTCCTCCCAGCCGCCGCCCGTCTGCATGACCTGCTCCAGGCGCATCGTGAGGATCGCGATCTCGTCGCAGAACGCATCTTGGGTCTGGGCCCGCGAGCGGTCGAGGATGCGCACGAGGGCCTCGATCAGCGCCGACCCGAGAATCGAGCTCGTCCCCATGCCGCTCCCCTTGGGGACGTCCGCCCGGATGCGGATCTCAAGCCCGCCCTCGCCGAAGTCGTAGCCGACGACCTTGAGGGCGCTCTTGACGAGGGCGCACCAGTCGTGGGGGTCCTGCGGCGCGTCGATCTCGGCGCGTGACGTGAGGACGCCCCGCTTGCCGAGGTCGACGCTCGTCACGCGGACTTCGCTCTCCGCGATGCGCTCGACCTCCGCCACGACGGGGTCGTCCCCTTCGAGGCAGACGGCCGCGTTGAGGACGGCGCCGCCGACTTCGTAGCAGATGGGCGGCGTGTCGCTCCAGCCGCCCGCCAGGTCGAGGCGGAGAGGCCGCGTGACGCGGACGAGGGAGGGCGTCTTGAGCGCCATGAGCCGCTTGGGGTCGATCTCGCGCATCTTCTCGCCAAGGCCGTGCCGCTCCCAGAGGCCGTCGCCCTTGAACGTGTCGTCGATTCCGTACTTGAGGGAATACCACGAGCCGTCCTTCAGAGGCAGCGCGGTCAGGCACTCGCCCTTCTTGAGGGAGACGGGGCCGAGCTCCTTCGGCACGTTCGTGACGATGTTGTCGCCGTCGAGACGCGCGATCCTCGCCTGGACGCCGTCCACGAGGACGCGCCCGCGCACCGCCGCGCTGCGGACTCTCTTGCCGAGATGCCGGAGGAGCTCGCGGCTCGACCCGATGTGGAAGAACCGGCACGACGGCACTTCGCAGGCGTAGAACGGCGCGAAGCCCGAGAGCAGGAGCTTCGGGAAGTCCTCGTAGATGTCGCCCTTCGCCTCCAGCGCTTTCATGCGCTCGGCCGTCTCCCAGTCGATGTGGAGAATGCCCGTGTCGATCAGGAACGTGCCGCGCGTGACCTGGGGCTTTTGCAGGAACGACGTGACCTTCCGGAACGGGGCCGCCCCGCCGTCCGCCAGGACGTAGACGCCGTGGCGACGCGCCTCCCAGGGCCCGGACTTGAACGCCAGCCCCGTCACGCCGCGCGTGGCGAAGCGGACGCCCGAGGCGTCGAAGTAGGGGATGACGTCGCCGCAGCAGACGAGGACGCCCTCCGTGCGGGGCAGGTGCGCCATCTCGTCGAGGATGTGGTCGAGGAGAGGCCGGCCGTCGCGCATGGGGACGAAGGCCTTGCCGTTCGCCGCGTAGGCGACCGTCCGCCTCGCGTCGCCGCCCGAATGGCAGATGACGACGCGGCGGCAGGGGCTCTTCAGGAGGCGCAGCGCGTTCACCGTCGCGCCGAGGGAGCCCACGCGCCGGCCGTGCGGGTCGGGGACGACGAGAACGTTCCCGCGCCCTTTGAGCTGCGCCCGGAAGCTCTCGGCCTGCGCCCGGTTGGCCGCCGTCAAAACGATCAACTCATCCATATCCAATTTCTCTGTGCCTTTGTAACTCTATGCCTCTGTGTTCAAAAAAACGACCTGACAAGGGCTTCTTGTGATTGGTTTGTAGTATAGCAGATTTCGGATGGGTCTGTAAAGCGGACTTCAGCCGCAGACATCGCATTTCGGCAAAATCGCGGCGTTTGCGGATGCGGCGTGTTGCAACCGAATGATCACGTCTGAGCGTCAAGCCAGCGGGCGATGTCGATGACGCAAACGCCGTCGCAATCCGTCGCCTCATGCTTCGTCCGCGCAATGAGCATCTTCGGATAAGCGTCGCGGATTTTCAGCAGAGGGTCAAGTTCGCGCGCCCGCGTCTCGGACGCGGAAATGTCGTCCGAGACCTGGACGTAGACCTTCTCGCTTCCCTTCATCGCCACGAAGTCGATTTCCTTCTTGTAGAGCTTCCCCACGTAGACGTCGTAGCCGCGGCGCAGCAGCTCCAGGTAGACGATGTTCTCGTAGACGTGCCCGAAGTCCATGTTCCGCCGGCCCAGGATCGCGTAGCGAAGCGCGGCGTCCATGAGATAGAACTTCCCGCTCTTCTCGAGACATCGCCTTCCGCGCACGTCATACCGCTTCGCCTCGCAGAACAGGAACGAGTCGGCAAGGCAGTCGAGATACCGTCCAACCGTGACGTGGTTGGTCTCGACCTTGTTCCGCACAAGGATCTCCGCCAGGTTGTTCGCGCTCGTGACGTTCCCGACGTTGTCCATCAGGAACTCGGCAAGGCGCTCAAGGACGGTGGTGTCGGCGAGGTTGAACCGCCGCGCGATGTCGCGCCGAAGAATCGTCAGGTAGACCTCCTTCAGATACGCCACGCGGGACGTCTCGTCGCGATAGAGATAGCTGCCGGCCAAGCCGCCCTCGACGACATAGCGGTCGAACGCGGCGTCGACGTCCTTCACGCGCGGGAAATAGCGGCGATATTCCCGAAACGAGAACGGATAGACGCGAAACTCAAGATGACGTCCCGTGAAGAGCGTCGTCAGATCGCTCGACAGCAGGAACGCATTCGACCCCGTCAGATAGATGTCGTAGCGTCCGCTGGACTCGGCGTGAAGGCTGTTGACCGCCAGTTCGAACTGCGGGCACATCTGCACCTCGTCGAGGAGCACGAAGTTGCGAACGCCGCCTTTCGTCTGCGAGACGATCCAGTCGTAAAGCGCGTGGTATTCCCGAAGCCTCTCGTTCTTGATGAGCGTCAGGTCCGCGTAGATGACGTTCGCCCTGGGCGTCGCCCTGCGGACGCGCCTCGCCAGTTCTTCGAGGATCTTCGACTTGCCCGCGCGGCGCATGCCGCTGAGGATCTTGATCTCCGGCGTGCCGACGACGTCCTCAAGCCTCTTCAGGTAGTCTTCGCGGTTGATCAGCCTCATGTCAGCCCTCTTTCAATAAATGATTTTTTTTCACTTTCCGAAAGTGGCTGTATTATATCACGAACGCCTGCCTTTCCGAAAGTGGCTGTATTATATCACGAACGCCTGCCGTTGCGCAACCCGCCCTCTCTGTGCCTCCATCGGTCGCGAGCGACTTCTCCGCTTATCATGGGCAGCGTCATCCGTCTCCGCCCTCGTCAAAGCGGAGGCAAGAACTTCGCAGCGCATTTACCGATTTCACACCATAAAATAGGTCAGACCTGTTTTATGGTATGAAATTGCCACAGAGAGGTTCGCGACGGGCGCGAAATCAGCCCCTTCCCCTTAAGGCTCCGCAGACGCTCGTAGACGCTGCTGGGCGCGAGCGACAGCTGAGCCGCCAGCATCTCCACGCTCGCCGCCGGATTCGCCTCAAGGGCCATCAGGACTTCGCGGTCAGCCGCCTCGCATGACCGATGCGGCTTCCGGTTCGCGGAACGCTGCGCATTCAACTCATCAAGAGCAATCCGAATCTTCTCATGATGCGCGGTCGCCTGCGCAACCATCGCCTCGGTTGTCAAAGGATCGGGCGGAACCTCATATCCCTGCGCGCGCCGACGCGCGATTTCCTCCGCCCGCTTTCTCTTCTCCTCCTCCAGGAGTTCGTCCATCAAGATCTCATGCTGTGCCGCAAGATCCGCCATGCCCGCATCCGGACTGTCGTAAACGAAACGAAGCCCCGCCAGCGCCATCCCATCCCCCTTCTTCAATGCGGCGAAACTGCTCCAGGCATATCCGTCGTAGTTCGATGCCGCCGCCGCGCGCATCGGATTGAGGTGAATGTAGCCAAGGACGCGGCTCATGTCCCGCACCTTCATCGGGACGGGACGGTCATGGTAGACAGACTCCCAAAGCGTCCCGCAATGCGACCTCCGGCGGTTGTATTCCTCCGTGAACCACTGCTTGACAAGCTTCATGAACTCGCCGATGTCATACATTCGCCGACGAAGACCGTCCAGCCAGCGGTCTGCCGACTTTGCATCTCCGGTCTGCCGCCATTTCGCGAGCTGCCCGGCTGCCGCATCCGCCGCCCTGCGTCCTTTCAGCGTTCCGTACCGACGCAAGATCTCGTCCTCGTCCAGAAGAGCCGGTGTCGGCAGATAGACGAGGAGGTGGAAGTGATTCGCGAGGATGCACCATCCGAGAAGCTGGATGCCGGAGAAGACCGCGCTTCGCCGGACGAATTCGACCAGGTCGTTGCGTTCGTCCTCGCCGAGGAAGAAGACGCGGTGGGCAATGCGGCTCGTCAGATGATGAACCGTCTCGTAGTCGCGGATGCGGTTGTTTGAGGCAGACATGCGAATTATTATACCATAAAACAGGTCAGACCTGTTTTATGGTATAATAATCTCGCCGCTTGGTGAGAGCGATGACTGAACAACGTCCTCCGCTATCCACACCTTCCATAGCGCCACTCTCAACATACTTGAACTTGCCCCTCCGCCCCGCCCGCCAAACGCTGACGCGACGCATTATTGGTATGATGTTGAGGCGACGTGAGGGACGGAAGAGGCGAAAGAGACGTAGGGGGGAAAGGCGAAGCGCAAAATAGGTGCGTGAGGAGCGGGAGGGGCGGCGGGAGCTTGCCGCCCGACGAACGGGCGCGAGGCCGGAGACATCACGGACGCGACGAACTCCACAAGAGGTGCCATGCGCAGCCGAGTTCGGGGTCGGGGCTTCAGCCCCGGCGAGAATATCCCCCGAGGCCATAGGCCGAGCTCGCGAAGCGAGGCGCTAGCGGGGTGACCGCTCCCAGGCGAGGCGAGTTGGGCAGGACTGCGCTCTGTGGCTGGCCTAGAGGTCGCCACACGGGCGCAGGACGCCCAAATCGCCCGTCTGGGTAGCACCCCGAAGTCGGCTGTCACGCTGACAGACAAGCATAGGTAGGCGAAGAACCACCACACCCCCCTGTCTATCTTGTAAAGGGATCAGAAGAAACGGAAGCGAGCCGACAACCCGCACTTACGAGCGGAGGAATGCTTTGTAAATGCGACGGTCGGTCGTGAGCTCCGGATGACCCGCGAACGCCCAAATGTTGCGCCAACGCACGGCCGTCGCCGCGCCGCCGGGATTAGCCGAACAGCCAATGCAGAAGTCCGCCCTTCTTTGGCGGCGGCGGAGGCGGCGTCTGCGGACGCGGCTTCGGCGGAGGAACGGGCGCGGGGCGGGCTGCTGGAGTCGGCTTCGGCGCGGGCGCGGGACGTGGCTCGACGCGCGGCGCGGGTTTTGGCGCGGGCTGCGCCCTCTGGGCTCCGCCGTTCGGACGGGCCGCAGGACCCGGATTCGGCTTCGGCTGGCTGCGGTTCATTTCGGCGGGCTTGCCGAGCTGCCTGTTCGCGCCAGGGGCTCCGCCCGGAGGCGGCGCGGGCTGCGCGACCTCCACCGCAGACGCCATCAGGACGCCTCCGACCAGAAGATTCTTCAGGTGTTTCATTTTGTGATTCCTTTCGTTACGGAATAGTTCTTCGGCAGGATGGGGAACCGCTCCGCGTCCTCGTTCGTCAGGGCGCAGTAGATCACCTTGCCGAGCGCATAGAAGTCTCGCGCCTGTTGCGCGGCGACCGCGTCGGCCGGCAGGCGCTCCGGCGGCATGAAGCCCGGCGTCCCGGCCAGCCCGCCCGAGCGCGGCGACACGAGCCCGAAGTCCGCCAGCAAGGGTTTGCCGTCCTTGAAGACGACGTTGGCCGGCTTGAGGTCACGGTGCACGAGCCCGTGAGCTGCGCCCGGAAGCTCTCGGCCTGCGCCCGGTTGGCCGCCGTCAAGACAATCATCACGTCGTCGTCCATGCTTCACTCCTCCTGCGTTGAAAGGCACTCGATGGGAATCTTCCGCTTCGCGCCGGGCCTGTCCACGACGAAGCGCGGCAGGCACAGCCCCCCGATGCGCTCGGCGCAGAACGCCTCGATCCGCTTCGCCTTCGCGAGGCTCACGCCGAAGCGCTCCTGGAGCCCCTCGACGGGGTCGCACTGGAAGACGTAGTAAGGCCGGATCCGCGCCGCCGACAAGGCCTGCAAGAGGGCGAGCATCTTCGCGGGCGTGTCGTTGACGCCCTTGAGGAGAACCGTCTGGGACGAGACGGGAAGCCCCCGCTCCACGAGACGCGCCGCCGCCCCGGAAGCGCGGCGGGCCTCGTCCGCCGTGTTGACGTGGACGTTGACCCAGACCTTGCGCGACCGCGAAAGCCCCTTGGCGAGCGCGGCCGTGACGCGCGAGGGCGCGTCCACGGGGGCGCGCGTGCAGATGCGGACGATCGCCACCTGCTCCAGCGCGGCGAACGCCTCCACGAGGGCGAAGACCTGCGCGTCGGGCAAGGTCAGGACGTCGCCGCCCGAGAGCAGCACGTCGCGCACCTTCGGATGCGCCTTCACGTAGCGGACGCACGCATCGACCTTCGCCGCCGTGTCCGCGAGCGGGGCGCGGCCCAGGACGAACTTCCGCGTGCAGTGCGGGCACGCGCCGAAGCAGCGGTCCGTCGTCATCACGAGGACGCGGTCGGGGAAGCGCTGGTGAAGCCCCTCCGGGAGGGACTTTTTCCTCTTTAGTTCGTCAAAGGGATCTCGACTCATGGGCGAAAAGGCTTGAGGGGATGAAACACGAGGCGAGCGCGTGGTCGCGGACGGTCTTGAGCGTGACCGCGAGGTCGCGCCCCCGGAAGGCGGGGAACTTCTCGACCCACGCCCCGTTCAGGTGCATGATGAGCCGCCCCGCCTCCTGCACGTAGGAGACGACGTTCATCTCGCGCGGGCTGTAGCGGATGCCCGTGCCCAGCGCCTTCGAGACGGCCTCCTTCGCGCACCAGAACCTGACGAAGGCCTGCGCGGGGGCGACGGTCGCCGCCGCGAGGTCGCGCTCCTCGATCGTGAAGACGCTCTCGACGAACTCGTCCGAAAGGACGCGCGAGGACGTCTCGACGTCCACGCCCACGCGGGCGTTCGCCGCCGCGAGGCCGACGACGAACTGCGCGGTGTGGGCGATGGCGATGTCGAAGTTCGTCGTCAGGAACGTCTCCCAGTCGCCGCGCGCGTGCGGCTTGCCGTCCTTGTCGGGGTAGATGGCCACGTCCGCGTCGCTCCACCGGGCCTGGTAGAAGTCCTTCAGGAAGCGGCGCACGGCCTCCTTGGCGGCGAGACGCCCGAAGAGCCACTCCACGCGGCGCGGGACGGAGCCCGAGAGCTCGCGGAACGTCGTGCGCTCCGCTTCGCTCAGGGCGAGGCGCGAGATGATCTGGAGCCAGAGCTCGCCGTTGTCCCGCGCGAAGAGCGCGTAGGGGATGTCCGTGATGAACGCCGAGGAGACGTCCGTCGCCGGCTCGCCCAAGAGCTCAAGGCCGAGCGGCTGCGTCAGGAACGCGAGGGGCGGCTGCATGATCAGCTGGCAGAACTCGACGGGGACGCGCTCGGTCACCTCCTCCCAGCCGGAGATGCGCGTCAGCTCCTGGCCGTTGCCGTCCGTCACCGACACGTCGCAGAGCTGCGTCTCGGGCGTCACGCTCGTGAGGCGCAGATAGCACTTCAATTTCGTCTCCTCGTCGGGCCAGAGGGCGGGAAGCGTCATCCGGCGCATCCGGAGCGGCAGGGAGAACGCGCCCGCGAACCGCTCGTGGCTCCGCCAGAGGGCGAAGCCGCTGACGATGATCCCCAGCAGGACGGGGTTGACGACCCAGATCGGGAAGCGCGTGAAGGCGACGTTCCCCGCCTGCGCGGGGACCTGCACCTGGTAGTCGATCCCCGACTCGCTCCACGCCTCCACGAACGAGACGCCGCGCAGGCGGCGGCCCGAGCACAGACGCGCCGGGTAGATCTCGCGCCCCGTCCAGTGGACGCTGCGCGGCTTCGAGAGGGGCGTCACCGACATCGGCTCGGCGGGCGGGACCTCCGCCGCGAAGACGATGACCGCCTCCATGGGCGGCCACGTGTAGACGCTCTCCTTCGTGTTCTCGCGGATCAGGACCTTGACGGCGATCTCGTGCGGATGCGACGGGGCGATGCGCTCGGCGCGGACGCAGACGGACAGCTTCTCGTCGTCGCCGAAGACGAGGTTCTGGCGCGAGACGAAGTCCTCGACGCGGATCGCCGCGCGGCTGGGCGCGAGGCACGAGGCCGCCTCGGCCATCAGCTCGATGGCGACGGGGATCGGCAGGAGGATGAGCCCCTTCAGGTCGGGGTTCGCATACGAGACCTGGCTCGTCCCCAGCGCGAAGTCCGCCACGAACGGCCACTCCGAGAGGCGGATCTCCTTGGCGAGTTCCAGCGCGACGCCCGGCGTCTGCGAGAGCGTGTCGGCGTCCGAGATGAGGGGGTTCATCGCGCCGAAGTCGAACTGCCGCTGGCGACGCGCCTGCCGCGCGAGCGCCGCCGCCCGCAAGGCGACCTTCTGCCCGCGCCGCGTCGGCTCGGCGAGGAAGCTCGCCGCCGACCGCGCCGTCTCGTGGGAGACGAGCGTGAGCCTCGGGAACGCGCGCGAGAGAAGCATCTCGGAGTCCTTGCGCACGTCGAAGGAGAGCGCCGATCCGAAGTCCAGGCGCTGCGCCCCCCGCGCCTCCAGGGAGGGGAGGAGGTCGATCTTCGCGCCCAGGGCGAGCAGCTGCGCGAGGGCGAGCTGGAACTGGAGGCGCCCCGGCCGGTGGATGGCGTTGAGCGCCAGCGCGGCGTGGTCGCGCCCCTTCAGCGTCTCCTCGATCGCCGTCGTCAGGTAGCCGCGCGGGCCGACTTCGAGGAAGACGCGGTAGCCCTCGTCGTACATCTTGAGAACCGTCTCCTTGAAGCGGACGCTCTTCGCCCAGCGCGAAGCCGTGTCGTCGCGCAACGCCTTGAGGCCCGTCGGCTCCAGGCGCGAGGCCGTCGCGCAGGAGTAGGCGTCGCAGGAGAGCGGATGCGTCATCCACGTGGCCGCGAACTTGCGGATGACCGGCACGAGGGACTGGCAGAGCGGCGTGTTGAACGGCCGGTCGAGCGACAGCCGGACGTAGCGGACGTGCGCCTCGGCGAGACGCGCGAGAACCTCGTCGGCCGCCTCCGCGACGACGGCGTACGTCTTCTGGCGCGGCGAGAAGTCCACCGCGAGAAAGGCGCGTCCCTCCGGGAAGAGACTGGCAAGCGTCTCCGCGCCGTCCGTCTCGCGCAGAAACACGCTCACCATGACGACCTTCGCAAGCCCCCCGCGGTTGACGGCCTGGTCGACGATGCGGTAGATGTCGCGGACGATGCCGATGCGGTCGCTGCGGACGGGCGGCTCGCCCGCGACGCCCGAGCAGACCATCGCGGCGAGATCCCCGCCCGCGAAGCCGACCGTCCCGTCCGGGCGCACGCCGTATTGCCGCAGGAGGCGCGTCAGGGCGGCGCAGGCGGCGTAGGTGGCGACGAGGGCCTGGGCGTACGCCCCCGAGGAGTAGATGTCCGCGTCGTGCCGGTAGTAGGGCGCCGGCGGGAAGATGAAGGAGGACGGCGTGAATTCCGCATTGTCCTTGAGCGCCTCCTCCAGCTCGTCGAACGCATGGCGGCAGACGTCGTGCTCGATGACGAGGTCGCGCATCATGTCGGGGTAGAAGCCCATGACGCCGGGGTAGACGAACGCCAGCTTCGCGGCCCCGTCGCCCAGAAGGTGCTGCCGCGAGAAGTAGGTGCCGCTCTTGTCGCGGATGCGCAAGAGCGTCGGCGACTGGAGGCGCGTGCGGACGGCGTCGAGACGCGCGCGCAAGTCGTCCACGTCGCGGACGACGAGCGAGAGGACGCACGGGCCCGTCGTCTGGGCGCACGTGTAGGCGACGTGGAGGAGGGGGACGTCGCCGACGCGGTTCAGGAACGCGAGGACCTTCTCGACCGTCTCGACGAGCGCGCGCTCGTCGGCGGCGGAGATGACGACGAGCTCCGTCACGCGCCGCGCCCTCCCTGCGGACGCGAGCCGATGGCAAGGCTCGGGTCGACGTCGAGATCCGCCGCCGAGCAGGCGCGCGCGAACGGATAGGCGGCAAGCCCCGCGACCATGGCGGCGTTGTCGCCCGTATACGCGCCCTTCGCCAGGCACAAGGCGACGCCGCGTTCGCGGCAGACGTCTGCGAGCTTCGCCCGGATGCGCGAGTTGAGCGACACGCCGCCGCCGAAGACGACGGCCTTGAAGGCGGCGCGGGAGAGGGCCGTGCGCGTCCGCTCGGCGAGCGCCTCGGCGATGGCCTCCTGGTAGCTCGCGACGACCTGCGCCACGCCTTCCGAGACGAGATACCCGCCGAAGTCCCGGACGGGAGAGGCCGGCGGCAAAATCTCGCGATGGCGCTCGATGTATCTTAAGAGAGCCGTCTTCAGCCCGGAGAAGCTCACGCACAAGTCCGCCGGCAGCCCCGCGAGCGCCGAGACGCCTTCGCGCGGACGCCCTTTCGGAAACGGCAGAAAGTCGCCCGTCCACGATGCCGAGATGCGGTCGATCTTAAGCCCGCCGGGATAGCCGAGCCCCAGCGCCTTCGCCGCCTTGTCGAACGCCTCGCCGGCCGCGTCGTCAAGCGTCTCGCCCATGACCTCGTACTGGCCGTAGACGTCCATCCGGACCCAAATGGTGTTGCCGCCGCTCACGACGAGCCCCAAAGCCGGCATCAGCTTTTCCGGCGGCGGCAGGAGCGGGGACGCGCCCGTCTCGAAGAGGAAGGGCGAATGGAGATGCGCCTCCAGGTGGTTCACGCCGATCAGCGGCACGCGGAGGGACGCGGCAAGGCCCTTCGCGGCGTGAAGCCCCACGAGGAGGGCCGGCGCAAGGCCGGGCCCGTAGGTGACGGCGACGGCGTCGACGGGCGAATTCGCCCTTTCAAGAGCCGTGCGCACGACCTCGCCGACCTTCTCGACGTGCGCGCGCGACGCCACTTCGGGAACGACGCCGCCATACGGCCTGTGAAGCGGGATCTGCGTGTAGACGACGTTCGAGAGGACTTCGCGCCCGTCCCGCACGACGGCGGCCGCCGTCTCGTCGCAGCTCGTCTCGATGCCCAGAACCGTCATCTCACCAGAACTTCCACCAGGGGTTTTTCTTCGGGGCGACGCCGCGGTCCCTGTAGAGCTCGCGCACGCGCGACGTTCCCGCCGTCGCCGGGTCGCGCACGAGCATCTGCGAGCGGTAGACGAAGTCGCTGGGGAGCGACCAGAACTCCGTGCGGACGAACTGGTCCTGGTTGAGCCGGTGGAGGACGACGATCTCGCCCGACGGCAGGATGCTCATCGTGGGCTTGTCGATCCTGAGGATCGGCCCCAGGTCGTAGGTCTGCCACGTCTTCGGCACGGGCGCGACGTCCCGCGTCTTGAGGAAGAGGTGCTCGCCGCGGTCCTTCGACCAGTAGACGAGCTCGAACTCGCGCTGGAGATCCTTCTGGGCGGAGAACATCTGGAGGGCGACGCCGGCGCGCACGCCCTCGACGACGTCGAAGGCGCGGGGCTGCCCCTCGTAGCGGACGCCGCGATGGACGAGGACGGGCTTCGCCAGGTAGCGGCTCGTCTCGGACAGCGCGTAGTGGTCGGCGAGGAACGTCTCAAGCTTCTGGCCCTCCCCCGTCTCGACGGCGAAGTCGGCGACGAAGGGGCGCACGGCGACGGGGGCGAGCTGCTCGCCCGACGAGGCGCGGAAGACTTCGACGAACAGCCGGTCCTGCACGTCGTAGAGGGCCTTGAGGACGCGGTTCGTCCCCTCGCCCGTCCAGACGCGGAAGCGGCCGCCGACGCCGATGACGTCCGGCGACGAGTTGACGACGTCGACGACGGCGCGGATCCGCTCGCCCGCAATGTAGTCCGAGGCGTCCAGCTTCAGGTCGACGCGGATTTCCGGCGGCGGCGCGGCGTGCAGGCTCGCGGCGAGCAGAACGAGGGGAAGTGCGGCTTTCTTCAGCATGGGAGGAACCCGTCCTTGAGGGCGACGAAAGACCGGCCTCGCGCGAACGAGCCCCCGTCCATTCGCGAAGACCCCTCGGGCTTGACCTCCAGGAGCTGGAGGGCGGTGTCGTGGCAGCGGACGACCGGGCCCAGGCGGTCGAGCGCGAGAATCGTCCCGGGGCGGGCGGCCTCCCACGCGGGGAGGAGGCGCACCATCTTCGCGCGGAGGACGACGAGACGCCCCGCCGTCCCCTTCTTGCGGAGGCGAAGCGGCAAAAAGGTGTACGAGCCCGGCCACGGGTTGAACGCGCGGACGCGCCGGTCGATCTCCAGAACGGGGCTGTCCCAGTCGATGAGGCCGTCCGTCTTCTTGAGCTTCTTGACGTAGGTCGCGCGGAGGGGGTCCTGCGGAACGGGCTTCGGCAACGCGCCCGCCGCCATGAGGCGCAGGGCCTTGGCCAGGGCGACGCCGCCGGCGATCGCCAGGTCGTTCATCAAGGCGCCGCCCGTCGTGTCGGGGTAGATGGGCTCGTAGCTCTGGAGGAGGATCGGCCCGTCGTCCAGCCCCTCGTCCATCTGCATGACCGTCACGCCCGTCATCCGGTCGCCCTCCACGAGGCACGCGACGACGGGCGCGGCCCCGCGATACTTCGGCAGCAGGGAGAAGTGGCAGTTGACGCATCCGAAGCGCGTCAGTTCCAGAAGCGGCTTTTTAAGGATCTGCCCGTAGGCGACGACGGCGAGGACATCGGCACGCCACGAGGCGATCTCGGCGACGACGTCGGGCGCGTTCACGTTCTCCGGCTTCAGGAGGGGGACCGCGAGGGCGCGTTCCTGGACGAACCGGGCGAGAGCGCACGGCGTCAGGGCCTTGCCGCGCCCGGCCGGCCGGTCGGGCTGCGTGACGAGGCCGACGACCTCCAGCGCCTCCTCGCGCAAAATGGCGCGGAGGCACTCGACCGCGCCTTGCGACGAGCCCATGAAGCCGACTCTCATCGCGTGCGCCTCCCCATGCCGAAAAGACGGAGGGCCGAGCGGAAGTCCGACGGCATCGGCGCGTGGACGCGGATCGTCTCGCCCTTCAGGAGCGGGTGCGGCAGCTCCAGCGTGGAGGCGTGGAGCATGAGGCGCGGCACGTGGAGGAGCCGGGCGTCCCGTGCGCTCTTGAGGCCGAAGACGCGGTCGCCGACGAGGGGGAAGCGGATCTTCGAGAGGTGGCGGCGGATCTGGTTCGTCCGCCCCGTCTCGATGCGGATGCGCAGGAGCGTCGCCCCGTCGCCCGTCGCCTCGCGCACGATGACGGAACGCGCCTCTTCGCCGTCGAGCGGCGCGTCGATGCGCTGGTGGGCGAACGGGAAGCGGCCGGCGACGATCGCGTGATACATCTTGAGGACGCGGTGCGCCTTGAAGACCTCGATGGCGGCCTCCTTCGCGCGAGGGCTCTTGGCGAACAGGAGGCACCCCGTCGTGTCGCGGTCGAGGCGGTGGACGGCCGTCAAGGCGGAGCAGTTCTCCTGCGTGCGAAGGAAGGCCTCCACGCTCTCGTCGTCATCGCACGAGAGGCGGCCGGCCATCTTGTCGCACACGAGATAGTCCCCGTCCTGCCACAGGATTCGCGCGTGGAACTTGACGGGCGCCTTGGCCAGGGCCTTCGACAGCTCGACGACGTCGCCAGGGCGCAAAGCGGCGCGCGCCATCCAGACGCACGCGCGGTTGACCCAGACGCGCCGCTGGTCGATGACCTCTTTCGCCGCACGGCGCGAAAGGGAGAGCCTTTTGGCGAGAAAGTCCTGGAGGATGCACGGGTCGGATGACTGGACGCGCATCATTCACTTCTCTCCCGTCAAGGCGCCCACGACCCCCGCCGTCTTGCGGCCAATGGCGTTGGGCGCGAGGAGGAGCCGCCCGGGCGCGGACGCGAGGGGGACCGAGACCCTCTCGCCCGCCAAGGCGCGCGGGAACGCCTCCTTGACGGCGTCGTCGGGGAGGAGGTCGGCGAGACCCTGCCCCAGAACCTGCGACAGGCTCTGCACGTGGCAGGCCTCCCGGAAGGCCTCGTTCGCCTCCAGGACGCGCCCCGCCTCGTCGCACACGAAAAGCGGCGACGGCGAGAGGTCGAAGGCGTTCTCCTTCGAGCGGTAGACCGTCATCATGGCGCGGCGCTTCTCGATGTTGCGGATCGTGAAGACGAGGTCGCCGGGGTTCATCAGGTCGATGACGGACACGGTCACTTCGCAGGCGAACTTCTCGCCCTGGCGGTTCTGCCCGTTGGCGTTGATCATGACGTGCCGGTCGCCTTCGAGGCCCTTGCGGATGCGCTGGACGACGTCGGGCTGGAGCCCGGGGATCAGGCGCGAGATCGGCTGGTCGAGAACGTCTTCGAGCTCGCGCCCGAAGTGCTCGGTCGCGCGCGCGTTGATGTCGAGGATATGCCCGTTCGGGTCGGTGATGACGACGGCGTCGTACATCCCGCCAAGGAACTGGCGGAAAAGCGAGCGACGGTCTTTAGGAACGAATAATGCCATTTGAAAGTATTATACCAAAATCCAATTCCTTTTTTCCACCTCGTGCGCAAGGCGGATAAGGGTTGGAAATGGCAATATCTAACGGGTCAGCGAAAAGCTGACCCGCCCCCTTTGCAAGTCACCTCCGCCCTACAGCTTCTCCAGGACGTTCAGGAACTCGTCGAGCCTGTCCGCGCCCGGCACGCCGTCGCCCTTCTCCCTGAACACCATGAAATACTTGAACGCCGTCCCCGCCGCGCCGGCCCAGGCCTTGCCGAGCTTGAGCTTCTCCTGGCTGTCCGTGCCGTCCAGGTGCGCCCCCTTGACCTCGACCAGCACGAGCGTGCCCTTCTCCGTCATCACCATGAAGTCCGGGTAGTGCGTGATGAAGCCGTTGAGGCCAAACCCCTTCCGGTCGCGGATGCGGTGCCACCAGCGGACGTTCGGCTTCGCCGCGACCTTCACGACGACGTCCGTCTCCTCCTGGTTCATGTCGTCGCATTCGCCCGCGTAAAGCGCCTTGTCGAGGAAGGTGATCGCCGCGCCGGGCGCGATCGACGGCGGCAGCCTGTATGCCGGCGCGCACGCGATCTCGTTCGCTTCGAGCATCCTGTCGAACCGCTCGCGCCGATACGCCCTCTCCAGCGTCTCGATCTTCCGCCGGACGCAGTCCGCGAACGTCGTCAGCATCTCCGGCACGAGCTGGTCCCGGACGGCGGCGGGAAGGCCGTCCATCACGCGAAGCACGTAGGCGCGGATCTCCTGGCTCGTCGAGCTGTCATGGAGCCTTGTCCTGTCGATGAGGGTCGCCGCCGCGTCCGCCATCTTCTTCAGCCGCTCGTCCGCCGTCTTGCCCGAAAGCTGCCCCGTGAAGAAGTCCATCTCCGACTTCGTGAGCATCTTGCTCTTGGGCCGCACGTCCCCCGACTCGGCGAGGTCGACGCTCATGGCCCCGGAAAGCGCGGGGTTGAAGTCGACGGTCGCGTCCTGCGCCGACAGCCTGAACCCCTCCAGCAGCATGTCCGCGTCGAGAAGGACCCTCTCCGACCCGAACAGGCCGGCGTCGGACGCGACGACGAACTGCGGAATCTCCAGCGCCAGGGCCTCGTCGCGGAAGGCCTCCTCCATCTTGTAGGACTTCATCGTCACCCCTCCCGTGTCCGCCGGCAAGTCGTCGCCCTGCGAAAGGGCGCTGTCGTAGGCGTCTCCCAGCCTTTCCGCGCCGTCCGTCAGGCGCTTGACCGCATCGCCCGCCGCCGTCGCCGCGCCCGCCAGGGGCGAGATCTGCGCCGTCTCCGGCAGGTCGTCAAGACCCGTCCCCGTCTCGTCCGTCGCGGACGGCGCGACGGACGGCGCGGACGGCAGGTCCGGCTGTTCGGGTCCGGGCGGGACGGGCGCCAGCGCGGCCGCGTCGGCCGCCTCCGCCACGCGATAGTCGGCGGCGCTGAACCCGGCCCCGTTCAGCCCGGCGACGACGCTCGCCACCGTCGCGTTGAAGTCGTTGCTCGACGCCAGCACGTAGGACATGTTGAGCAGCTTCGCCGCGTGCCGCCGGGCGTAGGGCTGGCGGAGGATGCGCCCGACGATCTGCTCCACGTCGACCTTGGACGTCTTGTTCGCGAGCGACGCGAGGACGTAGGCGAACGGGCAGTCCCACCCCTCCTTCAGCGCGTTCACCGTGATGACGTAGCGGATCGGGCAGTCGGGCGAGAGGAGCTTCGTCGCGCCGATCTCGTCCTTCTGGGCCGTCTTGATGGCGATCTCGTCCGCCGGGATGCCCATGCCGACGAGCTTCGCCTTGATCTTGTCGAACGTCGTCGAGTCGGCCGACACGTTCGACTGCGCCTGGAAGAGCACGATCGGCCGGACGTACGCGCCGCCCGCCGCCTCTTCGGCCTTGGCCTTCGCCTCCAGCACGCCGCGCAGGTGCACCGCGTCGCCGATGACGTCGAGGATCTGCGGGCGGTTGTAGACGATGACCGGCAGCTTCACCATGTTGGCCTTCTTCAGCTCGCGCGCGTTCACGCAGGAGATGATGTTCGACCGTTTGGCGGGCGTCGCCGTCATCGAGAGGACGAACGACGGGTTGACGTTCCGGAGCATGTCGAGCGAGAGCGTGCTCTTCGCGTTGTGGCTCTCGTCCACGACCGTCACGGGGTTGAGCCGGCGGACGACCTGGATGAGCGCCGTCTCGGGCGTGTCCGCCAGGAGCAGGTCCTTGCCGTCGAACCAGTCGGCGAACTGGAGGAGGTTTCCGTTCTCCTGGTAGATCTTCCTGTCGTCCTTCTTCGTCGGGTTGGCGCGGATGGACGCATAGCAGAAGACGCAGACGCTCAAGCCGCCCTGCACCGCGTCCGGCGAGAAGTTCTGCCCGTTCAGCAGCTGCTCCTTCGTGTAGACGTTGACCGCCCCGCCGAAGTCGGCGTTGAGCCGCTGGCGGTAGGGATGCGCCGGGTCGGACAGGTTCGCGACGGTCTGCGTCAGGATCGCGTCGCTCGGCACGAGCCACAGCACGAACTTCGTCTTGCCGGGCGGCAGGCGGTCGAAGATCCTGCGGACGGCGCACGTCGCGAGAAACGTCTTTCCGCCGCCGGTCGGGACCTTGATGCACACGTTCGGCGCGCCGCCCACGTCGTCGCAGTAGCTCGGCGCACCCGTCCCGTCGGCGGGATTGACGGCGACGCCCTTCTCGCCCCAATACTTCTTCCACGCGGCATGGAGGCCGTTCGTCGTGTCGAGCGCGTCGAGATACGCGCCGATGTCGTCCATCACGTGAACCTGGTAGCTCTTCAGTTCCATGTCGATGCCTCCTCTCAGAACCGCGTGATGTCGCGGGGGATCTTCTTGAAGGTGATGCGAAGCCTCTCCAGCTCCGCCGCGCCGAGCGTGCAGACGTCGGCGTAGACGACGTATCTCTCGGCCTTCGTCTTGATCGTGCGGAGAAGCGCGCGGTTGAGCGTGACGACGGCGCCCTTCTCGTAGCAGAAGTAATACGCCACGCCAAACGCCGTGCCCAGGAGATACGTGTCGCCGCAGGAGAACGTCCCCGCGCCTTTCGTCTCGGTGTACCACACGTATTCGCGGATCTTCTCGACGGGCAGGCTCTCGTTCAGGACGTCGCCGTCCATCAGCGCGGGCCCGAGCTCGTAGTAGCCGAATCCGCCGCCCGTGCC
>CAVGMG010000002.1:13095-38343 GCA_963630185.1 Alistipes onderdonkii | reverse complement strand
ATCGGCCTCGCGTTCTCGAAGGCGCGGCGCACCATCGCCGCCGCGAAGGTGGAGGAAATGACGGCGTGATGATTAACGCAGAGACGCAGAGTCGCAGAGAGGGGCGCGGGCGGAAATAAAACGCTTGCCAGAAGAGATTGGATTGTGGTATATTACTTCATAGTGAACGGACAAAAACTTCACGGATAGAAAAAAGAACATGACAAAACGCATGAGAAAGACTCTCGTGCCATTCGCCTTTTGCGCGATGGCACTCGTCGCGCTCGCCCCCGCAGGCTGCCGGCGCGACGAGGCGAAGACCGCCGCCAGGACGCCCCAGGCGGATCCGCCCGAGGTCTACATGAAAGACGTCGCCTTCCGCAAGGCGCTCGCCCAGAAGCGCGCCGAGCGCACCGAGATCCTCGGCCGCCGCGAGAAGCTTCTGCAGGAGCTCGAAGAGCGCGTCGCGCAAAAACGCGCCGACATGCCGGGCGCCGACGACGCGGCCGTCAAGGCCGCCCTTGAGAAGGACCCCGCGTGGAATTCGCTCGTCAAACGAATCGAAGACGCCACGCAAGCCGTCGAGGACAAGTGCCACGACGCGATGAAAATCGTCGCGAAACGCCTGGCTCCCAGATAAATTTAGACAGGAGACATTATGAAGATACACGCCCTCTCGCTATTCGCCCTCACCGCGCTGCTTTCAAGCGTCGCCTGGGGCGATGAGTCCGATGGAAACATCCGCTCGATCGACGCGATGCCAGACCTCGTCAGATCCATCTCCTATCCCAATGCGTCAAGCCCCCTGACGACCGTCGGCCAGCAGGTCTACATCCGCGTGCGCCTCCTGAACTTCGACTGGGATCAGACGAAGCGCGGCGACAACGGCGGCGTTGCGAATCCCTGGTATTTCGCCCCGTCGGCGACGGGCATCTCGATGGGCGAGTCCATCCTGGCGCTGAACACCCCCGCCCTCGGCATCTCCGTGGGCGGCGTGTCGCGGCAGGCCTTCTACACGTCCAAGGGCCCGGAATCGCAGGAGTCGGGCGCCAACGCGCTCATGAAGTGGTATACCGACCTCTACTTCGTCTACACGGTTCAGGCGGGCGACATCGGCCTTCCGATCAAGCTCCTGAACAGCACGGGGAAGATCGCGTCGGAGGCCGCCGTCAACACGGACTACCTCCTTTATAACGTGAACACGGCGGGGGCGTCGAAGTCGGCCCTCTGGGACTTGAAGACGGCAGCCACGAATTCGGCGGGCAAGAACCCCCTGGCGCAGTTCCACTTCGGGCCCGAGAATCCGTCGGCGTCCGACGGCACGACGCCGGACTATCCGCAGGACGGGCCGTGGACGACGGCGCACCGCTCCTACGATTTCGCGTCCGAGGGCGTGTATATAAGGACGCTTGACTTCGACACGGACTATGCCGACGCGGAGGTCACTCCCAAGATCTGGCGCGAAGTCCAGCTCGGCACGGACGAGCCCTACACCATCGACGCGACGATCGTCGGCGCGGTGACGGGCGGCGTCGTCTACGTGTGGTCGGCGGACGAAACCGTCGTCGTGCCCACGGCGCGCGGCGACGCGGTGATCATCGACGACGGGACGGGGAAGAAGGTCGCGCAGGTGACGATCCGCGAGGGCACGGGCACGTTCGGCCTCAAGGGCGTCGGCGCCATCGGCGCGACGACGACGATTTACATGGGCGCGACGACGTCTTCGGGCTATACGAAGGTCGGCGACGCGATAGAGGCCTCCACGTCTTCGCGGACGGTCAAAGTGCGCAAGGCCCCGGACCCCTACATCAACGTCGCGACGTTCTCCGGCAACGCCAACAAGTTCGCGCTCCAGGCGACGACGAACTACGAGGCCTCCACGGCGATGCGCGTTTCCGTGTCGGATCGCGGCGACATCACGGATTCCATCACGGTCAAGCTCAACCCGCAGTTCTACAGGGGGAACACCGCCGTCGATTTGGACGAGGCTGACCCCGTTGCGGGCTCCTACATCCGCATCCTGACGGAGGAGAACGACCCGACGCTCGTCACGGGCGTCACGGAGGTCACGATCCCCGCCGGCGAGCGCGAGGCCGTCTTCTACCTCTACGCGCTGGGCGCACCGTCCGACAAGACGATAAACCGCCTTGTCCTGAAGCCGACCATCGACAACGAGGAGCAGTGGGCGCACTATTCGGGCGGCAACAACAAGTCCGCGACGATCACGTTGACCGACCAGGCCCCCGTCATCGTCGTGCCGAGCGAAACGGCCGTTTTCTCGGGCTTCGACGGCGACACGATCCCGAACTTCAACGTGGCGATTCTCGACAACTGGCGCGACCTTCAGACGGATCTCAACACGGCTGGCTACACGGTCGAGGTCTCGTTCCCGAACGGCGGCACGAAGTTCTCCAAGCCCGGCATCCACTTCACGGAAGACGTCGAGCAGACGTTCGCCGTCACGGCGCCCGCCGAGGGGACGTATCCCGCCGTCATCACCGTCAAGGACCCCGCCGGCAACACGGTTTCGCGCGAGGTCACGATCCGCGCCGCGCACGCTTTGGAGGCGCGCATCAAGGCCTACCGCGACGAGGCGTTCGAGCAGCCTTACGCGGACGGCTACGTCTTCCAGGAGGGCGACAATCCGTATGTCCGCGTCGAGCTGAGCTCCGCCGCGACCGCCCCGATGTATGCGTTCCTGCGCCCCGTGACGGACGATGACAGGGCAAGCGTCATCTGCGAATACATGGACACGGGCCTTTTCGTCGCGCAGGGCGACACGGCGTCGGCGGCGACGCGGATCACCTTCAAGGACGGCTACACCGAGACGAAGCCCATGCGCACGACGTTCAAGGTCGGGCTCAAGTCGACGGAAGCGTGGGACAGCGAGTCCGCCATCGACTACACGACGACGTATGCGCCGCGCACGACGCAGTTCACCGTCGTGAACGTCTCGCCGACGGTCGCGGGCGTCACGATGAATGCGACGTCCGTCGAAAACGGCGGCACGTTCTCGACGCGCGCCCCCGCCGGAAGCCCCGTCACGTTCTCGGCGCGTCTCTCCGACCTCTCGCCGGTCGACCTCGACGCGACGGGCGAGGACGCCATCTGGGTGCGCTGGGTCTGGACGGACGGCCTTGAGGGCATGCGCAGCGACTACACGGCGTTCTCCTCCGCCGCCAACCGCAAGGCCCAGAAGCAGATCACCTTCCAGGAGGAGGGCCAGACGCAGACCGTCTCGGTCTACGTCCTCGACAAGGACGACCGCAAGGCGCAGGTCGAGAAGGGCCTTCCCTCGACGGCGGCGCAGGAGGACTACGACTGGGGCGAGGCCGCGTACACCTTCAAGGTCAACGTGAGCGAGTCCGCCCGCGTCAACATCCTCGACGACAGCGGCGCCATCCTCGAGTCGATGACCTTCGCCGAAGACGCCCTCCGCGCCAAGGCCTACTTCTACATCCAGCTTTCGACCGCGCCCGCGAACGCGGGCACCTACAAGGACCCCGACACGAGCGTGTCCGACAAGGCGATCTCGTCGGCGAACCCCATCAAAGTCCAGCTGAAGAAGGAAGTGTGGGGCTCTGACGGCAACGTCGAGTTCGAGTCGGAGACGATTGAACTCTCCGACGGCAACCGCAAGAAAGTCTACCTCAACCCCACGACGCTCAACGGCGGCAGCGACACCTACTACAACATCACGGCGGAGGTCATCACGGACGACTGCCGCAACAGCTACGGGCAATACTGGAAGGACTACTACCAGTCCAGCTCCTCGGAGCTCTTCGTGACGAACGTCGCGCCGACGCTCACGTCCGTCAAGCGCACGAACGGGTCGATCACCGAAACCGGGACGAACCGCTGGAGCGCGGGCGAGACGATTCAGCTTTCGTGGCAGGTGCGCGACGTCATCCCCGACATCACGAACGGACGCTTCCAGATGGAGTGGTCGATTGACTCGTCCAACCCTACGCAATATCCGAACCCCTACGTCTTCCCCGAAACAATCACGTATTCGACCGTCAACTCGAAGTTCGGCGTCGTCAAGGGCACGTATGAGTTCACCGTTCCCGACGTCGAAAACCAGGTTCTCCGCCTGACGGTCGACGACGGCGACGGCGGCCAGGTCGTGAAGGAATGGGCGATCTACGTCGCGCAGACGAAGAAGCTTTCCGTGAGCCCCATCGGGCCCGTCAGCCCAAGCGAGACGAAGTATCGCATGGCCTCGGGCCTCGGGCGCGGCAGCGTCTTCGTCGACGACTCCGTTGGCGCGAACACGACGATCATCCGCGACTTCATCCAGACGTGGAGCTTCTCCGAGAGCGTGGCGCAGGCCCGCGTGACGGCGGAGGGCTACGAGGCCGTTGACGGCGACGCCTTCGACACCGGCAACCGCGCGACGGGCTACGTGGGCGTTCCGATCTCGCCGAGCGGCGGGCGCGGCTCGACCGGCAACTACTACAACTACGGCAACTCCACGCTCGACAACTACTTCTACTGCTGGGCGATCATCGGCGGCGACGAGGGCACGACGCTTCTCGACCCCGTGCCGTCGCGGCGTTCCAAGACGCACTACTTCGACCTCGCCGCGAAGGAGGACGGCGACACGGCCTCCTACAAGACGACGCAGGTCGAGGCGATCTTCTCGAAGGAGCAGCTTGCCAGCGACAACATGGGCGACATCAACCAGGACTATGTCCCGGACATCTACGCCCTCAAATACACGGGTCTCGGCGTCTTCGACGTGACGGGCAAGACCGTGGGCGACGACCTCGCGAGTTTGAGCGCGTCGAACGTGGACGAGGACTACCTGCCGAACACGATGAGCGCGACGGCGGCGGCGTTCATCCCGAACCTCTCGAACACGTGGGTGACGGCCGGCCGCGCATTCACGACGAAGCTTGAAATTCGCGGCTACGGCGAGTGCTTCAACGACGCGCCGACGCAGGCGGGCATCCAGAACGTGTCGTGCGACATCAACTACGCGAACCCCGAGGAGGACGACACCTCCACGCTCACCAAGCTCGAATACAGGGCCTTCGTCGAGTGGTGCGGCCGGCAGGATCCCGCCCTTGAACCGACGACCAAAGAGAACTGGTCGAAATGGTCGCCCGAGCGCCCGACGGACCCGACGGTTGCCGACACGGACGGCGACGGCATGCCCGACGGCTACGAGTATTACTTCTGGTATCGCGCCCACGTCGGCTACTTCGACGCGGACGGCAACTACTGCCGTCAGACGGGCCGCAAATACAACCCCAAGGATCCCGTCAACTACATCGAGATCTCCGCCGACGACATCGAGAAGGCCTACGACCCGCTCAATCCGAACTACAACCTCGCGACGATCGACTCGGACAACGACGGCCTCCCCGACCTCGTCGAGTTCGAGATCGGCACGAATCCCTTCGACTACGACACGGACGGCGACGGCCTGCCCGACGGCTACGAGGTCACGCGCTGCGTCGACGAAGACGGGAACATCGTCCTGAGCCCGCTGAAGGCCTCCTCGAACGGCGGCCTCTCGGACGCCAACCGCAACGACGACGGCGACCAGATGGCGACGATCACGAAGGCCATGGTGGCCGTCGAGATCACCTTCGAGGACACGGCGCAAAACGAGACGTATTACGCCTTCGCCGACGAGATCCAGGACGACGACGGCAACGTGCTCGTCCCCTCCGAACTGACCTCGGAGAGCGACCTCCACTTCTTCACGACCTGGGAATACCGCAAGGGCGAGTATGCGCTCGGCAAGCTCGTCTACTCGACCGCCAACGAGGAGCAGCTCCAGCACCTCCAGTCGGCGCAGAGCTTTGCCGTCGGCGCGCAGAGCAACGTCACGCTCTACCACTTCCAGGTCTACGCCAACGAAGGCTTCGACCCGCGCACCGGCTGGAACCCCGTCGACACGCCGACGGACGTTCCGCACCGCGTCGACACGGCGGCCTTCACGGCCTACGACGAGTTCATGCTCCTGGCGTTCTTCTACCAGACGGGCGGCCTGACGGACGCCGAGGTCACGCCGTCGGCGTCCCGGACGCTGGAGACGATCTGGGCGGCCACGACGACATCGCCGCTCAACGCCGACACGGACAAGGACGGCATGCCCGACGGCTGGGAGCTTTACGTGATGGCGGGCCCCGAGAACTACAGCGCGGCGCCGGGCAGCGCCTATTCGCCGCTTTCGTCGTATGCCGCGATCAAGGGGACGAGCGCCGAGAACCCCGACATCAACGACCGCGGCGAGCCGGAGTCCGACCACCTGGGCTTCGACCGCGAGTGGTGCGGCGTCGAGTGCTGCGCCGCCTACGAATCGTGCGAGACGATCGTCAACCTGCAGCCCGAGTGGAAGAACAAGATCTGGCCGACCGACCCGTGGGCGACCGACACCGACGGCGACGGCCTTTCCGACGGCGACGAGTATTCCTGCACGCTCTGGGACAAGTCGGTCGTCAGCTGGATCTACGGCTCGGCCGAGCACACGCATCCCTACTACGAGGACTGCGTCGACGGCGGCGGCCTCAACCCGCTGTCGTGGGACACGGACGGCGACGGCCTGCCCGACCCGTGGGAGCTTGAGTTCCACGCGACGATCGCCGACGCCGGCACGGTCGAGATCGTCTCGACGAACGGCACGTCGTCCGTCACGAACACGGCCAGCACGGGCGCGGGCGCCCTGCGCGACGGCATGAACCCGACGAAGGCCGACGCCTTCGAGGACTACGACAACGACGGCCTCCTGAACTGGCAGGAATACATGGTCGGCGCGATGCGCTGCTGGCGCTACGACGACGTGACGACGCCCTGGATCTCGCACCAGATGACGCCCGCCGACGTCGAGGCGCACAAGAACGACGGCGACTGGTGGGGCCACGTCCTCGTCGAGCGCTGGCTCGACACGGACGCGGACGGCAAGCTCGTCAAATACAACGGCCTGGCGAAGGGCGACAACTCCTACGAATACAACCCCGGCTTCGCCAACGGGTTCTTCGACCTCGGCTCCTACTTCTCGTATTGCGACGTGCCGTGGGAGCTTTCGCCTCGCGTCAGGGGCGCGCTCTACCTCTTCAAGGACGGCGTCGACCACGACCTGCGCGACGAGCTGAAGGACGACGGCCTCAACGGCAAGCGCAACCGCTGGACGACCGCGCTCTGGCAGGAGATCCTCACGTGGGGCAGCGACGCGCCCGAGTTCTCCGTCCCGTCGACGCCGTATCACTACCCGTCGCGCTACATCACGTGCGACCCGCGCAAGGCCGACACGGACGGCGACGGCATGGACGACTACTACGAGCTCTTCCACGGCCTCAACCCGCTCCTCGGCAAGGCCGGCTCGGCGTCCGAGACGGGCCCCTGCGACGTCGTCTACCGCGCCTGGTACGTGACCGACCCCGACCGTCGGCAGAACCCGCCGTCGGCCCTCGCGAACTACTGGGTCAACGGCGACACGCCGCACAACGGCACGTTCCGCAAGGAGGTCGACGACGTCCGCATCAAGAATCCCGACGCGGAAGCGGACAACCACTCCGTCTACGACTTCTACCAGTTCCCGTGGCTCGCGGGCCTGCCCGACGTCGACCCCGACGGCGACAACATCCGCAACCTGCAGGAGGCGATCCTGCCGAACGTGCAGGCGGCCTCGACCTACCAGCACACCGACCCGACGCCGCTGTGGATGACGGACACGTCCTACACGAACTCGCTGACGCACCGCTTCTACCAGCTGCGCCGCCCGGCGTGGGCGCTCGCGGCGAGCGGCACGACGCTCGCGAACACGGAGTTCGCGAACGGGTCGTTCACCTACAAGGGCGTGAAATACGACTTCAACGACTTCCCGTGGATGCACTACGACAAGGACACGCAGGTGCTCTCCTTCGGGTCGCGCACCGTCAACTTCTGGGGCTCCGGGCCTGCCGCCTTCACCTACGAGGAGAACGAGGGCTACGACTCCGACCACGACTTCCTGAGCGACTACGAGGAGTCGCAGGCGAAGACGAAGGCCTCGTCCGACCCGCTGCAGCACGACGACCCGATCCGCCACCAGGCCATGTGGTTCAACGGCACGGACGCCTTCCTCCAGACGCCTCTGGCGGACGAATACCGCCATCCCGTCTACGAGGCCTCGTCCGAGCTGCGCCAGAACTTCCTCTACTTCACGGTGGAGGCGTGGGCGAAGCCCGACGCGGACATCGTGAACGCCTCCGGCCTCTACACGATCCTCGAACGCCCCGTCTGGTCGGGCCCCTCGAACCCGGCGGACGAGTCCTTCCTGCGCAAGAACTTCCTCATCGGCCTCAAGAACGGCCGCTGGTACGCGAAGTTCGACTCGACGGGGACCGACCTGAACCAGGCCGTCGAGATCACGAACGGGCCCGAGGCCACGACGAACTGGACGCACGTCGCCGCGACCTACGGGCCGGCGGACGACGACGAACGCTCGGCGGCCTCGAAGATGTGCCTGAGGCTCTACGTCAACGGCATCCTCCAGAAGACGGTCAGCACGGCGATGCAGCCCGAGCACGGGCTTTCCGCCGTCACCATCGACGAGGTCGGGGCGCTCAACGGCTACGAGACCTGGGACGAGACCGTCAGCTCGAAGCCCGTCATCTCGATCCTCGTCGGCGCGTCGGCGGCGACGTGGCACGGCATCGTCCCCGAATACGCCTGGGAGATGCGCACCCAGTCGAACGAGGAGGGCGCGGCGTATCCCTACGTGGACGACGACGACCAGACGACGATCGACGACTACGACAGCTTCTTCAAGGGCTACATCGACGAAGTCCGCATCTGGGACGGCGCCCGCACGGCCGCCGACATCAAGAAGGACGTGGACGGCAAGGTCCGCTACACGTCCGCCCTCGCCCAGGCGAACCGCGAGGCCGTCTTCAACGCCTGGAAGCTCGGCGCGCGCCGCTCGATCGCCAGCACGGGCGAAGACGCCCTGCCGCCGGAGCTCATGCACCACTGGTCGTTCGACCACCTGCCGGGCGCGACGCGCACGGCGGACGTCCTCCAGACGCCGGCGGGCTTCACGACGCCGGCGACCGTCGCGGACGCCAAGGCCGTCTGGTCGCGGCCGGAGGGCTGGACGAGCGACCGCTGGAACGCGCTCGGCCTGCGCTCGACCGTCTACAAGAACGCGGCCTACGTGCCGTGGATCAACGACACGGTCTCGCACCTGCCCTGCTTCGACGGGACGACGCTCGACTCCGTCTACTGGAGCGAGGACTACGCGGGCACGACGCCGGCGATCTCGGTGGGGCTTTCGTCCTTCACCTTCCCGCGCACGGCGGAGGTCTGGTCGTCGATCGTCCAGCAGACGTATCCGAACGGGTCTCTCACGAACGACGTCGACGACGCCGAGAACTACGTCTTCTCGTCGCCGACGCGCTGGAACCTCGTCGCGGGCGACGATGTCGCGAAGCTGAAGTTCCGCTTCAACCTGCGCAACCGCACGACCGTCGGCCACGACCTCCTGCCGCTGGGCGGCGCCTATCCGAAGCGCATCTCCTCGACGGAGGGCGGCATGTGGGACGACGGGGCCCCGGCGGACGCCTGGGCGCAGTCGGGCAGCGACGCCGACAACAACGGCATCGACGACGCCTGGGAGCTCTACGCCCGCGAGAACTACACGGATCTCGAACCGTGGGACACCTTCACCCGCGACACGACCGTCAACTACCACGGCGTCTCGATGCCGGCCTGGCAGGCCTACCTGCGCGACCTCGCGCACGGGTGGCTGCCGTCCGACAAGACGTGCCATCCCGAATACGAGGACGTGCGCGACGCCGACGGCGACGGCATGCCCGACTGGTGGGAGCAGATCTACGGCATCGACACCGGAAGCGCGACCGACGGCGACCAGGACGCCGACGGCGACGGCCTCTCGAACTACGCGGAATACTTCGTCTCGGAAGTCCTCAAGGGCGCGGACGGCTCGCCGCTCATGTATTGCGACCCCTTGCAGTATGCGACGGACGGCAAGGTCTGCGACTACTTCAAGAAGGTGGGCGACCTCTACCTCGGCGAGCTTCTGACCGACCACGACCACATGAACGACCAGTGGGAGGCGCAGTATCCCGTCGCCTTCGTGAACCGCTACGTCTACGACCCGCTGGGCGACGCGGACAAGGACGGCTGGAGCAACTACGCGGAGTTCCGCGCCGGCACCGACCCGTCGAACGTCTCGGCGATCAGCATCGACGGCTACAGCGTTCCCGAATATCCCGTTCCCACGATCGCGGCGAACGTGATCTACACGGGCTCGGCGACCATCGAAAGCCCGATCGTCTTCAAGGTCTGGAACGAGGACACCGACTTCGCGATGGAGAAGGCCCCTGACGCCACCTGGACGCTCGGCACGGCGACGTCGTCGGAGAGCAGTTCCTCCGGCTCGTCGACGGCCTCCTCCTCGTCGGCGTCGGCGCTCACGCAGTGCGAGAAGTTCCTCGGCCGCAAGCCCGCGACGGAGAAGACGTTCTACCTCTCGGGCGGCAACGTGAGCGAAGGCTCCGTCAAGCTCGCGCTCATCGACAAGGGCTACAGCCTCGCGACCTACGACGAGACGACCGGCAAGGCCACGATCGTCGGCCTCGGCGAGCCCGACGACGCCCTCTGGTTCTACAACGTCTACGACCGCGGGGGCGACCTCCTCAAGGTCGGCGCCTCGCTGTACGCGGACGAGGACTCCGTCAAGGTCGGCACGATCGACTACAAGACGGGCCGCATCACGATCGACTTCTCGAACAGCCTCCTGTGCGGCGCGAAGCTCGCCGACCCCGCCTCGGCGGAGAACGGCACGTCGTCCTCGTCCTCGGGCTCGACGAACACGTATCACTACGTCAACCTCGACAACGCCTACGCGCGCATCGTCTGGAGCGCGTCCCTCGGCGACGTGACGGGCGCGGGGATGCACTACCTGAGCGACCCCGACCCGGCGACCGACAAGTCCAAGCACCTGCGCGAGGGCAAGAACACGTTCGTGTGCTTCGTCGACGCCGACGGCGACGGCGAATACACGGCGGGCGAGCTCTTCGGCGTCGTGCGCGGCGTGGACGTCGGCTGGGCGGGCGCGTCGTTCGACGTGGAGCTCACCGAGACGCACCCGATCTTCGGGCGCTTCGACCTGACGGGCGGCAGCGACCGCGCCTACTGGTACGGCGACGACAGCGACAACATCCAGATCATCGAGGGCACGCAGTCGGCCTCCACGAACGCCGTGACGGACCTGCCGAGCGGCGGCTACAAGCAGCGCGTGCGCATCACCCGCTACATGGTCAACGGCGTCAAGATCGGCGTGGGCACGAACGAGGTCTTCGTCGACACGCTCGTCCTCATGGACAAGTGGCTGACGTCGCCGTCGCGCGCCTACATCCACGAGGGCGACTTCCTCGGCAAGGGCTCCTTCGACATCGACTGGGACACGCTCCAGGACCTCGACGGGAGCGACGCGCTCAAGACGAAGTTCCCGAACGGCGAGATCAACTCGATGGCCTACCGCATCGTCGTGGACAACCACATCGCGGTCAACCCCGTCGTCTCGAACCGCGTCCTCGACGTCGCCTTCACGCGCCTCTACGACTCGAAGGCCCTCCGCAAGGTGCCGTCGGGCCTTGGCGCCGTCGTCTCCTACGGGGCGCGGCCGACGTTCCGCTGGACGATGAACGGCTTCAACACCTACACGGCGTTCAAGCTGCGCATCACCGACGCGAGCGGCGCCGTCGTCTACGAGAGCGACACGAAGCGCGCGCCCGCCGTCGACGAGAAGGGCTACTACGTCTGGAAGGCCGACTTCTCGGTCGGCGACCAGACGCCGCAGGGCAAGATCCTGGCGAACGTCGGCAACTACAGCTGGTCGGTCTCGATGTACAACGCGAAGTTCCGGACGGACAGCTGGAGCGAATCCGCGCCGCTGACGACCTACACGGGCCAGCAGAAGGACATGAACGGCCACGGCTACGGGACGCTCTCGGCGTGCGTCAAATACGCGGGCCCCGAGCTCGTCCTCGCCAGCTGCGACGACGTCTCGTCCGTCAAGGGCAAGGTGCGCGTCCAGGCCTTCTCGACGGCCGACTTCTCGGGCGTGCCGGCGGCGAGCGCGGTCCTCGCCGACAAGGCCTCGCTCGTCGACCTCTCGAACGGCGCGGCGAACGTCGTCCTCGCGGGGCTTGAGCCGGGCGAATACTTCGTCCGCGCCTACATCGACTCGGACGGCGACTTCGAGAAGGACGACTGGGAGTCGTGGGGCTACGCGGAAGCGGCCGTCACGGTCACGGAAGGCGAGAACAAGGCCGTCGCGGCCGTCTGGATCGAGGACGCCGACACCGACGGCGACAACCTCCCCGACGCCTGGGAATACGCGAAATACGGCAACCTCACGACGGCGCAGGCCAAGGCCGAGGAGGGCTACTTCGTCCTGAACCAGGCGACCTACGCCGGGCTCATCGACGGCGCGACGAGCGCGTCCGGGCTCGCCGGCTCGACGCTCTCGTTCCTCAAGAGCGCCGACGCCGCCGCCCTCGTCTCGGGCCTCGGGTCCGACACGTCGACGAGCTCCATCGCGACGATCCGCACGGCGCTCCAGCGCAAGCTCGAAAGCGCCTGCATCTCGTCGCTCGTCATCGACAACTCCGACGCGGCGAACCCGAAGGTCGTCATGACCGTGAGCGGCGAAGTGTCCGACTCGGGGATCAAGCTCTCGAACATCTACACGGTCTCCGAGTCGCTCTACGCGACGGACGTCACGATCAAGGTCTACCGCAAGGACTCCCTCGTCGCCCTCGACTGGACGCACGTGAAGGACATTCCCGTGACGGTCTCGGTCAGCTTCGACGAGACGGTCGAGGTGCCTCTCGACGAAGACCTCTCCAGCGGCTTCTACAAAATCGAGGTTGTCCAGTGAACATGAAACTCAACAAGATACTCGTCATCAACTCGGGGTCGAGCTCCCTCAAATACCAGCTCTTCGACATGGCCACGGAGACGCGGCTCAAGAAGGGCGTCATCGAGCGCATCGGCTGCGGCGGGCCCCAGACGCACGCCGACGCGCTGCGCGTCGTCGTCGAGCAGCTGGGCGACGACGCGAAGGGCGTCGACGCCATCGGCCACCGCATCCTCCACGGGGCGGAGGTCTTCAAGGAGTCCGTCAAGATGACGAAGGCGAACATGGCGAAGGTCAAGAAGCTCGTCAAGTTCGGGCCCTTGCACATGCCGGCCAACCTGGGCGGCGTCGAGGCGTGCGAGAAGATCTTCAAGGGCGTCCCGAACGTGGGCGTCTTCGACACGGCCTTCCACGTGGCCACGATGCCCGACTGCGCGGCGATGTACGCGATCTCGCCGAAATACTACAAGACGATGGGCATCCGCAAATACGGCTTCCACGGCACGTCGCACAGGTTCATCACCTCGGCGGCGGCGGCCTTCCTGAAGAAGCCGCTGGCGAAGGTCAACCTCGTGACGTGCCACCTCGGCAACGGCTCGTCCCTCGCGGCGATCCGCCACGGCGAAGTCGTGGACACGACGATGGGCCTCACGCCGCTCGCCGGGCTCGTCATGGGCACGCGCTGCGGCGACATCGACCCGGCGGCCGTCCTCGCGATCATGGCCGCCGAGAAGCTTTCCCCCGCCGAGACGGACACGCTCCTCAACAAGAAGTCGGGCCTCCTCGCCCTGACGGGGTCGAGCGACTGCCGCGACATCTGCACGAAGGCCGAGAAGGGCGACAAGGCCGCCGAGCTCGCGCTGGAGATGCTCGCCTACCGCACCGCGCTCTACATCGGCGCCTACAACACGGTCGTCGGCGGCGCGGACGCGATCGTCCTGACGGGCGGCATCGGCGAGAACTCGTCGGAGGTGCGCGAGCGGATCATCCGCCGCCTCGGCGCGCTCGGGATCAAGCTTGACAAGAAGGCAAACAAGGTGCGCGGCAAGGAGATCGTCCTCTCGACGAAGGACTCGAAAATCCCCGTCGTCGTCATTCCGACGAACGAGGAGCTCATGATCGCGCGCGACACGGTAAAGGTGCTCTCGAAATGAATGCAATCCGCGAAATCATCGCCCAGGCCTCGAAGCTGAACGGCACGGTCGTCCTCCCGGAGGGGAACGACCCGCGCGTCATCACGGCGGCGTGCGCCGTCGTCGACCGCAAGATTGCGACGCCGATCGTGCTGGGCACGCCCGAGGAGATCGCCGCCGCCGAGGCGAAGGTCGGCTTCGGGCTGAAGCTCGCCGACCACGGCATCAAGGTCATCGACTACACGAAGGGCGACGCCGAGCTGGAGCAGGCCTACTTCGAGGCGTGGAACCTCAAGGAGTCGAAGAAGCCCGCCGAGAAGCAGAAGATCATCACGCTGGAGGACGCCGCCAAGACGCTCCGCACGAAGCGCATCTACTTCGGCGGCATGATGGTGAAACTCGGCCGCGTCAACGGCCTCGTCGCCGGCTCCATCGCCTCGACGGGCGACATGCTCCGCGCCGCGTTCCACACGCTCGGCACGCAGAAGGGCGTCAAGACGGCGTCCTCGTGCTTCATCCTCGACCTGAAGAAGCCGACGGCCTCGGGCGACACCGTCCTGGCGTTCGGCGACTGCGCCGTCATCCCCAACCCGACGGCGGAGCAATTGGTGGACATCGGCCTCGCGACGGCGCAGACCTACCGCGACCTGACGGGCCACGAGCCGAAGGTCGCCTACCTCTCGTTCTCGACGAAGGGGTCGGCGGGCGGCGAGCTCGTCGAGAAGGTGCAGAAGGCCGTCGAGCTGGCGCGTCCGCGCTTCGCCGAGAAGGGCATCCGCATGGACGGCGAGCTCCAGTTCGACGCGGCCATCATGCCGGCCGTCGGGCGGCAGAAGAACCCGAACGGCGAGATCCACGGCGACGCGAACGTCTTCATCTTCCCCGACCTCCAGGCGGGGAACATCGGCTACAAGATCGCCCAGCGCCTCGGCGAGGCGGACGCGATCGGGCCGAACCTCCAGGGTCTCGCGAAGGCGATGAACGACCTCTCGCGCGGCTGCTCGGCGGAGGACATCGTGGGAACGATCTGCGTGACGCTGCTGCAAAGCGCAACGAAATAAGGGACAAAAGCGACATGAGAGACACGAGGGAGAGCGACACGAGAGGCAAAATGGGGCGGTTCGGCCTCAAGTCCCTCTCGCCCCTCACGCCCCTCAAGTCAAGGCAAAAGGCGACAGACAACTTCTAACCAACCATGAGCGAAACCGAGATGATCAAGCGGGCGCAGGAGGTCTTCGACGTGGAGATCGAGGGTCTTCGCAAGACGCGCGAGGCCGTCGGCGAGAGCTTCGTCGCGGCCGTCCGCCTCATGCTCGAATGCCTCTCGAACGACGGCCTCGTCGTCGTCACCGGCGTCGGCAAGAACCTCCACGTCGCCGAGAAGATCAGCGCCATCTTCGCCTCGACGGGGACGCGCTCGATCGTCCTCAACCCCGTGCAGGCGATGCACGGCGACCTCGGCATGGTCTCGTCGCGCGACGTCCTCCTGGCGCTCTCCTTCTCGGGGGAGTCGGCGGAGGTGAACAGCCTCATCCCGGCCATCCGCCGCCACGGGCTGAAGGTCATCTCGATGACGGGCAACGCCGCCTCCACGCTCGCCGGCCTCTCGGACGTCCACGTCGAGATCCCCTGCGGCAAGGAGGCCTGCCCCTTCGGCATGGCGCCGACGAACTCCACGACGGCGACGATGGCGATGGGCGACGCGCTGGCGATGGTCATGATCGACGCGCAGAAGTTCGACCTCGCCTCCTACGCGATGAACCACCCGGCGGGCGCCATCGGGCGCGCGCTCGTCATGCGCGTGTCGGACATCATGCGCACGGGCGAGAAGTGCGCGCGCGTGCCTCCGACGGCGAGCGTCATGGACACCGTCATGGCGATGACGAAGGCCAAGGGCGGCGCGGCGGTCGTCACGGGCGAGCGGGGCGAGCTTTTGGGCATCTTCACGGACGGCGACTTCCGCCGCGTCATGAGCGCCCACGCCGACGGCGCGGGGAAGGTTCTCGCCGAGCCCGTCTCCGCCTACATGACGAAAGACCCGCTCTTCGTCTACGAGGAGGCGTATGCCGCCGAGCTTCTGAAGGTCTTCGAGCGGCGGCGCATCGACGACTTGCCCGTCTGCTCGCGCGACGGCCTCGTCACGGGGCTCGTGGACTTGCAGGATTTGCCAAAAATGAAGGTTCTCTAAAAGGAAGGAGTCACCCATGAAAAGGATTCTCTTGACGACGCTCGCCCTGGTCTCGGCCCTCGCGCTGGAGGCCGCGCCCAAGCGCAAGGCGGCGAAGGCGCTGCCCGCGGACGACGAGGTGACGACGGGTCGCGCGGCGAAGGTCATCATCGACCAGGAGCCCAAGCTCGGCCAGCCGGTCTGCCTCGCGGCCCCGACGCTCAACGGCTCCTCCCTGCTCGGCCAGTGCTACAAGAAGCCGCGCCAGTGGATCGTCCTGGAGACGCGCTACTCGACGTTCGGCACGGAGACGTCGCGCTTCCTCAACCAGCTGACCTTCACGTGGCACGTCCTTTTGGAGACGAAGACGGCGCGCGAGAACAAGGGCAACAAGGAGAAGCTCGCCCCCTACAGCTACTTCACGACCGCGACGACCTACTACAACATCCCGTCCGGGTCGCACGCGGCGAGCGTCGTCCTGCCGCCGAGCTATCTTGAGCGCTACGGCGAGCCGAAGGCGGTCGGCCTCGAAATCACGAACGAGAACGGCGAGACGCTCGCGGGCGACTGCTGGAGCGAAGTGCGCGGCATCGCCGCCCACAAGAAGTTCTGGGAGGACAGCGAGATCATGAACGCGAAGCAGGCCGACGGCCAGCCGATGATCGAGCGCCGCCAGGGTCTCGTGGACCGCGCGAAGACCATCTGGGCGCTTGTCAACTCCAACGACTACGAGGCAACGGTGCAGTAATCATGGCCAGGAAAATCCAGACACTCAACATCGGCACGACGACGGTCGAGCTCGCGGAATACGAGCTCGCCGGCAAGGCGTCGCTGACGCTCGCGCGCTACGGCGTCGCGCGTCTCGACGCGCCGCTCGACTTCGAGACGGCCGAGACGATCCTCGCGCCGACGCTCCTCTCGCTCGTGCGCGAGACGGGGATCCGCCCCGGGCCCGTCGCGCTGGCCGTCCCCGGGCAGTGCGTCTTCACGAAGTTCGCCTCCGTCGCGCGGGCGGGCGGGCGCGACAAGTTCGAGCAGATGATCCGCTACGAGATCGAGCAGGGCATCCCCCTGCCGATCGACGAGATGATCTGCGACCGCCAGATCCTGGGCGAGACGGAGTCGGGCGAGACGTCGGTCATGATCGTCGCCGCGAAGACCGACCAGGTCGAGGCCTTGACGAAGGCCGTCTCGTCGGTCGGCTTCGTGCCGACGCTCGTCGACTCCGCGCCGGGCTCGCTGACGAACGCCGTCCGCTTCCTCCACCCCGAGTCGGCGGAGGCGTGCACGATCACGCTGTGGCTCGCGTCGCGCGCGACGTCGCTCATCATCACCGAGGGCGACAAGGTCTATTCGCGCCTCATCCCGATCGGGGCCTCGACGATCTCGAAGGAGATCGCCACGGCGTGCGGCTGCTCCATCGAGGAGGCCGACGCGCTCCGGCAGGAGAAGGGCTACGTCGCGCTGGGCGGCGTGACGGAGGACGAGGACGAGGTCGCCGACCGCGTCTCCAAGGCCTGCCGCGCCGTCATGACGCGCCTCAACGCGGAGATCTCGCGCTCCGTCAACTTCTACCGCAGCCAGCAGCAGGGCGGCGTGCCGCAGAAGGTCTTTTTGACGGGCATGGTGGCCTTGCTGCCGCAGGTGGACGCCTTCTTCGCCGACGCGCTGGGGATCGACGTCGAGTTCCTCAACCCCTTCGACCGCATCCAGGTCGGCGGGCACGTGGACGTCGAGGCCCTTGAGTCGGACGCGGCGTATCTGGCGGCGACCGTCGGCCTTGCCGCGCAGGCGGCGTCGCTCTCGCGCTACACGATCAACCTCCTGCCGCCGTCGCTCATCGCCGAACGCGCGGAGAAGGCGCGGATTCCCTACATCGCGGCGGCGGGCCTCGGCTTCGCGGCCGCCCTCGCGCTCCTCTCGCTGGGCGTCAACAAGGAGACGGGCGCGCTTGAGGCCGCCCGCGACGCCGTCCACGCGGAGGCCAAGGCCCTCGAACTCCTGGACAAGCAGGTCACGCAGGCGCAGCAGACGCTTCAGGCCGAGAAGGCGAAGGCGGACGGCTTCGGGGCCCTGCTCCTCTCGCGGCAGGGGGCCGTGCGGGCCCTCGCGGCCGTGCGCGACTCGCTCATCCCCGGCATGTGGATCGAGTCGTGGGAGAACGGCCAGATCACGATCCGCTGCTGGAAGGACCGCGTCAAGACCGTGAGCGGCAAGACCCCGGCGGAGTCGTTCGTCGAGAAGCTCAAGTCCAAGGGGAACGTCGACCCCGCGTCCGTCAAGATCTTGAAGATGTCCCCCATCGGCGAAGCCAACAGCCTGTGCGAACAGTTTACGGTGAAAGTGAGTTTCAAATGAGCAAGTCACGAGTCCTCCTGATCGCCGTCTCGTCGGTCGGCGCGTTGGCCGTCCTGGCGGCGGGCGTCTTTCTCTACAGCGTCCTGTCGGCGAAGACGGCGGCGCGCGAAGGCGACGACGAGCGCTTCGGCCTCGACTACGAGAACGACAAGGCCGACCGCCTCTCGCGGAAGCGCCCCTACCCGTGCGCCGAGAGCGTCACGCGCCTCAAGGACGCCGCGTCGCGCCTGGAGGAGTGGGTCGAGGAGGCGCAGACCCTCGCGTCGGGCGGCGACCGCCCCCTCCGCGAGACGACGGCCCCGCTCTTCAAGGAGTTCATCGTCGCGGATTCGCGCCGCCTGGCGGCGCTTCCCGCCGGCGCGGACAAGAAGACGCTCTCGGAGACGTTCGACTTCGGGCCGTTCAAGCCCTACATCTCGGGGAGCGAGATGCCGCCGCCCGAGAAGCTGCCCCAGATCCAGCGCCAGTGGACGGACGTCTCGGAGATTCTCGAAATGCTCTCGTCCGCCGGCGTGGAGAGCGCGCTTTCCGTTGCCGTCAAGATGGAGGCCGAGAAGAAAACGCCCGAGAACGAGCCGAAGCCGAAGCGCCCCGGCATGCGCAAGAAGCCCGCCGCCGCCGCGCCCAAGGCCGACGACGATGCGCCCAAGGCCTGGACGTATGAGCTCGTCTTCAAGGCGACGCCCGCGTCCCTGACGAGGGCTCTCAACGAATTTGCGACCGTGCCGCGCTTCATGGTCGTGTCGGACGTCTCGTTCAAGCACGAGAAGGACACGCTCCTCGAAAACCTGGGCGGCGAGAAGAAGAAGGAGGAGGCGCGGCCTGTGGCGCGACGCCGCTTCCGCACCGCCGAGAAGGAGGAGACGGCGAAGGAGAAGGACGCGCTCTTCACGGTGCTGACGGATCCGGCGGCGGGGCCGCTCTTCGACGTGCAGCTGTCCGTCACGGTCTACGACTTCCGCTCGATGGAGAAGAAAGCGGACGAGGGGGAGGCAAAATGAAGACACAGACGAATTTCTTTCTTCGCGCATACGACCGCCTCCTCGCCGGCGTCGCCGTCGTGGCTCTCTTGGGCGCGGGGGCCTTCCTCGCGATGTCGCAAGCGGACGAGGGCGAGGCGATCGCCAAGGCGTGCGCGCGCATCGACCGCCAGAAGCCGGCCGACTGCGGCGTGGCGGCTCTCGAAATGGCGCCCTACGAGCGGATTCTCGTGCAGGCCAAGAACCCCCTCTCCCTGACCGTCCCCGAGGCGAAGGGCGGCAGCTTCCTTGCCAGCCCCAAGCGCATCAAGTGCCGGTGCGGCGCGGTTCTCGACGCCGGGCTCGACAAGTGCCCCTCGTGCGGGGCGTCGCTCGTCGTCGTCAACCAGGTGGACGAGGAGCAGAAGCGGCAGACCGCGTGGGAGAAGCGCTACGGCGTTCCCTGCAACGACGCGGACGCGGACGGCGACGGCTTCACGAACCGCGAGGAATACGAGGCGAAGACCGACCCCACGAACCCGAAGGATCATCCCGACTACGCGCTTTCGCTCAAGCTCGTCCTCCCGCTGAAGGAGACGACGGTGCCGTTCGTCTTCACGCGAGCCGTCCAGATTCCGTCGGGCTGGCGCTGCACGTTCTTCGACCCGTCGAAGAAGGACAACTACGGGCGGTCGGGCCTCTCGTTCACGGCGGTCATCGGCGAGGAGCTCGTCATCGAGCTTTCGCACGGGACCGGCCCGGCGAAGACCGAGTCGACCGGCTACGTCCTGGAGGGCTACGAGAAGAAGGAGGAGCTCCGCCCGATCTCGGAGGGCTCGTCCATGCGCAAGTCGTTCGACGTCTCGACCGTCACGCTCCGGCGCAAGTCCGACGGCAAGCGCGTCAAGCTGCCCGTCCAGGAGAAGACGTCCCGGAAGGGCCTGCGCTTCACGCCCGTCGACGTCCAGGCCACGCTCGTCTACGAGCGCGGTGCGCCCAAGACGCTGTCCGTCGTGCCGCTCGACGAGATCGTCCTCCACGGCACGACGTATCGCGTGACGTCGATCGCCAAGAAGGGCAACGGCGCCGAGGTCACGCTCGAAGACGCGAAGACGAAGAAGCCCTACACGCTGACGGCCCAGGAGTGACGGGTTTAACATCTTGAATGATAGTCTGACATTTAGTATAATTTCGTATGAACGTTAAGGATGAGGTTCTTAAAATGATGACAAAAAACAAACGCGTTGCCCTTCTCGCAGCCATCTCCTGCGCCGCAGTCTCGTTCTCCGCCGTGGCGCAGGACGATCTCGATGCGCTCCTGCTCTCCCTTGATGCGGAGGCGAAGGAGGCGGAAGAGGCGAAGGTCGCGCCTGCGGCGGCCGCCGACGAGACGCCGGCCGCTGCGGAGACGCCGGCCGAGACGCCCGCCGAGGCGACGCCTGCCGAAGCCGACGAGCCGGCGGAGGAAGCGACCGCCGAAGAGCCCGCCGCCGAGGAGGAGACGCCCGCCGCTGACGAGACTTCATCCGACGAAGAGCCGGCCGTCGAGGAGAAGACGGCTGAAGAGCCGGTTGAGGAGAAGACGGCCGAGGAGACTGTCGAGCCCAAGGCCGAGACGACGCCCGAAGCCGCGCCGACGCCCGCGCCCGCGCCCAAGGCCGAACCCAAGAAGGCCGCGTCGCCCGACGCCGAGCTTCTGAGCAACATCGCCGCCACGGAGCGCGTGCGCCGCCAGGCGATGGACGCGCAGGCCCAGCGTCTCATCCTCGAAGCGCGCAAGGCGATGAAGGCCAAGCAGTACGAGGAGAGCGTCCGCTTCTACGGCAACGCGCTGAAGCTTCTGAACGACCGCGTGTCCTCGAACCCCCTCCGCCGCGAGTGCGAGCAGGGCAGCGCCGAGGGGCTCTACCGCCTGGCGATCCAGAACTGGGACATCGGCCGCCACCAGGCCGCCCTCGAACTCATGATGAAGGCGCGCGAGCAGCGCCATCCCAAGGCGCAGGGGCAGATCGAGAAGTGGCAGATCGAAAGCCGCACGCTTGACTCCGACGAGTCGGAGGGCGAGTCGGAGGTCCTCCACGCGAAGAACGAGGAGGACTACAAGGCCACGCGCGACCTCGTCCGCCGCCATCTGCGCCGGGCGCGCCAGTATCTGGCCCTCCGCGAGATCGACAAGGCCGTCGAGGAGTGCGACGTCGTCCTGGCGTCCGACCCCTACAACGAGGAGGCCATCCGCATCCGCGAGGCCATCGGCAAGAAGCGCCAGTTCATCCGCGACAAGGAACGCGCGTCGGCGCGGGAGATGATGATCGCCGACGTCGACCAGGCGTGGCGTCCCGCGTATACGGTCAACGCGGCGCAGCTCGCGGCCACGTCGTCCGAGACGGTCAAGACGCAGACGGGCGAGGACCCCGAGCGGACCCAGGAGCAGGAGATCCTGAAGCGCATGAAGGAGATGCGCCTGCCGAACATCTCCTTCAAGCCGCCGGCCACGATCGTGGACGCGGTCGAGGAGTTCCGCCGCCTCTCGCGCGACTACGACAGGCCCGACATCCCCGCCGAGAAGCGCGGCTTCAACTTCGTGCTGCGCACGCCGCCGGGCGCGATCAAGGCGCAGGTCGAGGAGGAGGCGAGCGACGACTTCAGCGCGGCGGCCTCCAGCGGCGAGGCGACGCCCTCGAACGGGCTCGACCCCATCCAGACGATCATGGCCAGCGACATCACGTTCTACGAGGCCATGAAGCTCGTCTGCGACTCCGTGCGCTACAAGTTCATCGTGAGCGGCCAGGTCGTCATGGTCATGCCGCAGGACATGTCGACGGCGGAGCTGATCGCCCGCAAATACAACGTCCCGGAGGCGTTCGTCGAGCGCGTCGACTCCGCGTCGGAGGAGCTGAAGTCGATGGGCGGCGGCTTCGGCTCGTCGAACCGCCGGTCGTCCTCGTCGAGCGACGAAGAGGGCGGCGAGGGCCAGAACTGGAAGGCGTTCTTCGAGGAGATGGGCGTCTCGTGGCCGGAGGGCTCGTCCATCAAGCACATCAAGTCGCTCGGCAAGCTCTACGTCCGCAACACGCGCGAGAACCTCGCCGAGTTCGAGAAGGTGCTTGACGAGCTCGGCGGCCAGCCGCAGCTCATCGAGATCGAGACGCGCTTCGTCGAAGTCTCGCAGGAGGACCTGAACTCGCTCGGCTTCGAGTGGATTTTGAACAGCGACTACAGCCTCCGCCTCGACAACAAGCTCTCCCAGGCCCTGCACCTGAACGGGTCGAAATACTACAACAAGTACGTGGCGGGCGCGACGACGACCTCCTCGGGCACGTCGTCGTCCAAGACCTACAATTCGGACGGCACGATCAGCGGCGGCAGCGGCACGGCGTCGCACGGGAGCGGCTCGTCGTCGAGCGGGTTCGGCAAGTTCCCGAACGTCGGCGTCAACGCCATCGGCGGCGTCTCCGACTTCTCGTCCGTGACCGACGGCGATGGCGCCCGCACGTATTCGACGGGCAACCGCTACCTCTCGACGACGGGGAACCACATCTCCGGCTCCGGCGAGGCCTACAACGACCAGTTCATGCGCGTCAACGCCTTCCTGGGGCAGGCGGATCTCTCGATGATCCTCCACATGCTCGCCCAGCGCAGCGACACCGACCTCCTCTCCGCGCCGAAGATCGTCACGAAGTCGGGCGAGAACGCCGTCATCAAGATCGTCACGGAATACATCTATCCGCAGGACTACGACGTCCAGCTCCAGTCGAGCTCCTCGTCGGGCTATTCGAGCGGCAGCCAGTCGGCCGTCCTGGCGATCGTCGAGCCGCAGAACTTCACGATGCGCGAGGTGGGCGTCATCCTCGACGTCACGCCGACGTATTCGGAGGCGAACGGCGGCACGATCGACCTGGAGCTGAAGCCGCAGGTCGTGGACGAGCCGACGTGGAAGAACTACGGCATGCGCATTCCGTTCACGGGCAACTCCAACATGGGCGACCTGACGCTGGGCGAGCTCGTCCCGCCGTTCGGGAACGCCGAGCCGGCGGACACCTCCCTGAAGGAGAGCATCATCGCGCAATACTGGAACGCGGTCGCGCAGATGTACAGCACGATCCTCGGCGGCAACAACAACAATAACATCACCTACTACGAAGCCCCGATGGAGCAGCCGTTCTTCCACGTCCGCTCGATCGACTCGAAGGTCTCCATCACGCCCGGAGCCACGGTCGTCATGGGCGGCCTCATCACCGAGCAGCGCAAGGCGATGGACGACAAGATTCCCTTCCTCGGCGACCTGCCCTTCATCGGGCGGCTCTTCCGCTCCCACGCCGAGCAGACGACCAAGCGCAACCTGCTCATCTTCGTGACGGGCCGCCTCATCACGCCGGCCGGCCGCGAACTCAAGCTCAACGAGCCGACGACAGACGGAGGGGACGTCAAGGCCGCGCCGGCCATCAACTGAACGCCGTGTCCCACGGGAACAGGCGTCTCGCGCTGACGGGCGGCATTGCGTGCGGCAAGTCGCTCGTCTCGCGTTTTCTGAACGAGCGAGGCGTCCTGACGATCGACGCCGACGACGTCGTCCACCGCCTGATCCCCGACCCGGCGGAGCGTCGGCGTCTCGCGCAGGAAGTCTTCCGCGACGCGGCGCGGCGCAAGGCGCTCGAAGAGAGGCTTCACCCCCTCGTCAAGCAGGAGATCGACTCTTTTCTCGACGCGGCCGCCCGCGAGGGGAAGACGGCCATCGCCGTCGTGCCGCTTCTTTTCGAGGCGAAATGGGACCGGAATTATGATATAATATGTTCCGTTGTCTCGACGCGCGAGACGCAGGTTTCGCGCTTGATGACGACGCGCCACTACACGCGAGAGGAGGCCGAAGCGCGCCTTCGTGCGCAGCTTCCCGTCGAGGAGAAGGCCGCCCGCTCGCAGTATGTCATAAACAACGAAGGCTCGCCCGACGAGTTGAGGAAAAAAACGGATGCGTTCGTGGCATGGCTCGAAAAGGCCCTGCCCGAACCTTGAAGACTATGCCAAACGAAGAAACGAAAAGCCCCGCGCCTGACGCGCCGATCCCCCAAGCCGCCCCCGCCGCGACGCCGACCCCGGCGTCCGACGCGCCCCGTGCGTCCGACGCGATGCGCCCGGACGGCGGCGCGAAGCACAAGTTTTTCCAGAAGCGCTTCAAGAAGTTCCCCCGCTCGCGCGGCGGCAAGCCCAACAACTCGCCCCTGCGCGGGCCGAACGGCTCGGAGTCGGTGAACCCGCTCCTGAACGCGCCGCTCCCGACGGACGCGCACAACGACGCGGCGGAGGCCCTGGTCAACCCCAAGCGGAACCCGGAGCTTCCCGAATACCGCCTTGCCGACATCCAGGCGTGGCCGTCGCCGCTCATCGTCGAGCGGATGATGCCGGGGGCGGACCCGGAGGAGCTCGGGTCGTATCGCAAGCACGAGCTCATCTTCGCGGCCATCCGCCGCTACCTCCAGCAGGGCGGCGCCGTCCTGGCCTCGGGATGCCTCGAAATCGTGCGCGAGGGGCACGGGTTCCTGCGCTCGGCGAAGAACAACTTCCTGCCGTTCCCGGAGGACGTGTTCGTCACGCAGCAGCAGATCCGCCGGCACGCGCTGCGCACGGGCGACCTCATCGAGGGCCCGATCCGCGACCCCCGCGACAAGGATCGCTTCTTCTGCCTCGGCAACGTCCAGACGGTCAACGGCAAGGAGCCGTCGGTCGCCGCCCGCGTCATCCACTTCGAGAACCTGACGGCGACGTTCCCGACGCGGC
>CAVGMG010000002.1:0-12711 GCA_963630185.1 Alistipes onderdonkii | reverse complement strand
ACACCGTCCAGCCGCACTCCGGCAAGATCCTCACCGGCGGCGTGGACGCGCTCGCCATGCACCGCCCGAAGCGCTTCTTCGGCGCGGCGCGGAACATCGAGGGCGGCGGGTCCCTCACGATCATCGCGACGGGTCTCGTGGACACGGGCTCTCGCATGGACGAGGTCATCTTCGAGGAGTTCAAGGGCACGGGCAACATGGAGATCGTCCTCGACCGGGGGCTTGCCGACAAGCGCATCTTCCCGGCCATCGACATCGAGAAGTCGGGGACGCGCAAGGAGGAGCTTCTCCTCGACCCGCGCGAGCTCGAGCAGACGTGGGGGCTCCGGCGCGTCCTCGCGTCGGCCGGCGCGGAGAGCGCCATGAAGTCCGTCCTCAACTCGCTGAAGAAGACGCAGTCGAATCCCGAATTCCTGCTGGCGCTCGACCTGTCCAAGCTGGGGTGAGGGGCGTGGGCGCGAAGATCTCCATTTCGGGGGCGCTTCCGAAATCCTTCGCCCTGTCGCGCACGGCCCTGAAGGAGGCCGCCGGCCTTTTCGCCGAGCGGGCCTCCCGACGCGCGGCGCGGCCCTTCCGCGCCGTGGCGGTCGTCTTGCAGGGCGACGCGGAGAGCGCCTGCGTCCACAAGGCGATCTTCGACGACCCGAGCGCGACGGACGTCATCACGCAGGCGTATGACCCGATGCCGCCGGAGCCCGAGGGCGTCTACGGCGAGCTTTACGTGAACGTCGACCGCGCGGCGGCCTACGCGCGAACGAAAGGGTCTTTCCCGAAGGAGAAGGAGCTTCTTCTCTACGTCGCCCACGGCATGGATCACCTGTCGGGCGCGGACGACGCGACACCGCGCGAGCGTCTCCAGATGCGGCGGCGCGAGCTCAAGTGGGTGCGCGAGGCATGGACGAGATCGTGATCAGAAATGCGCGGATGCACAACCTCAAGGGGATTGACGTGCGCATTCCGCGAAACTCGCTGACGGTCGTCACGGGCCTTTCCGGGAGCGGCAAGTCGTCGCTGGCGTTCGACACGCTCTACGCGGAGGGGCAGCGCCGCTACGTCGAGTCGCTGTCGGCGTATGCGCGGCAGTTCCTCGACCGCCTTGCGAAGCCGGACGTCGGCAAGATCGAGGGGCTGTCGCCCGCGATCTCCATCGAGCAGAAGACGACGAGCCTCAACCCGCGCTCGATCGTGGCGACCGTGACGGAGATCCACGACTACATGCGCATCCTCTTCGCCTCTCTCGCCACGCCCCATTGCCCCGCATGCGGCCGCGAAGTGACGCGGCAGAGCGCGGAGCAGATCGTCGAGACGCTTCTGAAGCGGCGCGAAGGGCGGACGCTTCTCTTCGCGCCGGTCGTCAAGGGGAAGAAGGGGACGCACGAGGAGGTCTTCGCCTCGTTGCGGAAGAAGGGGTTCTCGCGCGTGCGCGTGGACGGCAAGGTCTGCTCCCTCGAAGAGGTGCCCGCCCTGGAGCGGCGCAAGGCGCATTCGATCGACGTCGTCGTGGACAGGCTCGTCCTGCCCTGCGACAAGACGCGGCTCACGGACTCCGTGGAGCTCGCCCTCAAGACGGGGCAGGGCGTCTTGAGCGTCGATGCGCCCGAGGGGGGCGCCGCCGAGACGTTCTCGGAATTGAATGCGTGTCTTGCGTGCGGGCTCAGCTTCGACGACTTGAAGCCGCGCTCCTTCTCGTTCAACTCGCCGTTCGGGGCGTGCCCCACCTGTTCGGGGCTGGGGCGGCTCTACTTCTTCGACGAGGATCTCGTCATCCCCGACAAGACGAAGCCCCTGCGCGAATGCATCCATCCGTGGCGGCGGGCGGGGCATAACGCGATCATGTACTACAACGCGCTTCTGGAGGAGATCGCCCGGCAGAACCGCGTCTCGCTCGACACGCCCTACGAGAAGCTGCCCGCCGCCTTCCGGCACGGGCTTCTCAACGGCTTCAAGAAGGATCTCGTCTTGCCGTGGCGTTCCGTCGACCGCCCGTTCGAGGGCGTGATGGCCGTTCTGAAGAAGCGGCTCGAAGAGGCCGAGGACGACGAGACGCGCGCGAAATACGAGGCGTATCAGAGCGAGCGCGTCTGCCCCACGTGCCACGGCGGGCGGCTCAACGCCTTCTCGCTGGCGGCGCGTCTCGACGGCAAGTCGATTGCGGAGGTCATGGATCTTCCCGTCGGGGAGGCGTATGCGTTTTTCGAGCGGCTAATGAAAGCCGCTAATAAAAACGACTTGAGTGACGCGAGAGACGAGAGCGACCTGAGGCCTCATAGCACCGCGACGGCCTCAAGTCTCTCTTGCCCCTCACGTCTCTCAGGTCACCCCTCTCTCGCGCACCCCTCGCACCCCTCTTGCCCCTCGGGTCCCTCAAGTCAACTCGCTCTCGCCCCTCTCGCCCTCTCGCGCCTTGCCGCCTTGCGCGACATTCTCGGCGAAGTCTTGAAGCGGTTGCAGTTCTTGCTCGACGTCGGCCTTGACTACCTCACGCTCTCGCGCCCGTCGGCGACGCTTTCGGGCGGCGAGATGCAGCGCATCCGCCTCGCGACGCAGATTGGCTCCGGTCTCACGGGCGTTCTCTACGTCCTTGACGAGCCGACGATCGGGCTTCATCCGCGTGACAACGAGCGGCTGATCGCCACCTTGAAGGAACTGCGCGACCGTGGCAACACCGTCGTCGTCGTCGAACACGACGAGGAGATGATGCGAGCCGCCGACTGGATTATCGACCTGGGCCCTGGCGCCGGGCGCGAAGGCGGCGAACTCATGTATCAAGGGCCCTTCGAGGGCCTCCTCAAGGCAAACTCACTGACGGCCGACTACCTCACCGGGCGAAAGCGCGTCTGTGGGTCGGCTGACGCGAGCGACCTGAGAGCCAAGAGCGACTTGAGGGCAAATAGCACCGCGCCGGCCTCAAGTCCCTCTTGCCCCTCAAGTCCCTCAGGTCAACCCTCTCTCGCGCACCCCTCAAGCCCCTCTCGTCTCTCAGGTCTCTCTCGCTCCTTCGCGCGCGCCCCCGCCCTCACCCTTATCGGCGCCACGGGCCACAACCTCAAGAACGTCTCCGTCCACATCCCGGTGGGCGCGTTCGCCGTCGTCACGGGCGTGTCGGGCAGCGGCAAGTCGACGCTCGTCGACGAGACGCTCAAACGCGCCCTCATGAAGCGCTTCTACGGGGCGAAGGCCGCGCCCGAGCCGTATCGGAAGATCACGGGGGCGGAGCTTTTCGACAAGGTCATCGAGATCGACCAGTCGCCCATCGGGCGCACGCCGCGCTCGAATCCGGCGACCTACGTCGGGTTCTTCTCGGAGATCCGCGAGCTCTTCGCCAAGACGGAGGCCGCCCGCGCGCGCGGCTACACGGCCGGTCGCTTCTCGTTCAACGTGAAGGGCGGCCGCTGCGAGGTGTGCGGCGGCGACGGCGTCCAGAAGCTGGAGATGAGCTTTCTGCCCGACGTCTACGTCACGTGCGAGCAGTGCGGCGGCACGCGCTACAACGCGGAGACGCTGGAGGTCCGCTACGGCGGCAAGTCCATCGCGGACGTCCTCGGCATGACGGTCTCGGAGGCGCGTCGCTTCTTCGCGAAAGTCCCGTCGCTCGCCCGGAAGATGCAGACGCTCGAAGAGGTGGGCCTCGGGTACATCGGCCTCGGCCAGGCGGCCACGACGCTTTCGGGCGGCGAGGCGCAGCGCATCAAGCTGGCGACCGAGCTCTCGCGCCGCTCGACCGGGAAGACGCTCTATCTCCTCGACGAGCCGACGACGGGTCTTCACTTCGACGACGTCGCGAAGCTCGTGCGGCTGCTCCTTCGCCTGCGCGACCAGGGCAACACGATTCTCGTCATCGAGCACAACCTCGACGTCATCCGCGCCGCCGACTGGATCATCGACTTAGGGCCAGGCGGCGGCGACCGAGGCGGCGAACTCGTCTACGAAGGGCCTCTCGCGGGACTTGCCTCGTGTCCGCGCTCGGCGACCGCGCCTTTCTTGAAACCGCAGGAGGTCCCCCATGGCGGCTGAGATCCTTCTCGTGGACGACGAGCGCACGCTCCTCCTGACGCTCGCCTCCCGCCTGGAGAGCGCGGGCTACCGCGTGCGGACGGCTCCCGGCGGGCTGGAGGCGTTGCGCCTCTACGACGAGCGACGCCCCGACCTCGTCCTGCTGGACGCGATGATGCCGCACATGACGGGTTTGCAGGTCTGCGAGGCGATCCGCGCGCGCGACGCGCACACGCCCATCCTCTTTCTGACGGCGTATGCGGCGGAGGCCGACGAGCTTAAAGCCCTGCGCCTTGGCGCGGACGACTACCTCGACAAGACGCTCTCCGACTCGCGGCTTCTCGCGCGGATCGCCGCCGCGCTCCGACGCGCCCGTGCGGACGGCGCGGCGGACGGCTCGTTCGCCTTCGCCTCGTGGCGCGTCTTTCCGAAGAGCTTTTCGATGAAGGACGCCTCTGGGCGAAGCGTCCCCTTGACCGACCGCGAGCTTGCGCTCGTCAGGCTTTTCGCCGCGCATCCCCACGAGGCGTTGAGTAGGGCGTTCCTTCTCGATCGCATCTGGGGGGCGCAGGCGGACGTCTCGGACGGCGCGTTGAGCGTGGCGGTGAGCGCGCTCCGGGAGAAGCTTAAGGACGCGGCGCACGCGCTGGCGACGGTTCACGGACTTGGGTATGTCTATCGCCCGTAAAGGAGGAGAGAGCATGGAGAAGCTTTTCATCATCGACGTCATGCCGTTCCTCTACCGGGGGCATTTCGTCTTTCTGAAGACGCCGCGCCTGACGACGGCGGGCGTGAACACGTCCGCGCTCTTCGGGTTCGTCAACGGCCTCCGCTCGATCCTGAAGACGGCTTCGCCCACGCACGTCGTCCTCGCGATGGATCCGAAGGGCCCGACCTTCCGCCACGCGCTTTACCCGGCCTACAAGGCCCAGCGCGAGAAGATGCCCGAGGACATCGCGCTGGCGATCGGCCAGGCCTTCGAGGTCGCCGAGGCGCTGGGGCTGCCCGTCGTGCGCGTCGAGGGCTTCGAGGCCGACGACGTCATGGGGACGCTCGCCGTCGCCGGCGAGAAGGCGGGCTTCGACGTCTACGTCGCGACGCCCGACAAGGACGCCGCGCAGCTCGTGAGCGGGCGCATCTCGCTCTACCGCCCGTCCCACGCGGGCGACGCGGCGGAGGTCTACGACGAGAGGAAGGTGTGCGAGACGTGGCACCTTTCGTCGCCGAAGCAGATGATCGACTACCTCGCGCTGGCGGGCGACGCCTCCGACAACATCCCCGGCATTCGCGGCGTGGGCGAGAAGACGGCCGTGCAGCTGCTCGCCGACTACGGCACGCTCGAAAACATCCTCGCCCACCACGCGGACTTGAAGGGGCGTCTCGCCGACAAGGTCTTTCAGGGGCGGGAGGACGCCACGCTCTCGAAGACGCTGACGACGATCCGCACGGACGTTCCCGTCGTCCCGGACTGGGAGGCGTATCGCCTCAAGGGCTTCGACCGCGAGAAGGTCGCGGCCGTCTGCGCGAAATACGAGCTCCACCGCCTCGCGAAAGACCTGCTCGGCGACGAGAGCCTGGCGGAAAGCGCACCGTCCGAGCTCGTGCGCCTCGCCGACCTGCCGCACGACTACCGCTTCGTCTCGACGGAGGCGGAGGCGACGCAGCTTCTGGAGGAGCTGCAGAACTACGAGCGCATCGCCTTCGACATCGAGACGGCCGCCCGCGACGGGTCGTCGAGCGCCGTGGACGCCAAGACGTGCCGCCTCCTCGGCTTCTCGCTGGCGGTCGCCAAGGGGAAGGCGTGGTATGTGGACGGCTCGCTCGTCGACGTCTTCCGCCCCCTCTTCGCGGACGGCTCGAAGACGTTCGTCGGGCACAACGTCAAGTTCGACCGCACCGTCCTCCTTCGCTACGGCATCGGCTTCGCGCGCCCGCCGCACGACACGATGCTCGCGCACTACTGCCTGGACGCCTCGGCGCGGCACGGGCTCAAGGAGCTCGCCGAGAAGTTCCTCAATTTCCGCATGATCCGCTACGAGGACGTCGCCCGTCCGCGCGAGGAGGGCTCGCGCGAGCTGACGCTGGAAGGGGCGGATCCCAATCGCGTCCTCGACTACGCCGCCGAAGACGCCGACGCGACGCTCCAGCTGGACGAGGCGTTGCGCGACAAGGCGCTCGACCTCTCGCGGAAGGCGCAGGCGTCGTCGCCGCATCCCGTCCTTGCGCTGTCGGACGTGGAGGAGCCGCTCGTCAAGATCCTCATGGACATGGAGCGCGAAGGCGTGCGGATCGACGTGGACTCGCTCAAGGCGTATGGCCGCGAGCTCGACCGCGAGATCCTCTCGCTGGCCCAGACCATCCGCTCGTTCGCGTCGCCCGGCTTCAACCCCGACAGTCCCAAGCAGCTGGGTGCGCTCCTCTTCGACCAGCTGAAGCTTCCGGGCGGCAAGAAGACGTCGACGGGGCAGTTCTCGACGGACGAGAAGACGCTCTCGAAGCTCGTCGCCGCGCATCCCGTCGTGCCGGCCGTCCTGGAGTACCGGGCGTGCGCCAAGCTGAAGTCCACCTACGTGGACAAGCTGCCCGCGCTCGTCGACGAGAACGCCCGCGTCCACACGACATACGCGCAGGCGTTCACGGAGACGGGGCGGCTCTCGTCGTCCGACCCGAACCTCCAGAACATCCCCATCCGAACGCCGCGCGGCAAGCTCATCCGCCGCGCCTTCGTCGCGCGCGACGCGGGCCACCGCCTCGTCTCGGCGGACTATTCGCAGATCGAGCTGCGCCTGATGGCGGCGTTCTCGGGGGACGAGGCGCTGTGCCGGGCGTTCCGCGAGGGCGCGGACATCCACCGCGAGACGGCCGCCCGCGTCTACGGCGTCATGGACGCGCTCGTGACCGACGAGCAGCGGGCCGCCTGCAAGATGGTCAACTTCGGCATCATCTACGGCATCTCGCCGTTCGGCCTCTCGCAGCGGCTGAAGGTCTCGCGCACGGAGGCCGCGCACCTGATCGAGACGTATTTCAGGCTCTATCCGCGCGTGCGCGACTACATGCAGTCCTCCGTCGAGAAGGCGCGGCAGAGCGGCTACGCCGAGACGATGCTGGGGCGGCGGCGCGCGCTGCGCGACCTCTCGTCCCGGAACGCGACGGTGCGCCAGGCGGCGGAGCGCGACGCCATCAACACGCCCATCCAGGGGAGCGCGGCGGACCTCATCAAGATCGCCATGGTGCGCATCGCCGCCGCCTTCCGACGGGAGGCGCTGGCCGCGAAGATGGTGCTCCAGATCCATGACGAGCTCGTCTTCGACGTGCCGCTCGGCGAAGTGCCGCGCGTCTGCGAAATCGTGCGCCGCGAGATGGTCGGCGCGTTTGACCTGCCGGTCCCGCTGGACGTGGGCATCGGCGTCGGGGAGAACTGGCTCGATGCGCACTGAACGGCAGACTTGCTCGCAGAAGGCGCTGAAGATGTCGGCCAAGGCGCGCTACGCCCTGCGCGTCGTCCTGGACGTCGCCCTGCACCAGATGTCCGCCCAGCCGCGCACGCTCGCCTCGATCGCGAAGGACGAGAGCCTCTCGCCGAAGTTCCTCTCGCGCATCGTCATCCCGCTCCGCCGCAAGGGGCTTCTCCGCTCGGTGCGCGGCAAGAGCGGCGGCTTTCGCCTGGCGCGGAACGCCGAGGACATCACGCTCCTGGAGATCGTCGAGGCGATGCAAGGGCCCTTGGCGATTCTCGACTGCCTCGCCGACCCCGCCGCCTGTCCGCGTGGCGAAAAATGCTTCGTGCGCCGCGTCTGGAGCGACGTCAACCTGGCGTTTGCGCGGACGCTCTCCCAGGTGTCCGTCGCCTCCATCCTCCGGAAGCGCGCGGCGGGCGAGACGGCGACGTTCGATTTCTGCATCTGACAATCCACAAAGGAGACAATGAAAATGAAAGTATCACGACGCGAATTTTTCGGATTTCTGGGGGCGGGGGCCGCGACGGCGGCTCTCCCGGGGTGCGTCTGCCCGCCGCCTCGCGGCGGCGCGGCGAAGATCGCCCTCCAGCTCTACTCGATCCGCACCTACATCGGCGGCCGGAAGGACAAGGACGGCAACGTCCTCGTGCCCGCCGCCGGGCTCGACCGGACGTTCGAAACCTTAAGCGCCATCGGCTTCGAGGGCGTCGAGTTCGCGGGCGGCGGCTACTACCAGTACCGCGACGACCCGAAGGGGCTCCGCCGCGCGCTCGCGAACGCGGGGCTCAAGGCGTGCGGCGTCCACATGGACACGTCGGGCTTCGGCCTCGACACGGAGGCGTGGGCCTACGACCCCGAGACGCTGAAGCGGACGTGCGACTTCTGCCTGACGTACGGCAACGCCCTGCTCGTCTGCCCCGGCGGCGGCAACATCCCCCCGGGCTCCTCGTGGTCGCTCGGCCAGAGCGACGAGGTCTTCAAGCCGTCGGCGGAGACGGACGAGTGGGTCAAGAGGCTTGCCGACGCCTACAACCAGGTCGCCTGCGACGCGGCGAAGTGCGGCTGCCGGATTGGCCTCCACAACCACACGTGGGAGCACGCCGTCAAGATGACGGACGGCACGTCGTTCTGGGACTACTTCTTCTCGAACACCGACCCCGCCGTCTGCATGGAGCAGGACGTCGGCTGGGCGACGTGCGCGGGCGTCGACCCGTGCGAGCAGTACGAAAAGTATCCGCACCGCTCGCCGACGCTGCACGCGAAGGAGAACGGCATGGGCCCGAAGGTCAAATCGTTCGACGGCGTCCTGGGCCGTCCGGGCGAGCCGGGCGCGAAGGGCGTCGCGTGGGACCGCCTCGTCAAGGCGGCGGCGAAGGACGGCGTCGAGTGGTTCGTCATCGAGTGCGAGCGGCACTTCGAGGATCTCTCGGCCGTCCTGCCGTCGTATGACTTCCTGCGGCACAGGCTGTAACCCAAAGGGCGGGCGAGCCGTAGACAGAACACGCGACATCAAAAAGGAGGCGAAACCATGGCGATCGACATCAGGGGACTTGGCAACGAGGCGGCGCTCGCGCAGATCGCGCGGCTGGCCTACGGATCCGGCTCGTCGGAGGGAATCGGCGGCGGCAGGGGCAACATCGGCCTGCTCGACGGCCGCGTCGTCAAGTTCAACACGCACTGGCGCGAGCGCGGCGGCACGGCGTCCGCCGAGATGCGGGCGAGCTGCAACGAGCTTCGCGCGAAGCTCTCCGAGATCGCGACGGCGATGCTCTCCGCCTCGCCGAACGCCTCGGAGAGGGAGCGGGCGAGCCTCGACAAGGCGCTCGCGAAAGTCCGCAGCCAGCTCGGCATGGACGCAACGGGTCATGAGGTCGCGACGACCAAGCTCCTCGACCGCAAGGTCGTCGCGAAGGTCCTCAACGTCATCCGCGACGCGAAGAACGTCGACGTCTGGCAGGAGCTTCGCAACGGCGACGCGGCCTCGCTCGCCTCCAAGGGCGTCGACACGACGTTCGCGACCGTCAGCGAGGGCGTCCGCATCGCCGACGAGGTGAAGGCCGCCGTGCAGGGCGCGCTCGGCGAGATCGCGCGCCCGGCGAACGGCAAGCCCGGCGTCGCGCTCGGCGAGAAGGCGACGAAATTCCTCACCGACCTCATCGTGCGCGACCTCGAGGCGCGGCGCGCGTCCGGGCTCGAGGCGCAGACGGCGGACGAGATCGGCCGCGAGCTCCGCGACTTCACCTCGCCCTACCTGATCGTCACGCTGCAGACGTTCAACCTGAGCTCCGCCGTCCTCTCGCACGCCCACGCGAAAGTGAGCCTGGCGGAGACGATGGGGGCCACCGTCGTCGGGTCGCCGCGCGAGCAGCGCGCCGACCGCGCCGACGTCGCCCTCGCCTTCCACCAGCACTGCAAGGACAGGATCTACGGCTCGTTCGCGCTGGCGCTCGTCGCCGAGAAGATGCCCCAGATGCGGCAGATCCAGCCGCACGGGCGCCTCACGGGCGCGACGGTCTGGAAGGCGTGCTTCGGCGAGAGCGCCCCGAAGGCGGCCGGCGCCCTCGGCTCGCAGGCGTTCGTCAAGGCCTTCGTCCAGCGCCTGAACGCCCTGACGGTGACGCTCACGGCCAAGCACGGCACGGGCGCAATCAAGGGGCAGGGACTGACGATCGACCAGCTGCTCAACAAGGACCCCGTGGTCGGCAGCAGCCTCTTCAACGGCGCGAGCTTCACGTCGGCCGTCCGCAAGGGCGTCAAGGACCCGACGTTCGTGCCGGACGTGTCGCGTGACTACGTGGCGGCGCCGCCGCTCTACCCCGTGCAGGACGCGCTCGTCAAGACGGAGGAGGACCTCGAAAGCATCCTCGTGGCCGACTTCAAGCGGAACTTCCCGGTCGTCACCACGGCGTGCGGGGCGGCGGAGGAGACCGCCGACTTCCGTCCGTTCGAGGGGCGGAACCTGAGCGACGAGCAGCACCTCGGGAACGTGCGCGGGTTCGTCGCCCAGATGGACAGGGTGTTCGGCGACCTGATGACGCCCGCCCAGCGCAGCGTCGCGCTCATCGGGCTCACGCAGGCGGGCTACGCGCCGTTCACGGCGCTCCTCGGCATCGGCGGCGAGCATTCGCAGGCGCATGTCGACGTCCGCCGCGAGGAGGACGGGGCGATCACCTTGACCTACGCGAGCCTGCCGGACAACCCGGTCGAGGCGCAATACAGCTACCGCATCGAGCCGGACGGCACGAACTACCGCGTCGGCGCCTTCATCAGCCGCATGCGCCCGCAGCCGGCCGAGTGAGGCCGGCCGGCGGACGCGCGTGACGTTCTACAAGACCGACGATGACAAGACGGAATCTCACGTTTTATAAAAAGTGAGATTCCGAAAAGGCCGCAACGCCTGTAACCCTGCGCCAGGCGAAGCGTAGACAAGGCGCACGGTGGCGGGAGGAACTGCGGACCGGGCGGAAATTTCAGGGAAAAAAAAGAAGAGGAGAGAAGACCATGGCAATCGACATCAGGGGACTTGGCAATCAGGCGGCGCTCGCGCAGATCGCGAAGCTCGCCTACGGGTCGGGATCGTCGGAGAAGACCTCCGGCGGCAAGGGCAACATCGGCATCCTCGACGGCCGCGTCGTCAAGTTCAACACGCACTGGCGCGAGCGCGGCGGCGCGGCGTCCGCCGAGATGCGGGCGAGCTGCGACGCGCTTCGCCTGAAGCTTTCCGAGATCGCGACGGCGATGCTCGCCGCCGCGCCGGACGCCTCGCCCAAGGCGCGTGAAGGCCTCGAAAAGGCCCTCCGTCAGGTCCGCCGTGCGCTCGGCCTCAATGCGGACGGTGCGCAGGTCGCGACGGACGCGCTCCTCGACCGCACGGTCGTCGCGAAGGTCGTGAACGTCCTTCGCAAGGCGACGGGCTTCGACGCCTGGCAGGGCCTCGGCGCCGACAGCGCAAAGCCGCTTTCGTCCAAGGGCGTCGACACGACGTTCGGCGCCGTCCGCGCCGGCGTCCGCTTCGTCGACGACCTGAAGGCCACCGTGCGGGATGCCGTCGCCGCGATTGCGCATCCGGCGAACGGCAAGGCGGGCGTCGCGCTCAGCGAGAAGGCGACGAAGTTCCTCACGGACCTCATCCTGCGCGACCTCGAGGCGCAGCGCGCGGCCGGGGCCGAGACGCAGTCTTTGGAAGAGATTGACCGCGCGATCCGCGACTTCTCGTCGCCCTACCTGGTCACCACGCTGGCGGCGTTCAACCTCCTCTCCTCCGGTCTGGCGCACGCCTATTTGAGCGTCGGCAGCGCGGAGCCGATGGTCGCCCCCGTCGTCGGCTCGCCGCGCAACCAGCTCGCCGACCGCGCCGACGTCGCCCTCGCCTTCATCCGGAACGACGCCGACTCGTCCTACGGCGCGTTCGCGATGGCGCTCGTCGCCGAGAAGATGCCCGAGATGCGCCGCCTCCAGCCGCACGGGCGGCTCACGGGCGCGACGGTCTGGAAGGCGTGCTTCGGCGAGAGCGTCCCGAAGGCGGCCGGCTCGCTCGGCTCGCCGGAGTTCGTCAAGGCGTTCTTCAAGCGCCTGGACGACCTGACGAAGAAGATGGCGGCCAAGTACGGCGCGGCGGACAAGAAGGACGCGACGCTTGCCACGCTGATCGCCACGGACCCGATGGTCTCCACGGGGCTCTTCAACGGCGAGGGCTTCACGCCGATCCTCCGCAAGGCCATCCGCGACCCGAAGTTCGTGCCGGACGTGACGCGCGACTACGTGGCGTCCATGCCGCTCTACGCCGTCCCGGACGCCGTCGCCAAGACGGAGAAGGATCTCGAGCACCAGCTCATGATCGACTTCAGGCGGAACTTCCCGCTCATCACCGCGACGTGCGGGGACGTGGAGGAGACGGCCGACTTCCGCCCCTTCAAGGGCCAGCATTTGAGCGACGAGCAGCATCTTGAGCACGTGCGCGGGTTCGTCGCCCAGATGGACAGGGTCTTCGGCGACGCGATCACGCCCGCCCAGCGCAGCGTGATGCTCATCGGCTTCACGCAGGCCGGCTTCACGCCGTTCACGGCCCTCGTCGGCGTCGGCGGCGAGCACGTGCAGGGCCAGGTCAGCGTCCGCCGCGAGGACGACGGGTCTCTCGTCATGACCTACGCCACGCTGCCGAACTGCCCGATCGAGGCGCAATACGGCTTCCGCATCGAGCCGGACGGCACGAACTACTGCGTCGGCGACTTCGTCCGCCGCATGCGTCCGCAGCCGGCCG
>CAVGMG010000001.1:0-45184 GCA_963630185.1 Alistipes onderdonkii | reverse complement strand
GTTCGTGACAGGGCTGCAGTCGAGGAGCGCGGCGGCGGAATACGGGCCGAGCTGCGTCCGCTGCGTCCGGTACCACTTCGCGTCGTAGAGCTCCGGGAAGAGCGTCTCGTAAGAGCCCTCCTTCCGCGCCGGGAAGACGAGCTCCTCGTAGCGCGGATAGTCCTCGTCGGCGGCCATGCGCTCGCGGATGCGTCCGCTGATGTCGTCGCCGTGCCACCTCGTCGCGCAGACGACCATGAGCCCGCCGCCGGAGTTGAAGCGCGTCGAGAGGTCGTCCTTGAAGCTGTTCCACATCTTGTCGCGGATCGCCTTCGACTCGGCCTCCTCGCGGTTCTTGCAGTAGTCGTCCACCACGATCAGGTTGCCGCCCTTGCCGGTGATCGCGCCGCCGAGGCCCATCGCGTAGACCGTCGACTGGCTCTCGGCGAGATGCCACTCCGCCGCGGACCCGCGTCCGGCGATCCGCGTCTTGGGAAACACTTTCCCGTAGGCCTCCGAGCGCACGATTTCCTGCACCTTCGAGGAGAAGCCCTCGATGAGCGACGCGCCGTAGCCGGACATGATCACGTTCGGCTCCTTCTCGGCGCACCGTCCGAGGAAGTAGGCCGGCAGTGCGCGCGAGACCATGTCGCTCTTGCCGTGCCGAAACGGCATGTTGATGAGGAGATACGTCATCTTGCCGTGGAGCAGGTAGTCGTCGACGGCTCTCGTGAGCCGGGCGCACGTCGCGAGCGTGTGACGTCCGACCTTAAGCGGCGTCGGCATCCACCAGCAGTAGGTCATGAACGCGAGGAGGTCGGTCTGCGCTTTCCGGCGGAGAAGCTCCGCCCGAGCCTGTTCGGGCGTGATCATCTGGCTGCCGCCTCGACGTCGATCGTCTCGCCGCGCCCGATGCCGGCGATCTTCCTGAGGTCGTCCTCGCTCATGGCCTCGACACCCTTCGGGACGAACGCGCCGGGGACGACGCCGCCGTTCTTGAGGATGTGCTCCTCCGGCGCGAACTGCCCGGTCGACTTAAGGTAGAGCTCCGTGCCCTTGAGCGTCGTCGCCTTGAGGGTCTCTCCGGCCTTCTGCGCCTTGAGGACGGATTCGCCGAGGTTCTGCCGGATCGCCTCGGCCATCTTCCGCTCCTCGGCCGATATCCGCTGGCCTTTGAGCCTCTGCTCGTCCGCGATGAGCGTCGCGACGTCCTCGCGTCCGACGAGCCGGCTCGCCCGCGCGTCGATCGCGTTGATTTCCTTGGGGGTCTTCGGCGCGCCGCCGAAGACCTCGATGTAGGCGTCTCGCTGCGGCGTCCCGTAGGCGACCTTCATCGCGAACGCATACTCTTGCAGATTTGGCTGTTTCATGGGCTGATTCGTGTCATGCTTTCACTCTCTGACGGCTGCTGACGAAAAAGGCCGTTTTTCGACTCTCCTCCCTCGGACGGGGCGCACACGCGGAGCTTCTGCTCTTCGCGTCGCCGCGCCAGCTCGCACCGCCGGCGGCGCTCGTCGCAGTAGGCCTCGTAGTCCTCCTTCTGCCATTTTTCGAGCCAGAGCTTCGCAAGGTCCTTTACGCAGCCCGCCCGGTCGATGCCGCTCCACTTGCGCCCGACGTTCCAGCGCATGAACTTCTTGGCCTCGGCGGTCGAGAGCCCCTCGCGATACGCGCACGCGACGACCGCGCGTCGCGCCTGTTCGAGAGCCGCCTTGTTCGGCACGGTCTTGCGGTCGTTCGGCTTCCAGCCGAGCTCCGAGCAAAGGGCCAGGAAGTCGACCTGCCTCTGCTCCGAGCCGATTTCAGGAAAAATCTTCGCGACGTCCATCGGAGCCGGTCCCCGCGAGACACCTGACGCCTCTTTGTGCGCCGAAGGCGCAACCCTGCGAGGCTTGTCCCTATGCGGTTCGAGCAGTTCTTCAGCAAGCGAGGCTTGGACGGCTTTCGGCGCCTCGTCCGAGGAGTTATCAACAGGGCGTGAAGTCACTTCACCCTTTGGGGTCATACTTACTAACTTACTTACTTTATTTATTTCTTTATATATTCTGTGTGAAGTCACTTCACCCTTTTTGGAAGTCACTTCACCCTTTTCTGGAAGTAGGTTCACCCTTTTCGGCGAGAGAGAAGTCACTTCACCCTTTTTTATCGTGTCGCGCTCTAATATGTCCGCTTGTTTTTCCAACTTGTCTACACGTGTTGACAAGTCCGCCGCGAGACGCCAGCGGCGGACGCATCCGCGCCCGGACTTCCGCGAAGCGTCGTCCTCCATCGGCAGGATGAGCCCGAGCGAACAGAGCCCCGCGAGCGCATCGATGACCGCCTTGGCGCTCTTGTAGCCGGTCTCGGCGCGGATGGTCGCGACGCTCGGCCAGGCGCACCCTTCGAGGTTCGCGTGGAAGACGAGGTTGCGAAGGACGTCCTTCCAGGACTTCCGCGCCGGGTCGACCGCGACCGGCTCCAGGACGCTCCAGATGTCCGACCTCATGCGCCCGCCCCTTCCGACGGCGGCATCACGCGCCGCCTGCGCCCCATCATGCCGCGCCGCCGGTCGATGAGGGCCGACATGCTCGCCGCCGCGATCGGGTCGTGGATGAGGCCGAAGAAGGCCATGTAGAGCTGGTTGATCTGCCGCTGGGCCTTCTGCCGCCCGACGACGTTGAATCGCCTGGCGGCCTTCTCCAGGGCGTCATACTGCGCGTCGTCATACCGCATGGGATAGACCTTGTCCATCTCGCCTCTTTCCGCTTACACGCACTCCTTCGCCAGGATCGTCCCGCCCTTGCCGTATCTCGCCGGGAGCTTATGGCCGTTCGTCAGGAAGTCGAGGTAGATCTTCTGGATCGCCTCGCTCGTGGCGGGGTGCGCGAGCAGGTCGGGGCACCGCTCGAAGATGGTCTTGAGCATCCTGGCGCTCGGCCGCTCGTCGCGCAGAACCTTGTAGACACTCTGCGGCGTCGGCGACTTCCCCGTGGCGGGGTTCTTAAGCTCCACCTTGACGGCGTGGTAGAAGCCGACGAACGTGTGCTTCTTGCTGACGGCAAGCGGCAACGCGCGGTCTTGACCTTTTCTCATAGAAAGCTCTCCTGTTTTGCGTGCGACCGCTCGTCTGCCGCGTCGTCCGCGTCGCGCACGGCCGAGCGGTCGTATCTGAAGGGGCGGTCGCAGCCGACGCCGCCGCGCGACCTCTCGCCCCAGAACTTCCCGAACGCCGTCTTGCAGTCCTCGGCTGTCGGGCACGTCTTGCAAAGGCTCTTCACGACCTCTCCTCCTCGTCGCCGTCGTCCGGGCGAAGCGCCTCGGCGGCGCGTTCCGGCGTGTAGGGGCATCCGAACCCCTCGGCGACCATCTTGTCGAGTTCGACGAGCTCGTCCGCGCCGAGGCGCGGCGCGATCAGCTCGCGAAACGCGGCGAACGTCGAAATCACGTGGATGTCGCCGCACGCCGCGTTCCGGACGATGCCGCGCACAAGCCGCTCGACCGGGACGCGGCAGCTGAAGAGGTCAGGGTCGCGCCTGTCGCCCTCCGGCGTCGCCTCGCACCGGCGGCGCGTCACGACGGCCGCGAGCATCTTGGCGTCCTCGAAGCCGTAGGCGCCATCCACGCCGACGGCGGAGGCGGCCTCGACGATCCGGCTGACGGCCTCGACGCCCTGCGTGTATCCGACAAGTCTGAGGAGGACGCCCTCAAGCTCCGTGGCGATCCAGTCCCTGACCTTCCTCTTCGCGCTCTTGCAGGCCTTCGCCGCCGCGATCTCGGCCTTGCGCTCCTCGGACGGCTCCGACGGCTTCGGGCGCGGCCTCCCCCAGCAAAGCTCCTTCGCCCCGTCGCTCCCGGCGACGAGATACGGCACCGTGTTCTCCTTCGTGCGGCGGTCTGTCGCATAGCCGAAGACCGAATACCTGTCCTTGGCTTCGAGAACCCTCTCGCCCTTCTTCGCGAGCCTCGCGACGGCGGCGTCGACCTTCTCGTTCGTCTTCCGGACGAAGCAGTCCCTGTTCGTGCACTCGCCGAGCCGCTTCGGGTTTTTCCCTTGTCCGAGATCGAAGAGGAGCGGCTGCGTCGCCGTGTTGTAGCGGCAGCCGAGGCACTCGTTCGTCCTGAAGGCGGCGTCGCGGATCGCGCGCGAGATCGCCTTGAAGTGCCAGGAGACGTCCTTCCAGTCGACGGGCAGGCCGTCGTTCCTCGGGCGTCTCGACGCGAAGTCCTCGTAGGCGCGTTCCTGGACGTCCTTCGCATAGCGCGAGACCCGTTCGAGGCAGTCGACCCTCATCGGCGTCTTCGCGGCGCACGTGCGCCAGACGTCGGCGAGGTTGACGAGCTGCTTGCGCCGCCACACCCACCTGCTGCCGCGCCCCGTCTCGGCGGCGATTTCGTCCTCCGTCATGCCGGACGCGACGAGCCCGGCGATGAGGTCGGCCTCCATGAGGGGGTCGACGTCCCTGCGCTGGAGGTTCTCGACGAGCGTCATGCGCTTGGCCTCGCTGACGTCGCACTCCAGGAGCTCGCACGGGATCTTCCCGCCGAGGCCTGCGACGCACCACGCCCGGAAGCGGCGGTGCCCGGCGACGATCATGTAGAAGGCCGTGCCGTCGACCGGCTCCTTCTCGGGGTCGGCGATCACGACGATGCGCTGGACGAGCCCGAGGCTCGCGATGGACGCCGCGAGGTCCGCGACGCTCTCGTCGGTGATGTCGGCGCGGGGGTTCCACGGTGCGCTGCGGAGCTGGTGGGCCGCCACCTCGATCGGCCTGCGCTTGAAGCTGTCCTTCTTATTCATCGTCGTTCTCCTCCTGTGTCGTGTCGTCGTTCGCCGCCCTCTTCTTGAAGTCGACCACGGGCGGCGGCCTGAAGTCGAATTTAAGCTGGTTCGGGTTCTCCGTCGAGTCCGGCTCCTCGACCGCCCCCGGATAGACCGCGTCCGGCGTCGCGTCCGCCGGGGCGTCCGCGTCCCAAAGGCGCCGCGCAAGGTGCTCCAGGCTCTTCGCGGCGGCGTGGAAGCGGCGGCGCATCTCCTCGGTCTTGCCGTTCATGTAGTCGCGGTCATGCGCGTCGAAGGACGGGTCGTCGCGCCCCTTCTCGCGGTGGATCTTCTCGGAGACCGCGCCCGTCTCCCAGATCAGCTCCTGGAGCTTGACGAACGCCTTGACGATCTTGTCGTTGCGTTCAAGCTCGCACGTCGCCGCCGCGAAGGAGCGGCTGACGTTGCCGTGGAGTTCGCCGACGAGCTTCAGGAGGCTTTGCAGGACGGCGAGGTGCTTGACGTAGCCCTGCCGCGTCAATGTGACGGAGTCGACCATCTCACGCCTCCTTTCCATGGACGTCCGCATAGCGGCTCTGCGCTTCGCGGACGAGGTCGCCGACGCACTTGACGGCCTCGACCGCTTCGTCCTCGATCGTGACGCCGAGTTCCTCCTCGACGTCCATGACGAGCCCGACTCTGTCGAGATAGTCGAGGCCGAGGTCGCATTCGAGAAGCGTCGCGTCGCCGACTGCGCTCTCGGGCCTCTGGCTGTAGCCGCGCACAAGCGCGAAGACCTTCGCCCTGATGTCGTTCGCGTCCATCGTCAGGCCCTCCTCCTGGCGTCCTGCGCCGCGTTCCATCCGGCGACGACGCTCGGCGCCGGGCTTTGCCGCGCGTGCATCTGCGACGGCAGGCGGGCGAGGTCGACCGTCGGCTTGCGCTCCTGCGGCGCGACCTCGGCGTCGGCGGCGCGAAGCTCGGCGATCTGCCGCGTGTGGTGCGTGATCATCGCCAGGCCGCACGTGATCAGCTCGTCGCAGCTCGCCTTGAGTTTCGAGCATCTCGCGTTCTGGGCCTTGTCGAGGAACTGCCCGACGGCCGCGATGAGCTCCGTGGCCCAGGTGCGCTCGACGTTGAGTTTCTTGAGGCTCTGTTCGGTTGTGGTGTCCATGTTCTGTGGTCTCCTCTTGGGTTGTGCTATTTTGAAGGCCTCTCGTCCGCACGTGCCGCGATGATCCGCGCGAAGTCGTCCGGCTGGCTGGCGTAGGCGCGGTCGAAGACGCGCGTCGCGAGGACGAACCGCCGCGCCGCGCGGTCGAAGAGGTGGAGCTTCGCGATCTGCGCGTCGACGTCCGCGTATTCGAGCGCGAGGCGGTAGGCGTAAAGGGCGCCCTGGGCCGCCGCGTTGAGGCCCTCCAGGCTCTTGACCATTTCGGCGACGGTCTCGTCCGAAAGCCTGCCGGCTCGCGCCGCGCCCGCGAGGCGCAGCCCTTTCGGGCTGTGCGGTCTTCTTGTCCTGCTCATTTTCCGCCTCCTTTCTTCGCCGAATCGTCGCCCGGCTCGCCCTTGCGCTCTTCGCAGGGCGAGAGGGCGAAGGACATCATGCAGATGCGGGTGTTATCGGAGCAGTCGCCGAGCGGGCAGACTTTGCAGCCTGGCTGCTTGTCGCAAAATGCCTTGTAATTGATGTAAAGCTCTTTCGCGTCCATCACGTCGCAGTTCCGCCTGGGGCGTTTTCTCTCTTCCTCGATAATCCTGTCGAAGTCCGTCAAGCAGTCGATGACCAGGTCTTCGTCAAGGCCTTCGTTCCTGTCGCGCGCTTCCCTTCTTCCGTCTTCGAGACGCTTCAGGACACTCTCGACTTTTTCGAGGAACGAGTCTGCATCGTGCTGAAGCCACGACAAGAACTCGTCGAACCTCTTTGCTCTCGCGCAGTCATAGCCGTATTTTTCGATGAACGCTTTGAGCGCTTTCTGCGCGTCTGGGTATTTCTCGACGTTCTTCATTTTGTCGCCTCTTTTCCTTTCGTTTCGAGTTCGTATTCGTGTTTCATTAAGCGTCTCCGCGCCGCCCCTCGCCGAATCGCCAGTTCCAGGCCGCGACGGCCTCGTCCGCCCAGACGCGGAACGGCGAATGAGCGCGGCAGTTCCGGCAGCGGACGTAGCAAAGCCCGCTATACGAGCTTCTCTCGACCGCCGCCGCGCCGCCGCAGAAGGGGCAGGGCTTCGGACGCCGCCCGGAAATCTTCCGCCAGGGTTTCGCGCCCGTCATGCCGCGCCACCCTTCGCTTCAAGCTCCTTGATTTTCCTGCCGCATGCGACGATGCAGTCAAGGACGTCGTCGTATTCGGGCCAGCCGTAGAAGTCGAGCGACCACATCGCGATTCCGTGGAGCTCCGAGAGCATCTTCCAAATGGCGGTCTCGTCTTCGGTGCACTTGATTGAGGCCAGCCAGCTCGCCTTGTTTATCATTTCGCGCCTCCCGCCTTTACGAGGGCCTTGACGGCGGGGTGGTAGTCGCACGGGTCGGTGACGGCGCACTCCCCGCATTTCAAGCGGCACTTGTTGTCGCTCACGATTCGGAGCAGCGCGGCGTAGAGGTCTGGCGCGGCGGCGACCATGTCTCCGTCGCTCCTGTCGTGCGCGTCGTCCGACAGTATCTCCGCGACGACGTTGCTGTTTCCGTCGATGATATCCATGCCGCCGTCACGGTTGTGGATGCACTCCCATGGCGCGGGGCTGACGCCAAGCTTTTCAATCGTCTTCATGGGTGTGCTCACCTTTTGGACGACAAAAAGGCGCGTCCGGGTGAGCACACCTTCTCGATCAAATAAAAAACGGCTTCGTCGAAAGAGCAGTGACGCTCGTTCATGACGTGGTGGATTTTGACGGCCAGAGTTGCCGGGATGGAAATGCTGAAGTCTTTCACTTGTCACCTCTCTTGAGCAGACGCTCCTTGATGTTGTTTTCGGTTTCTTCCGCGATTTCGCGATACTCTTCAGGAGTGAGCGCGACGTCGCGAGTGGCATCTTCGATGGCTCTCACGATAGCCTCGCGAAAGCTGATGTCCTCGTCTTGGCCGTATTTGTGTTCGGCCTTCTTGATTGTCTCGATCGGCAACCTCATCGAGAATTGCCGCTTGTCGACTGCACCTTCGTTTGCCATGTGTTTTCCCTTTCTTGACCAATCTGGCGTAGATTGTATCAAAAGGTGAGCACACCTGTCAAGCGGTTGGTTATACTTTTTTTATACAAATCTTACACGTGCCGATAATCCGATGCGTCTACTTTGCGATGATTGCAATGATAAAGCCGATGATCGCAAGTATCAACACGACCGACAGCAGGTCGCGTTTTATTTGCGCGCTGCGTTTTCGCCTGTTTCGCTCCTCGTCTGACTCGACAATGTTCCATCGCCGGAAGATCTCCCGCTTCTCCTCGTCCGTGAGCGAGATCATTTTCATTTTCTGCTCGATGGATTCGCGAGTTCTTGGCAAGATCGGCATTCCGATTATCGACTCGATGCGAAGCCAGCGCTCTTCCCTTTTCTTTCTCGCTTCCTCCTCCTCTTTGGTCGGCGGCTTGTCGTAGCTCCAAAGATGCCACGATCCGTCCTCATACTGAACGTCTATCTCGCCTTTCATTTTCGCCTCCTTTTTTTGACTCGTTCTCACGACTGGCTCTGTTTTGTCCAAGTTCTCTATGCTCGCGTCTTGCGCCGTCGCCATCTCTTTCGCCGCCTCGTTTTCACAACCTCGTTTTCACGGTGTCCTGTGCTCGCGCAGTCATACGCGAGCGTCTCCGTCCTGCGCCGTCGCCGCCTTGTTCTCGCAACCTCGTTTTCACGGTGTTCTGTGCTCGCGCAGCCATGCGCGAGCGTCTTAGTCCTGCGCCGTCGCCGCCTCGTTCGCCGCCTTGTTCTCGCAACCTCGTTTCCACGGTGTCCTGTGCTCGCGCAGCCATGCGCGAGCGTCTCCGTCTTGTCTTACGCCATCGCGGCAATGGCCTTCTCGAAGCGGCTCCAGTCGTGGTTGTAGATGGACTCGGTCGCCTTGACGGTGTGGCCGGTCATGGCCATGCGCGTCTCCTGGTCGACGCCGGCCTCGCTCAGCCTTGTGTCGAACGTATGCCGCCAGCAGTGGAACGAGAGAACGTGCTCCGAGCCGTCAGGTTCGGCGACCTTGGCTCTTTCGAGGATCTTCGAGAACGGCATGTCGCCCTTGAAGTATTTCTTGCCGTCATGCCGCGCCCGTTCCGGGAGGACGAAGGCCTCGCCGGCCGCCGCACGGGCCTTTCGGTCTGCAAGCACCGCCTTGAGCTTCGGATGCAGGGGGATTTTGACGAGGATTCCGTGCCGCCTGGTCTTCTTCGGTTCGAGCGCGATCATGCCGCGCTCGAAGTCGACCTCGCTCCATTTGAGCGACTTGACGTCGGTGAGGCGCAAGCCGGTATACCGAGCGATCAGGCACGCCTCGAACCATTCGTGCCCGACTTCGAGGGCGGCGTCGAAGATTCGCCGCTCCTCCTCGGCGGTCCAGGCGCGGCCGGTCTGTTCCTGGTCGCGGTCGCGCTGCACCCTCGGAACGCTCCAGGGGTTCGACTTGGCCTTGCCGCGCTTCATGAGCATCGCCCAGATCGTGCCGAGTTCGCTCATGTAGGCGTTTCGCGTCTTGTTCGTGACGTCCGTGGTCTTGCCGATGTGCTCGTTGAACTGCCAGGCGACGGCCACCGTGACGTCGTCCGCGTTTCGTGCCCGCGTGTTCTCCTTTGCCCACACGGCGAAGCGTCCGGCGAGGTTTACGCGCGTCTGCATCGTCTTTTCGCCAAGCCTGCGTCTTTCGCTCTCGACGGCGGCGCGGTAGAAGGGGCCGATTTCTCCGAGCGGCATTCCGGCCTCTTCGGGACCCAGAACGCTGTCCAGGAGAGCGACCATCTTTTCGCGTGTCGTCTCGCCACGGTTGACGCGCATGAAGCCCTGTTCGATGATCCGCGCCTCTGACTCGTCCTTCGTGCCGGTGGACTTCTGGATGCGTCTCATGCCAGGACCGCGATAGATGTTCATGTACCAATACCCGCTGCCAGGCTTCTTGTATAGGCTCATGTCAATAATTCCAATCCATCGCGGTCGATAATCCTGTTCATATTTCTGTAGACAACCAACAATTCGTTCACGCTTTCCCGAAGTCAGCGAGCATAAGGCTTGTCAAAGTCAAATCCCATAACCATAATACCGAATCGCGCTCTGTGCCATATTAAATCACGCTTTGACATTCTTAAAGTTCATTCGCATAATACCCTTCTCGTCTCCATGTTCGTCTCCACCCCACACAATAAAAAGTGCCGAAGCTCAACAACTTCGGCATTTCTTATTGGTAGCGGGGGCTGGATTTGAAGAGCGGAAGCGTGTCGGGACTGCCGTATCACGATTCGATTCCGCACTTCTTTTCACCAGTTCGGCTACTTATCTGGCATCACCTTTCAGAGGTCGTCTCCATGTCGTCTACTGGGGTGTAGATGGATTCGCCCTTCTCAAGGCAACATTTGTGTAGTATATCATATCGCGCTTTGATAAGTCAATAACAAAGCGCGATATGGCATATTCCTGGAAATGGTAATATCTAACGGGTCGGCGAAAAGAGAGGGAGGCCGTGGGGCTCGAAGAAGACCAAGGGCGAACCTTTGTTGGTAAGTTGTTGACAAGGCCAAACATCAACAACGTCAACGACCAGCAACATCAATAACAACGGGAAACCCCGGAAGCGGGAAATCCCGGATCCGTAGAGTCGGAGGAGACCACCTTGCGACGCGGATCCGGGACAAGATACTATCAAAGAGACTTGTTGCTCAAGGTTTGCTGCAGGTTTGCTACTGACGCTTCTTCGCCTTCTCCTTCGCCGCCTTGCGGTCGACGTCCGAATCGCCGACGATCCGACGGTAGAGGTTGAACGGAATCCGCGTCGGCGCCGTCGATTTGAGCAGCCGCTCAAGGTCCTTGCGGACTTTCTCCGCGTCCAGCGCGGCCACGTCGTGCGCCGTGAAGCACAGCGACGCCGCCATGCCGAGCGCCCCCTCGACCGGCAGGATCTTGCTCCCGCGCGGATATTCCCGCGCAAAGAGCGCCTTGAGCGACGTCTGCGCGAACGCCCCGACGAAGAACACCCGCTCGAACTGCCCGAGGAGAACCTCCGTGAGGAGCGTCCAGTGGTAGCCGTCTTGCTCCCACGGCGGCTCGTCGCCCATGAGCTTCTTGTAGACGGCCGTCACGAAGTTGAGCGCCGCCGGCAGGAGCAGGTGGTTGATGACCGCCGCCCGGACGAGCTTTTGCCGCGCCGCCGCGATCTTCCGCTTGCCTTGGCCGTATCGCACCATGTCGCGCCATTCGCGCCACGCCTGGGTCTCGTACTGCAACTGCTGCAGGGGCGACGTCGCGAACTGCGTCAGCAGCCGCCCGATCCGCCCGTGCTCGATCGTGAGCATGTTCGTGTTGTAGGTGCGGCCCGACTGCTGCGTCTCCTCTAGCATGTTGAACGTCTCGGTGATCGCGAGCCTGTCGGCCGCGTCGAACGCCATCCCCTCCTGCATGTGCCTGTCGAGGAGGTCTTTGTAAAGGCCTTGCGCGATCCACCCTCCCGGCGCGAAGTCCCCCTTCTTGAGCATCCACATGCCAGCCCCGGAAATCATGCGGACGACCGGGTTCATCGACGGATTCATGTTGAGCCCCTTGGTGGCGAGATCCTGCCCGGAGCCGACCTCGTCGCCATACCGCAGCTTGTATTCCTCGGACTCCATCAAATGCCTGAGCGCCTTCGCGTCGAAGTGCGTCATGTATTTCCAGAGGTCTTTGAAGCCGCCCGGCAGCGCGTTCGCCCAGACGGTGAAGCTTGTCGTCTGCTTGGCGGCCGAAAGCGGGTTGAAGCCGAGATAGGCGTAGGTCGTGAAGTTCAGGGCCTTGTCGACCGCCGCGAGCTCGCCGGACGTCTTCGACTTGGCCTCCCCGCCGTTGAACGTCGCGACGAGCTGCTTCATGATCTTGCGCAGCTCCCCGCTGCCGAAGGCGCGGCGGATCGCGCTCTGCACGGAGACACTCGTGAACACGCCGCGGACGATCGTCCCGCGCTCCGCCCAGGCGACGAGCTTCGCCGTCTCGCGCGAACGGTCGAAGAACATCCCGAGGACAGACGCCTGCTCGTCGAAGTCGCGGTCGTTCTTCACGCGCCGCGAAAAGACGGCCGCGACCGGGTCCCACGTCGAGCCGGCCTCCGCAAGAGCCATCGTGCGGTCGTCCATCGAGCGCCTGACCGGGCAGTAGAGCGGATCGGGCGAATCGACCGCCTGGCCGACCATGCGCAGCGTCACCGGCGAGATCACGTCGCGCTTGGCCGCGTAGAACGCCCGGAGCCAGTCGACGAAAAGCCCGTCCTCCTCCGTGAAGACGCGGACGCGCCGCCCGTCGGCGTCCGTCGTCTCGAACGTGCGGATCAGCTCGGCCTGCCCCTGCCGTCCGTTGTGCTCGACCGCGTCCTTGAACGACCTCTGCTCCAGCGAGACGAGAAGCTGCAGCATCTGCCCGTATGTCATCGTGCCGACGAAGCCCTGGCTGGAGATCCGCCGCGCGAGCTCGACCGGGATCGGCTCGGTCATGCGGTTCAGATACCGCTTGATCGCGGCGTTGTCCGCGCGTCCGTTCCGGCCGAAGATGTGCGCAAGCCCCTCGAAAAGCGCCCGCCGGTCGTCCTGGAGCATGCGCGCGTAGGCCGTCTCGCCGTCGCCCAGAAGGACGATGACCTTGTTGATGGCCTCCTTCGCCCGCTTCTGCGCCGCCTCGTCCGCAAAGCGCGTCAGGTGTTCGAGCCGAAGACGGAGAAGCCCGTTCAGCGCGTCGAAGAGCCGTCCGCCGAGCCACCCGCGCTCCTGGTAGCGCTGGCCGTTCGGCGCGGCAATCGCGCCGGCGAGGTCGCTCCGGATGCCCTCCTCGTAGGCCCGCGCGTCCTGCCACAGCCGCTCGAGCTCGCCGGCCTGCCGTTCAAGATGCTCGATCGCGGCCTGGCGCAGGTCGAGGATCTCGCCCGGCATGAGCGAGGCCATCGCGCCGTATTTGTCGAGGAGCGCGAGCTTCCACATGGCCTTCTTCGTCTCCATGTCCTCGACGGGCGCCCGGACGGCGTCCTTGCCGGACTCGTCGTAGACGTCCGCCCGGCGGTCGATGACGTCGAGCAGGGCCTTGCGCTCGCGTTCGAGCTGCGACATGTCGCCGTTGGCGCCGCGCTTCGAGAGGTCGCAGACGCGGCAGATGTATCGCGCCGCCTCCTCCACCCAGCCCGTCACGCGGCGGTCGGCGTCAAGCTTGAGGTCTTCGTATCGCTCGCCCTTGACGTATCTGGACTTGATCTCCTTCTTGAACTCGTTGACGAGGTCGGTCCGGCTGACGCGGATCGCGGCCGCGTTGATGAAGGCGAAGACGTCGGCGCTCATCCGCTCGATGGCGTCCGGGCGAATCCCCTTCTCCATCCGGGCGAGCCGGCGGCTCACGACATTCCTCGCGCCGTTGCCGAGCCTGGCGAGGCGGTAGACCGTGAACCCGCTCTCGTCCTTCGGCGCGAGGAGCTTGTCGGCGAGGTCCTGGAGCTCCTTGCGGACGGTGATCCGGTAGAACTCGGCGAAGAGCCTGCCGCGCTCCGTCTTGCCGAGCGACGAGAGCCCGTGCGTCTTGTCGAACTTGTGCTCCGCCCAGACGCGCAGAAACGCCGCGAACTCCTCCTTGCTCCTGAAGTCGGCCTTGACGTTCTTCGGGTTCGTCCCGCCCATCGCGTCCGACACGGCCTGATCCATGTCCACGGCGGCGGGCCTGCCGTCCGCGCCGTCGCCGACGCCGGCCCCGTCGCGCCCGCCGTCCGCTTCGCCGCGCCGACGCCGCTCCTCGGCGCGGGCCCTGTTCTCCTCGGCGCGGGCCTTCGCCCGGGCGATGAACGACTCGACCTTCTTGAGCGCGTCCTGCCGCGCACGCTCGCGGACATGGCGTTCGAGATCCGAAAGACGGCTCTCGTCGGCCGCGCCGCCGCCCTCTTCCTTGTCCGCGTCGGACGCGGCGTCCTTGCCGGCGTCGTCCGCCGCGTCCGCGCCACGGGCGGACTTGACCTCGCCCGCGAAGGCGTCGGGGTTCTGCTCGAGGATTTCCGCCGCGAGGTCGAGGCCTGTCTCGCCCTCCATGTCGGCGAGCGACGCGGCCGAGAAGTCGCGCATCATCTGCTCGACGCGCTTTCCGATGATCGTGTTGATCCGCCCGGAGCCCGCGCGCGTCAGCTCGCCGCCCTGGGCGACGGAGCCGGCGAGAAGGCCGTCGATCGACTCGTCGATGCCGTCCTCGCGCTTCAAAAGCGCGAGGGTCGTGGCGACGTCGCCGTTCTGGGCGGCCTTCTCGATGAGCGACCCGCGCATCTGCTCGGCGCGGCTTTCCGACGACTGGAGGATCCGCTTCGTGTCGACGACGCCCATGCCCATGGCAAGGCCCATCCGCGCGATGGTCTTCGCCATGGGGACGGAGCCGCGCGAGAGCCGGAAGTAGGTGATCCAGTTCGTCAGCGCCTCGGCCGCCGCCTTCTCGCGCCTCTCGCCGAGGTCGGCGCGGATCGCGTGCCTGGAGCTCGCCTCCGCGTCCGGTCCGAAGTCGAACTCGCCCTGCCGGAGGACGGGCGCGGCGGCCTTGTCGCCGCGCTCCTCCATGTCCATCGCGGCGGCCATGTCGGCAATCGCCTGAGGGGTTGCAAGACGCTTCTTCCAGTCTTCAAGGCTTTCCAGGCCGGGCTCTTTCGCCGACGCCGCTTCCGACGCCGTCCCGTAGGCCGGCTCCGAGTAGTTGCCGCGCACGTAGCGCGGCGCGGCGCCGACGGTGACGTCGTCGTTGTCGAACTCGTCCCAGAAGTCGACCTCGCGGCGTAGGCGCTCGAAGACGACCGACGGATTGTCCATGCAGCCGAGAAACACCTCCGGCGCGATGAGGCGGCCTGTCGCGAGCGTGCGCAGCCAGGCGCGGTGGAAGGCGTGCAGAATCGGCACGCGGTCGTTGTGCAGGTAGATTGCGTAGCCGGCGTCGCGGAAGAGCTCGACGTATCTCCTGACGCCCTTCTCCGTCGCCCCGACGATCGGCAGCACGACGTTCTCGCCCGTGTTCATGTCGAGGAAGCGGCGGATCATCTCCTTGTTGATCCGGCTCGACTCCTCGTGGACGAAGCTCGCGCCGTTGCCGCCGTCGAAGCCCGGCAGACGCTTCTTGACCGCGTCCGAATCGAAGACGCGCGCCCGGTGGCAGACAGACAGGAGGTCGACGAACACGCTCGACTTCCCGGCCGCCGAAGGCCCCATCACGATGTCGAGCCGCCGCTCGCGCGACGGCGCGTAGCGGGCGTCCGCACCAAGCGAGATCTTCGGCAGGTCGGGGTTCGCCGCGTTCGAACGAGCAATCGCCTCCGCGCCTTTCGCCTTGCCGGTCAGCCGGTTCGGCTCAAGCGCCTCGCTGTTGGCGGACGTGACCGGCGCCAGGACGAGGTCGCGGAAGATACGCTCGCGCAGCCTGACGCGCTCCGGGCGGAGCCAGTCGTCCTCCGTGCCGTCCCACGAGTCGCCCGTCCTGTAGCGTCCGAAGAGGACTTTCCCCTCCTTGGACGCCTTGATCTCGCCGACGAGCCGTTCGAGAAGGCCGCGCTTCTCGCCGTCCGGCATCTCCCCGGCCCTGCCGGCCTCGTCAATCGCGTCGTGAAGATCCTTCGAGACGGGGCCCCTGATCAGCGGCGACCTGGCGAAGAACGTCTCGCCGAGCCGCTTCGCGTCATGGTCGTAGAGCGGGCGCAGCCCCGGAAGGACGTCGCCTACATCAAGTGCCTTGGATCGTCCTGCGAAAGACCATCGAACGTCCCGCAGAGGTATCTGAGCTCCCCGTCCGGCAGGATCTCCCATTCCCCCGGCCATCCCTGGACGAGCTCCAGCTTGGTCGGAGCCTCCGGGTCGAAGCGCGGCTCGAACGAGTCCGGCGTCGCCCGGCCCATCTTGATGAGCTCCCTCGCCGCGACGGCGAACGAGTGCTCGAGCTGCAAGATCTCCAAAGGAGTCAACGGAGTATTTGAGGAGCTGTCGGGCTTGGGATTCTGTAAGGTCTGCGATGGCATCTTCTGCACCTGCTTCCTTGAGTTCTGCAAGGACGCTTGCGAACTTCGCGGCGAGTTTTTCAAGCGTCGAATCACGTGGAGACAGTATACTACTTCCGCGCGACGTTGTCAAGGTCGTCGCCGCGACGACCTTTCCGCCGCGATCCGCGACGTGACGTCGCAAGGCCGCGAGCGTCCCGCCCTGCGTGACGTGGTCGTCGACCATGACGTATTCGCGGCCGGGCGTCACGTCCCCGACGAACTCGGCGCGGCGCACGAGGCGCTCGAGTCCGCTCGCGCCGGTGTGGTTCGCCTTGACGCTCTGCTTGACGCCCCTCGCGAGCTTGAGGCCCGTGATCTCGCCGATTCTCTGCGCGTAGGCGAACGGCAGCATGTTGTGGCCTGTCCGCTCCATCGCGACGACCGGGACGAGAACGGCCGTCGGGTGGTCTGCCGCGAGATCCTTGATCTTGCGGACGCGCACCTTCTCCGACTCGCTCGTCGGCGCGTCCGGCAGAAGACGGTCGACGAACGCGAGCGCGGCAGCCAGGCTTCCGGCCTTCGCCTCGCGGTGGAGCCTGTCGAGCTCCGGGTTCGCGAGGACGAACTTGCGCGTCGTCATGTAGGCGACATCCGGGAAGCCCTCGCCCCAGGCCGACGTGACCGAGCGGCGGGCGTCCGGCGCGGCGTCGTCCCAGTGGACGCCGTCCTCCTCCTTGAAGTCGACGAGCTGCCGGTCGCGCCCGACCTCCTCCGTCTCCCACGGCGGATGCGAAAGCCGCCACGACGGGCTCTTGGAGAAGCGCAGGGCCGCGTTCCGCGCCTCGACCTCTCCGGCGAGGCGGTAGTATCGCTCGAACGCGGCCTCGGCGTCGGCGGCGAGGCTGCGCTCGAGCTCCTCGATCTTCTCCGAAATCTCGGCCTTCTCGGCCTTGGTCTTCGCGAGGGCGCGCGCGAGCGACAGGCGGAAGACCTCGTCGAGCGCCTTCTTCCGGTCCAGCGCGAGCAGGTCGTCGGGGTCGCCGCCGCGCGCGTGGTTCTCGATGGACTGGATCGCGTGCTGGATCTCGTGCACCATGACCGGCGCGACGCGGCGCCGCGCCAGGGCGCCGGACCCGCCCCGGCGGACGGCGTTCGCGATGCGGATCGTCTTGGTTTTCGGGTCGAAGTCGCCGCGCACGTCGTCGGGGAGGTCGTCGAAGCGCACCTCGACGTCCTTCAGCTCGGGGTAGGCCTGGAAGAGCTCCGGCCAGTCGAAGTAGTCGCCGACGGTGCGGTAGCCCTTGACGAGGCCGTCGTCGAAGTCGCCCTCGAAGACGAACGCGCCGTGGAACGGAAGCTCCACGCGCCAGCGCCCGTCCGCGCCGCGATACCACCCCGTGAGGCGGAAGACCGCCTCGCGGCCGACGCCGCGCGACTCCAGCGCCTCGGCGTCGCCGACGGCGCGGACGCCCGCCGCGCCCTGCCCGCGCAGCCCGGCGAACGAGTGCCGCGCCGCGCCGTCGAGCCCGCCGACGACGCCGACCGGGCGCGGCGCGGTGTGGTCCCACGCGAACGCCAGGACGCGCCCCGTCCCGAGCGCCTCGCGCGCCGCGACCGCCGTCGTGCCGGTCCCGACGACGTTGTCGACGAAGACGACCTCGCGGCCGGGCGGCAGGGCGGCGAAACGCCTGAAGCCGAGCGCCGACGCGGACGGCAGGACGCCCTCGCGCTTCTGCTCGTAGACGGCGCGGCGCGGCGTGCCGCGCAGCGCCTCGACGACGGGCGAGCCGGTGATCGCGGCGATCTCGTTCGCCAGGGCGAACGTGTCGCCCGCGCGTCCGTCGTGGCCCGGCACGGGGACGAGCACCGCGCCGTCCGGGACGGCCCTCGCCATCGCCTCGGCCGCGAGCTTCAGGGCGTAGGGGTTCGACCGCTTGAGCTCCCGCGCGATCTCGCGGACGTCGCCCTGGTAGTATTTCGCCATCGCGCTGAAGTCGACCCCGGCGATCGAGTGCCTCGGCGAGGCCTCGACCTGCGCGAGGTCGGCCGCCGGGCCTTTCGCGCCGAGCGGCAGGACGCCCTCGCGATACCACCCGCGCAGGTCTTCGACGATCCGGCGCGGCGACGTCCCGGCGCGGTAGGCGACCGCGAAGGCGACGACGCCGTCCGCGTCCGAGACGTCGACGGTGACGCCACGGACGTCACCCTGCCTCTCCGCGAGGTCGTAGGCCTCGTAGACGACGTCGTAGAGCCTGTCGCACTGGGCAGGAGTCGGCTCCTTGAAGGTTTCAAGGAGGCTTCCGTCCCATCCGAGGCGGATGGCGCCGGCCCTCGCGATCGCCCGCCGCGCCGCCCCCATCCTCTCGTCCAGGGAGGCGGCGGGGCTTTTTCCATCGGACGCTTTCGCCGCGACCTTCTTCATGACGTCTTCGGCGAGGCCGTCGTGCCCGAACGACGTGAACGTCCGTCCGCCGCGCGTGATCTCGACGCCCTTGCCGCGCAGGAGCCGCCCGTCCGGAAGCGCGTAGACGGCCTGCGACACGTCTTCGGCCTCGCCGTATTTTTCAATCGCCGCGTCGAAATCGGACGCCGTCACCTCGGGCGCGGCGGCCTTGAACGAATGCCGCTGGACGCCGTTCGCCCACTGGTGGTAGTTCGTGAGCCGCGCGACGTTGTAGACGGTGTAGTCGCGGTCTGTCGCCGCGTCGCCGGAGACGGACGGCGTCCAGCTCGCGTCGATCCCGGCGCGAACGAGGACGTCCGCCGCCGTCTTCGGCGAGATCCTGACGCCGAACCTCTCGCGGGACGCGACGAACTTCGCCAGGCGCTCGAACGGACGCCCGGCAAGCTTCGCGAACGCCTCCTCGTCCTCCTCCGACAGCGGAATCGCCTCCGCGTCCAGCGCGGCGCGGACGGCTTCGGCGACGTCCGGCGAAACGGGGTCGAAGTAGCCGACCACGTGCGCGGACTTGTCCATCTCGGCCGAGTAGACGAATTTCGGGGCGAAGAAGGCCTTGACGCCTTCGATCGGCCCCTTGGCGCGGAGGGCGCGCTGCGTCTTGGCGACGGACGCCCAGAGCTCCGCGCCGGAGCGGCTCGTGGTCATGTTGAGCCCGTAGCCCTGGTAGTCGCCGCCCTGCCCCTCGCCGACGTGCCGGAGGTCGGGGCGGATCCAGTCCGCCGCGCTGCCGTGGTAGAGCGTCCTCGTCTCGGCCTTGAACGAATGCCGCGCCGCGCCGCCGTCCGCCACGCGACGAGAGTCCACAAGCCTCTTCGCGTCGTTCCAGACGTCGAGGCGGCTCCTGGCGGCGTCCTTTCCGAAAAGCCCGCCGGTCGGGTCTTCCTGCGCCGCCGCGTTGCAGTAGACGGTCACGTATTCGGCGATGTCCGCCGCAGGCTGCTTGGACCCGAAGAGCCGGAGGATCTCGCGCGAGATCTCGCTCGGCGCGTCAAGGAGGTCCATCTGGTTGTAGTAGTCGTCGAAGGTGGCGACCTTCCCGGCCTTCCTCCTCTCGGCGAAGTCGACGAAGTCGGCCATCGCGCGGGAGAGGTCCGGCCCGATCGCGTAGGCGTCCTTCTCTTCAAGCGAGGCGACGGCGGCGGCCATGATCGCCGCCGCGTTCTTCTGCCGCGCGATGTTGAGCGTGTCGGTCTGCTCGACCAGCTTCCGGACGACGTCGCGGCCGCGAGGCCCCTGCCCGACGGCGATCGCCAGAAGCGCGCGGACGGCGCGGACGCGGGCGGTCTCCGTGAGCGAGCGGTCGGAGTTGTAGAGCGAGGTGTCGCCGACGCCCCGGATGAACGCCGCGAAGAATTCGTCGTTGACGCCGGGCGTCATGTCGGCCGTGCCGTTCGCGTTCGCGTGGTAGAGGCCCGCGATGCCGAGCGCCTTGACCACCTCCGCGTCCGCGCGCGCCTGCTCCTCCTCGGTATACTGCTGGATCGAGTTCGTGTTCGAGAGGTCGGCGACCTGCTCGCGCGTCGCGCCGCCGAAGTCCGTGACGACGCGCACGAGCACCGGCGTCTCGCCCTCCGGCACGGCAAGGCCGTTCTCGGCCGCCCACGCCTTCATGACGTTCCTGTAGCGGTCGTAGAGGTGGCGCTCCGCGAGCTCGTTGAGGACGAGGACGCGCCCGTTCCCGGACAGGACGAACAGGCGGCTGACGCCCTTCTCGTCCGGCGCGGCGAACACGATCGGCGCGCCGTTCGCCGTGTCGGGCGCTTCAAGCAGCCTCTCGGCCTGGAAGTTGTTGACGATGTCCTTTCGCGTGTCCTCCTCGGCCTTGTTGTCCTTGCGGTTGCGAAGCTGCGCGCGCATGTAGAGCGCGTAGGCCGGGTTGTTCGAGTGGACGATCTCCGAGAGGTCGACGACGGCGTAATGCCCGCCGACCTTGACGTTCCCCGTCGGCGTGTAGGCCGTCCACCCCCTCTGCGCGGCGGGAAGAGGCGAGGCTCCGGGCTTCGACGCGGAAGAGCCCGCCTCCGTCGACGACGCCGCAGGGGCGGGCGCGGCGACTGATGTCTCCTTGCGCCCCGGCATCTGCGGCGCGGCGGAGGCTTCCGACTTTCCCTTCTCGCCGCCCTTCTCCTCCTTCTTCTCGGGCTTTCCGAGTTCGCCGACGCCCGAATAGCGGTCGGCGACGATCTGGTCGAAGAAGGCCTCCTCGGCGGTCGACGCGATGCGCTCTTTCGCCTTCATCTCCTCGCCGCGCCGGACGAGCCTCCTGGCGAGCGCGTAGATTTTCCCGAAGGGGCTCGTCTCGTCCTCGGCAGACATCCGCCCTTCAATGCGCCGGTTCATGTAGCTGCGCATCGCGTTCGCCGCCGCCTCTTCGTCGTGGCGGCCGCCGAGGGCCTTGCCGTATTTCGCGGCGAGCGCCGCCTCCTCCTTCTCCGTCCACTGCCCCGTCGCGCGCATGAAGTGCTCCCAGGCGTGGTAGACCTCGTGGAAGCCGGCGGACGAGTCGACGATTTTCACCGGCGAAAGGTCGTCAAGCGTCTTGACGCCCGACTCGTCGGCAAGCGCGATCGTCCCGAAGACGAGACGCTTCGCCCCGTCGGAGTCGACGCGCGCGGACGGGTCGCCGTCGAGGACGAGCGAGACGGTCGGGTCTGCCACGAACAAGCCCTCGTCGTGCAGGCCGTGTTCCCTCCAGATCCTCCTGCGCTCGTCGGGCGTCGCCCGCATCCAGTCGTCCGCCGTGACGGGCTTCGCCCAGCCCTTCGCCGTTTCGGCGACCGACTCGGCGACGAAAGGATTGGCCTTCGAGAAGTCCGGCTCGACGGCCCTGGTCTCGACGATCCGGACGAAGGCCTCGCCCCGGCCGCCCGGCATCTCGAAGCGGATGAAGTCGCCAAACGTCTCCCTGCCCTTGGCGTCCGTGCCGGCCGGAAGGCGCACGACGCGCCCCTTGAATTCTCTCGCGAGGGCCTCCCTGCCGCCGACGCGCCCTTTTGTCGCCTTTTCGTAGAGGGCGCGGACGCCGTCCAGCGCGACGCGCGAACAGGCCGCCGCGCGTTCGTAGTGGAACAGCCGGGAAAGCGACTCGGCGTCCTCCTTCGCGAAACCGAACGCCTCAAGGGCTTTTGCGCCGGGGTCTTGCACCGAACCGTCGGCGTTGCGGCTGTAGACGCCCAGGCCTTGCGCCCAGACGCTCCGCGCCCGGTCGAGGTTCTGGAAGGACTTCCTGACGCGGCTCACGTCGGCGCTCTCCGCCGCGTTGGAACCGTATTTTCGCTCGTATCGCCCTTCGACGAACGCGCCGACCTGCGCCGCCCTCTCGCGGACGGCGCGTTCGAGGGCCGCCCAGGCGGCGTAGTCGCCCGCGCCCTTCTCGGAGAACCCCATCGAGACGAGGCGACCCGTAAAGTCGTCGCGCGACATGCCGCCGTCCGTGAACGCACGGATCAGGTTTTCGAGGTATTGCTGCCCGATGTCGCCCCTCTCGCCCGCCTTCGGCGACGCTTCGAGGCCGCGCGCGGCGTTCCATTCGCCGAGCGCCGACGAGGCGGCGGACACCGCCTCCGACCCCTCGGCGGCGCGGAGCGCGGCGAAGAAGCCGTCGAGGCTCTCGGCCGCCTGCTCGCTGACGCCGCCTTGCGCGACGAGAGCGGCCTTGCCGCCCTCCAGCCAGCGGCCGCGCAGCGCCTGGAGCTCCTCGCCCATCGCGCGGCGGCGGTAATTGGACGACCGCGCCGCCGCCTCGACCATGTTGTCGTGCGCGAACATCGTCCGGTAGAGGTTCGTGAGGTCGGCGGAGCGCTCCAGGCGGCGCATGTCCGCCGCCGACAGCCCGTCACGCCCCCGGACGTGCAGACCGCTTCGCCGGGCGTGCCCGACCACGAGCCCGCCCGCGCCGACGATCGCCATCGTCCCGAGCGAGCCGACGAAGTCGTCGACGAACGCCTCGCCGAAGCCGCGGACGGCGTCCTCGTCCAGGGCGTAGGCGTTGTTGACGGCCATGACGCCGTTCTGCAAGCCCTCCTGGATCGACTCGGAGAGCGTCTCGACCGTCAAAACCCTCGGCACCGTCCCGTTCTTGATGCCGCTCCAGAAGCCCTTGAGAAGCCCTTCGCGGACGCGCTGCTCGCTGACGCCGCCGATGAGCCTCTCGACCTGGAGGCGTTCGACGTAGGCGTAGAGCCCGCCCATCACGAACGACGACATGAGGTAGCGGCGGTCGGTGATGTCGCCGCCGTTCAGGGCGACGTGGTCGTCGAACTCCTGCATCGCCTCCAGGGCGACAAGCCCCAGGCCGACGCGCGGGATCGCCGCCGCCGCCATGTAGGGAAGCGTCGAGACCGCGCCGATCACCGCCTCGCCGACGACGCCGTGGTCTTCGCAGACCTGTTCGAACTGGAGCTGCGGCAACGCGGCGCTTTCGAGGTCGCCGCCGGCAAGGAAGTCGCCGGTCGCCTGCCAGAGGAGCTGCCGCCTGACGGCGAGCTCGTTCACGTCGAGCCCCGCCTCGTCGGCGCTGGTGATGGCGTCGCGGACGTCGCTCGGGTCTGTCTCCGGCGCGTTGAGGCCCGCCACGGCGTCGTAGATGCCGCGCCCGAGCTTCGCCCCCTGCCGGAACGGCGCCGCGACGACGGCCGAGGCGACGTTGAACGCGCCGATCCCGGCGTCCTGGAGCGTGTTCCAGACGCCCGAGTCGACCCTGTCCTTCGCGAGCTGGCGCGTCTGGACGACGAGCTCGCGCTCGCGGCGCGGAAGCGCGTTGAACTTTGCGTAGTGCTCGTAGGGCAACTTGTTCTCCGGCGAGTCCAGGATCGCCTTCGCGCACGTCTGCGCGTCCTCCGAGAGCGTCGGCAGGATGCTCGTCAAGGCGTTCCAGGCGTTGTCGGCATTGAGCTTCGCCTCGTATTTCCGGCGGATCTCCTCGCGCCGCCGCCTCTCGCGGAACGCGGCGACCTTCGCCTTCGCCGCGTCGAGCGTCTTTTCGTCAATGTCCGTGCCGCCCATGTTGGCGACGAAGACGGTCGCCGATGCCCCGCGCGTCTCGTCGTCCGCCTCCGACTCCTCAAGCCGCGAGAGCGGGCGGGAGACGGGGCGCAGCGCGTCAAGCGCGTCGGCCGCGACGCGCTTGACGGCGTCGAGCGTCCCTTCGTGTTCGAGCGCGAGGCGCACCTGCGTGTCGTAATCGGCCGCGTAGAACGCCTTGGCCTCCTCCGTGAGACCGGCGTCCGGGCTGTTGAGGACGAGGTCGCGCATGTGCGCCGCGTAGGCCGCGCCGGACGCGAACGGCCTCTGGCGGTTCCACATCGCCCCGTCGTAGTCGTGCTTGCCGGTGAGCGTCGCGCCAATCGCGTCGGCCGTCGCGCGCTCGGCGGCGTCGCGCTCCTCGGGCGCGGCGGTCCCGTCCGGGGCCTCGCGCTTCGCGAGGGCGATGGCGCGGCCGAGCGCCTCGGAAAGCGTCTTCGCGCGGACGCGCGCCGAATAGTCGTCCTCGTCCTTCGGAACGGCCACGAGCGCGCGCGCCGCCGCCCTCTGGAGGTCGGGGGCGTGGAGGACGGCGTCGTCGTTCACGCCGCTTGAGGCGGCGTCCTTCGGCGCGGCGTCGTCGGACGCCGCCGGGTCTTGCGAATGGAGAATGTCGTCGGTCACGTGATTGGGTCTCCTCTTTGGACAAGCTGCTATCTCTTCGTCGTCACGCCCTCGCCGGCCTTGCGGTTCCTGACCTGCACGACGGACGGACGGCGGGACTTTGCCGCCTCGGCGACCGAGGCCGCCCGCCTCTCCTCCAGGTCGGCGGCCGAGTTGCCGAGGCGGCTTTCGGCCTCGACGAGCCGCATGACGTATTCGGCGGCCCCGGTCGCCTTGCTCTCGTCCGAAAGACGCTGCAGGTATCGCCGGAAGTAGGCCGCCGCGCTGAACGCGGGCGCGTCCTTGCCGGTCTTGATCCTCTCGCCGGTGAAGTAGTCCGCGTCGCCGCCCGTGATCGGGTCGAAGTCGATTAGCCTCCCGTCGTAGAACGAGAGCGCGGTCGCCACGTTGACGAGCTTCTCGACGGCGGACGCGTCCATCTTGTGCGTGGTGGACGTCGGCGGGATCCCCCAGAGGTCGAAGAGGCCGCGCCAGAAGCCGCCCCGGTCGCGCACCTCGTATTCGAGACCCTCGTAGTCCGCGTCCTTGCGGAGCTTCAGCGTCGAGGCCTTTGCGTCCCACTCGAAGGACGAGGCCAGCGACGTGGACGGGAAATACTCCTGCACAAGGCCGAGCATCTGCTCGGCGAGCGTCTGCTTCGGCGACTTCCTCCCCGTCTCGAAGCCCTTCGCCCAGGACTCGTCGAACTCCTTGACGAGAGCCAGGTAGTCGCCAAGCTCGATCTCGCCGTCCTTCGCCGCGCGGAAGACCTCGTTGTGGTAGTCGCCGGGGTTTCTCGCGCCGGAGAGCATCCGCATCTTGAGCTCCGCGACGCGCGCCTTGCGCATCTCGCCGGCGGGGCGGGCGCGCTGCTGGTCGACCATCTGCTGGACGAGCGGCGCGAGACGCTCCTTGCGCCCCTGCCCGAAGTAGGCGTTCTGGGCCGCCGCCGTCTCCTCGCCCCGGGCGCCGCGCGTCCCGGCGACGTAGATCTTCGCGTCCGGGTCCTTCTCGAGGTCGCCGAGATACGCCTCGATCATCTCCTGCTGGGCGATCATGTCCGCCTTGGCGTCGAGGTCGCTCGCGCGCGCGGCGGCGTCCGTCGCGGCGCGGCCGCCCCTGGGCAGCGTCTTCGCGAGAGCGCCAAGCGCCTCGATAGCCTCCTCGACGTTCTGGAGGCGGTCGGCGGGGTATCTGCCGCTCTTGTCGCGGATCGCCGCGACGGCCGCCGTGCCGAGGTTCGCCGCCGCGTCGACGGCCTCGCCGTCCTTCTTGTCGAGCGCCTGGCGGCGCATGAGGACCGCCGCCCTGACGCCGTCCCGCGCCGAGACCGCGCCGCCGTTCGCGCGGACGGCGGACGGCCCGAACGGGTCGCGCCCGTCGAAATGCTCCGCCAGGGCCTGGTTGAAGGCGAGAAGCTCGCCGCTCCGGCCGTCCGCGAGACGCGCCTCGATCCAGTCGAGCCGGCTGCGGTCCGCCGCGCCGACGTCCGTCGTCACGTAGTCGTAGGCCATCGACCGCCAGACCTTCTCGGCGTTCTCCTCGACCGCGTCGTCCGCAAGGCCGCGCACGCGCTGCGAGGCGCGGAACGCGTCGATGACGCTCCGCGTCGACTCCTCGTCCGCCGGGCGCGACCGCCACGTCTCGAGGAGCGAATTGAAGTTCCTGTCGGCGGACGAGACCTTGAGCTCGGTCGTCTTCCGGAGGACGCCCTGCGCCATCGTCCGCTGGAACGGCGAGGCCGCCGAGTCCAGGCGCAGCGCCATCCGCCTCTTCCGGTCGCCGGAATAGCCCTTCTCGCGGAGGAGGTCGTCGGCCGCGCTCTTGAAGTAGCCCTCCCCCTCCTCGACGCACCCCTGGAGCGCGTCGCCGCTCCAGGCCGAGGCGATCCGCTGGAGGAGCCCGCCGTCCGGCGCATCCATCTTCTGACGCATCGCGTCCACGAACGCCGCCTCGGTCTCGTTGTCCTCGATCATGTTCCGCTCGTGCGCCATGTCGGCGCCGATCTGCATCATGGCCCTGGCGAGGTCGGTGACGCCGCGGCCGAGGCGCTCCGCGCCGCGCCACGCGGTCGAGGCGTCCGCGACGACGTGCGACGGGGCCTGGTAGCGCCGGACGGGCGAGACCGCCCGCGACGGCTGCAGGACTTCGGTTCTCGGTACGATGTCGAACACGCCCATCTCTCGCCCCCTCCTTTTTTTTCTTACTTCGCCGAGGCGGCGACCTTCGTCCCGCCCCACTGGTAGCCGCCCGTCTCCTTGGCGAGGCCGTTCGCGCCGATCGCCGTCGTCGCCACGCCCGAAAGCGCGCTCCCGGCGGCCGAGGTGATGCCGTTCGAGCGGGCGTATCTCGCCTGGCTCGCATAGCTCGACGACGACAGGAGCGAGCCGGTGACGCCGTATCGCGACTGCTGGGCCGCGACGAGGTAGCTCCGCGCCTGCTCCTCGCGGCTCCAGACGCCGAGCGCCGTGTTGGCCCTGATCGTCTGGATGTCCGCCTGGGCCTCCTGCTCCTGCGACTTGAGGACGTTCGCGAAGGTGTCGGTCTCGGAGCCGCTCACGAGAAGCCCGTTGCCGGCGGCGGCGGCGTAGGTCGAGCCGACTTCGGCCGCCCGGGCGCGGGCGCGCTTGGCCGCCTCCTGCTCGCCCTGGATCTGGTCGAGGCCTTCCTGCTCCTTCTGGAGCGCGGCCTGCCGCTCGTATTCCTGGGCCTGGGCCTCCTGCGCCGCCGCCTGGTTCGCCGCGATCTTCGCGCTGGCCTCGTTCGCCTTGCCCTGCGCGACGCCCTGCTGGTAGGTGGAGTAGGTCGAGAGCGCGATGCCGGTGACGGCGACGTCGGCGAGGAGGGCCGTCATGACCGAGGAAAAGCCGTAGCCGAGCATGGCGGCGCCCGTGAATGCCAAGAGAGTGAACATGTTCAGGTTTCCTTTCTGCTGATGACGAAATGGACGAGGGTCGAGCCCTTGTACCGGAAAGACCCGGCGCGGCGCATCCTGAGGACGCGCTCGTGCCACGCGACGCTCTGCCGGTAGCGCGCGTCCGGCAAGGAGTGGAACGTCGTCACCCACGGCTGGACTTCGCCGACGATTGCCCGGAGGACGGGGCGCGACATCTTGACGTAGGCGTATTTGTGCCGGTTCGCGTTCTCGCAGCTCATGTAGGCGAGGAAGCGCTCGTCGGAGAGGATCGTGTGGCCGGGCGGGACCATGACGCCGCAGTAGCCGATCCTCTCGTCCTTGAACCAGACCGTGAAGCACCGCTCGAACATGCCGAGCGTGTCATGCCCCGCGCCGACGGCCTCCTGCTCCAGGCGCTCGCCCTCGCGGAAGTTCGCCTGGACGTAGTCGAGGTCCTCCTGCGTCGCCGTCTCGACGCGCGTGCCGTAGCCCAGGTCAAGACGCATCGCCGCCTCCCGGAACCTTCTGTGGCTCCTGGTTGGCCTTCTCGATCTGGTAGGTCGTCGAGATCGAGAGCACGGTGAGCGGCCAGACGCCGTCGGACGTAAGCCTAATGCGTCCGTCGCGGTTGTTCGCGCCGGCGACGAGCGCCGCCTTGTCGGCCGTCTGGAGACGGATCGCGCCCGTCGCGGCCGTCACCTCGGGCTCCAGCTTCACGGTGCGGTCCTTCGCCTCGGGCAGGCCGTATTGCCCGACCCTGAACGTCGAGCCTTCGTTGACGCGGATCTCGACCTCGGTCGGGTTCTTGACCTCGAACTGCACCGTCTCGCTCGGGCTCGGCTCGGGCTTCACCGAGACGAAGACGGCCGCGAACGGGCGGCCCTGGACGTAGGTCGCGCCCGCCGCGCGCGACGCGCCCGCCGCGAGCGTCTCGCCCGTGAGCGCGTTGACCGCGACGAACCCCGCCGGCACCGTCCCCGCCGTCGCGACCGTCGACATCTGGTCCATCGAGACCGCGCTCCCGACGGTCGTCAGGGGCGCGTCCTCCTTGACGCGCAAAAGGAGGAAGGACTGCCCGCCGGCGGCGTTCGGGTCTTCGGCGAGGATGTAGACGTCGGTCGTGCCGCTCGTCACCGAGCCGTCGGCGCAGCAGTCGCGCGCCTTGAGGCCGCCGCCCAGCTCGTGGCGGCTCCACGCGACGACCTCGTGCTCCTTCATGTATTCGAGCGTCGCGAAGGAGCCGTCCTCCAGCGTCGCGACGAGGATCGAGTCCGGATGCTGCTTGTAGGCGAGCGAGACGATGGCGTTGCCCCGGAAGACGTCCTGCGAGAGGACGGAGAGGTCGGTCGCCTCGTAGCCGTCGGTCGCATACGAGTATTTCGTCGCGACGAGCGTCTCGGCCGTCATGTTCGCGAAGACGACGTCGTCGTTGACCGCGATGGGCTTGACGGTCTTCGAGCACCCGATCTGCGACTGAATCTTCGTGGATATCGTCTTGTAGGTGAGCGCCGCGCCAGACGTCGGCGCGACGATCCACTCGCCCGAGTCGCAGAACATGATGAGGTCGCGGTTGAGGATCATGTGGTTGATGTCCGGGTATTTCGTCGCCGGGAGCGTCACCTCCATCGCGTCGTCCTCGCGGAGCGAGTCGTGGACGTTGAAGTTGTAGAGGTCGCCGATGCACGAGAGCCAGAAGGTGAACGGCTGCTCGACCGTCCGCGCGAGCGCGAGGCGCTGCTGGTAGAGGGCGACGCAGCCCGGGTATTTTCCCGTGTCCTCGAAGTGCGGCTCGTAGGCGGGCGGCGTGAGCGAGGCGTCCGCCGTCACGTATTCGTCGACGAGCTCGTTGACGGTGGCCGTCGCGTTCTTCCGCGCCCAGAAGCCGCAAATGGTGAACGGGTAGCCGTTCACCGTCGCCCAGGCCGGGCCCGAGACGGACATGTTGCCGACCGAGCCCGCCGCGACGGTCGTCGCCGCGCTGTCCGAGTAGGCCGTGAACGTGACGGACTTGACCTTCCTTCCCTGGCGGTTCTGGACGTTCCAGACGAGCTTCGCGCCCTGCGCCATGGCCGTGCGCTTCGCCGCGATCGCCGCGCCGACGCCGCTCGAATACGGGTTGCCGGTGACGGAGTTGTCGCAGATCGTCGCCTTGGCGGCGTCGGGGACGGACAAAAGCCCCATGTCCTGCGTCGTCCCGTCGGCGAACGTCGCGACGGCGCGGACGACGGCGCAGTTGCAGGGCAGGAACTGGATGTAGTACCGGCAGTCCTCGACCGTGCCGATCGCCATGCCGTACCAGACGTAGCCGAGGCCGAGGCAGAACTGGTCGGCGTCGAGCGCCGTCGCGTAGGTGGCGGTGTAGACGCCGCCCTCGACGACGTAGCCGTAGTTCGTCGCGTCGTTGCGCTCCGAAGAGCTTTCGACCCTGCCGGAGAACGTCGTGCGCGGCGCGGTGCGCCCGGCGTATTCCTTCGAGCAGCCCGACCCCGTCGGCAGGGTCGTGACCGCCTCCTGCCCGGTGACGGACGTGCCCGACGAGGTCGTGCCGACGAGCCCCGTGTAGGCGTCGGCCTTCTTGTAGACGTTGTAGTAGTCCGGCGCCGGGCTCTGGGCGGCGATCTCGACCTTGACCGACGAGCCCTCCGGCCAGGGCGTGTTGTAGGAAACGGCGTAGGGGTCGCTCGGGCGCGACTCGACGCCGTCCTTGACGGCCGTCACGATGTAGTAGATCGTCTTGGACGGGCCCGTCCCCGTCCAGGAGCCCGCCGGCAGGAGCGAGCAGCCCGTGATCGTCGGCGTCTCCGGGAGCGCGGCGTGGCCGCAGAGCTCGAAGTCGACGGCCTCGTAGCGCCAGTCGGATTCGGCGTGGCGCGTGATCCGCGCGAACGGATAGCCCTGGTGGGCGAGGTAGAGCATGTCGCCCGACTGGTCGTAGGAGATCTGCGCGAAGTCCGTTCCGGCGTAGGGGATCGCGAGCGTCGCGACGACCGCGCCCGCCTTCGAGAAGACGAAGGCCTTGCGCCCGAGCTGGGCGTCCTCGACGAAGGCGACCACGTAGCCGCCGTCGCTCTCGAACGAGAACGGGAAGAGCCTGTAGTCCGAGATCGCCGCGCAGCCGGTCGCCGCCGTGAAGTCCGCGACCTCGACCGTGCCGCGACGCTTGACGATGCATCCCTGGCGCTTGACGATGAAGTTCTCGAGGACGCTCGCGCCCTCGTAGTATTTCGCAAGGTCGGTGCGCCCCATGAGCCTCTTGTCGAGCTGCCCGCCGTTGAACGTCCTCTGCGTGAGCTTCCAGAGCATCCTTTTCGCCTCCTTGCGCTAACCCCTGTAGAGCGGGTCGTCGAACTCCCGCCGCGACGAGCCGACGAGCATGGCGTCGGCGATCTCGTTGTCGCCCCAGGCCTCGTCGGGGGCGTTGGAGCTTCGCGCGTCGCAGACCTTCGCCTCTTCGAGCGCGTCGCGGTAGAGCTGCTCCTGGAACGCGCGGTCCTTCGGGTTCGACGCGACGCACTTGGCGACGTCGGCGACGAGCCGGAGGACGAACGCGCGGTAGGCCTTCGGATGCCAGGCGGCGAAGTCCTCCACGTCCCTGACGTAGACGACCCGCGAGAGGCGACGCCGCGCGTGGATCTCGCGGCCGCGCAGCTTCCACTGCGTCACCTTGCCGTCCTCGCCGTAGCAGGCCGAGACGAGCAGGCACCCCTTCGGGAGCGTGACGTGATACGGGAAGAGCCTGTCCGGGTGCTCCGTCATGGCGGCGTCGCAGGCGTAGTCGGCCTCGGCGAAGCTCCAGTCGTGCGCCGAGAGGACCTCCTTCCGCGCCATGTCCTTGAGCGCGTCGATCCTGTCCGTGATGGCCTTCATGTCGCGCGGCAGGGCGGTGTCGCCGGAGAACGTGTCGCGGACGAGCGCGAGCACCTCGCGCTGCACCTCGTCCACGACGGGCGTCGTCTCCAGGTCGGCGACCCGCGCGGCGCGAAGGCGCGTCTGGTACTGCTGCTCGTAGACCTGCGCCATCTCCGGCGCGATGCCGCACGCGGCGGCGAGCTGGCGGACGACAAGCGCGACGTAGGCCGACTTCGCGAGGCCGTCCATCGCGGCGAGCCTCTCGTCGAGCGGCGTCTCGTCCGTCCAGGACGAATCGATCCAGCGCCAGCCGTGCGACCGCTCGACCTCCTCGTAGGCGGCGAGGGCGACGGCGTTGACGCGCTGGGTGTAGATCGCGTAGGCGCCCGCGAGGCCGGCGTCGTCGCTCCGGAAGTTCGCGACGAGCTGCGCGAGGATCGGGTCCTCGTTCTTCGCGAGCGCGGCGTCGAGCTCGCCCTTCTTGGCGAGGGCGAGGGCGAGCGCCTTCTTCTGCTCGAAGGCCGCCGCCGCCTGGGCGTCGAGGCCGAGCCCGACCGCGACGGTCGCCGTGACCGACGCGAGATACGCCGCCTTGACGAGGCCGGGCAGGTTCTCCCAGGGCGTCTCCGCGTCCACGCCCGTCCACGGATAGGCCGCCTTGACCTCGTCGAGCGCGACCGGCGCGACCGCCTTGACGCGGCCGACGAGCCCCGACACCGACGGCGGCAGCTTCGCGTCGTCGAAGCCGTAGGCCGAGCGGACGGATGCGAAGACGGCCTTGGCGAGCGCGTCGTCCGCCGCGTCGATCTGCGCGTTGAGGTCCGCCGCGACCGCCCGCGCGATCTGGGTCTGGTATTTCTGCGCCAGGAGCTGGACGGCGTCCGCGCCGAGCCCGCACGGGACGGCGAGGCGCTCGGCGAGGAGGGTGACGAAGGCGGCGCGGGCGAGCCCGTCCATCGCCGACTCCGGCGTCGCCGACGGCGTCGCGGCAAGCCACGACCAGGCGTGGGCGTCGCGCACCTCCGTGAACGCGGCGGCGCGCGTCGCGTCGATGCGCGAGAAGAGCGCGTCCATCGCGACCGGGAGCTTCGGGTCGTCCTGCGCGAACGGGGCGCGGACGGCGGCGAGCACCTCCCGGACGACCGGGTCGGACGAGGCGGTCGCCTCCAGGTCCTCGATGCGCGCGCGCTGGAGCCTGCGCTCGAAGGACTCCTCGAAGAACTTGACGGCGTCCGCGCCGAGCCCGAGCGCGCCGGCCGCCTTCGCCTCGACGAGCGCGAGATACGCCGCCTTGACGCCGCCTGAAAGGGACGAGAGATCGACCGCCATCGCTACACCTCCTTGAGCGCGTTGTAGATGACGCCGTAGCCGCCCGTGACGTCGCTCTCCCAGGCATGCGCGGCGAGGATTTCGTCAAGCGCGGAGTCCTCGACTGCCGCGACCTTCTCGGCGAGCTTCGCGATCGACATCGGGAGGCGGCTGTCGTCGGCGTAGTAGGCGCGGATCGCGGCGAGCACCTCCTGCGCGGTCGCGTCGCCCGCCGTCTCGTCCTCCAGGTCGCGGACGATGGCCTGCCGGAGCTTGTCGCGGTAGAGCGCGTCGAAGTTCTGCATGTCGGCGACGCGCCCGGCGAGGGGGATCGCGAGCTCCCGCGCGAGGCAGTAGACGAGGGCGTTGCGGACGCCCTCCGGCCAGCGCGAGAGGTCAGCCCTTTGGCCGGCCGCGCGCGCGAACGTCCAGTCGTGCGCACAAAGGATCTCCTCGCGCGCGCGGACGAACGCCTTGGCGCACTTGCGCCATTCGAGGGTCGCGTCGGCGTCGGCCGTCTCCGGCGTCGGGACGTCCACGTCCTGCCGCAGGAGGTAGAACGCCTCCTGGCAGGTGTCAAGCTCTTTCTGCGTCCAGGACATGGCCGTCTTTCCCCTTCCCCTACTCGGCGAGCGCGGCGGATTCGACGGCGTTCGCCGAGGGCGCCTGGGCGTCCGCCGCGCTTCCCGCGTTGATCGCGGCGATCTTCGGCGCGGCGGCGACGAACGCCTCGCAGATGCTCTCGACGATGCCCGAGACCTGGCGGCACGAGTTCGTGCCCACGATGTCGATCTTGAAGGCGTGCGTCTTCGTGGACGGCGACAGCCACGCCGTGTCCTCCTCGTATTTGATCCGGGCGCCCTCGACCCCCTCGGGGTAGGCGACGACCTCGAACTCGCCGATGCCGACGACGCCCGAATTGGCGTTCGCGTACATGCCGCGCCCCTCGACGTCGACCGACTTTCCGCATCCGCAGACCGCGAACGCGGCGAGAAGCGGGAGAATGAGCTTTTTCATCTGTTCCTTCCTTTCTGTTTTTCGTAGGCTGCCCGGTATGCGGACCATCCGAACGCCTGGCAGAGGTTTCCGAAGACGCGCGCCTCGTTCATGCGCAGGTATCGCGCCGGGCGCCACCACGGGTATTTCGCCCGCGCGACCGCGTAGCCGTTCGCCTTGAACTCGGCGTTGGACGCGGCGAAATAGGAGAAGCTGCCGTCCGAGTGCGACCAGCGGACGTCGTGCACGAACGCGACAGGCAAAAGGTCCGCGCTGAGCGCGTCCATCACCTTGCGAAGGCGCTCCGGGAACCACTCCGGCCCTATGCCGTTGAAGTCGTTGGCGAGCGTCTGGAACGAAAGCGTCCGCAAAAGCGCGCAGCCGCTGAGGCGGTAGTGGTTCGCCAGGCGGTAGAGCCGCTTCGCCGTCTTGATGTCTGCCATGACCTTTCTCCTCCTTCCTTCCTTTTCCTTCAGCTGTTGTCCCTGACGAGCGTCAGGATCCACACGACGACGGCCGCGACGACCGACCCGATGACGCCGTAGACGGCCGCGCGGACGGAGTCCTTGCCGACGATCTGGTTCAGGGTGTCGCGCATCTCGTCGAGCTTGAGCGACACCTCCTTGAGCTGCGCCTTCTCGACGGACTCGAAGACCTCGATCTTCGTGACGCGCTCCTTGATGTCGTCGATCTGCTCGAAGACGCGGGAGAACTTCTCGGAGTTTGGCGTCGGCATGGGCGCGGGGTCTCCTTTTTCGGCTATGCGTTCGGGAGGAGCGCCTCGGCGTAGGCCTGGGCGCGCGCGTAGAACTGCATCATGTCGGGCTTGTCGGCGTCGTCGCACTTCATGTAGACGCCGAAGAGGGCGCCGGCGACGCTCGCCCTCGACGCGGCGACGAACTGGGGCGCATACCAGCAGACGGCGTCGAAGGAGCCGTCCTCGTTCTCGACGACCTCCTTGCGCCATTCGGCGGAGAGAAGCGTGCCGTCCGCGTCGACCGCCGCGTCGAACTCGTCCGGCCGCACGTTGAAATGCCTTGTCGTTGGTGTCATCTTTTCGCCTTTCCTTTCACGTAGTCGAGCGACACGGCGTCGCTCAAGATCCGTTCCCGTCCGACCGCCGCGAGCCATCCGTACCGGCTCACGAGCCCCCGCGCCAGCCGTCTCGTCGGATGGGCGAGGAACTTGTCGATGTTCCTGAAATTGCGGTGGTTGAGCTTCTTGTAGAGCTTCGGCGTCTCGCCGCGCCGGATTCTCACGCCGCACGTCGCCACGGGCCGCGCCTTCAGCGGCGCGACCTGCCAGTCCGGCTTCATCTCAAGGCCGAGCTCGGCGAGGCAGGCCTCGGCTTCGCCCTGCGCGACGTGGAGCGACCGCTTCGTCCTGCCGTAGACGATGAAGTTGTCCATGTAGACGTAGCAGTCGGAGACCTTCTCGACGCCCCGGACGAGGTAGTAGAGCGGCGCGACGAGCAGGTTCGCGAAGTGGTGCGAGCCCGTGAAGCCGATCGGAAGCCCCGACGGCGTCGCGGCGAGGATCGCCCGCACGACGCGCATCGCCCTCTCGTCCTTGACGATCCGGGCGACGGCCCTCTCGACGTCCTCGTGCCGGACGTTCTGGTAGAACTTGCGGATGTCGAAGTAGAGGAAGTATCTCGCGAGGGCCGGCTTCGTGTTGACGAGCCGCATCTGCGCCTTCGCGCACTTGTGCATCCCCCAGCCGGGGCGCGAGGAGTAGGTGCGGCCGTGCAGACGGGAGTCGATGATCGGCGCGAGGACGTTGAAGACGGCCTGCTGCGCGATGAAGCCGTCGAACGTCGGGATTTCGAGCTGCCGCTCCTTGCCGTGCTCGAAGATCGTCCGGCGGCGGATCTTCGAGAAGATGTCGGACGCGCCGCCCTCGGCGATGGCGCAGAGCCTCTCGTGGATCGACCGGCACCGCGCCGCGTCGAATTCGCGGCGGAGCCGTCGCGGGCGGTTGCGGTTGTAGACGAGCCAGGCGCGCTCGACGTTCTCGAGCGTGCCGATCCTCTCCCAAAGATGGCCGACCCTATGCGGCACGGAGGAGGTCTCCTTTCCCGCTATGCGTCCCCGAGAGGCCGCGGCGAAGACGCCGCGACGACCTACTAACGCACGTGGTATGCAGGTCTTTCACCGCAGTCCGGACGCGCATGCCGCCGTCCGGCGTCTGGATGCCTTGTGTGGTGTGGCTACGGTTCAGGTGAAGAGCTTTTCTGCACGTGAGAGCTTCACGGTTGCGGAAGGAGAGACGCGGCCGCCAGTTGTTCGCGTTCGCGTTGCCAAGCCCGTTGTTGGCGTTGACGGCGAACAGCCCGAGCGAGCGGGCGTTGTTCCGGTTGTTGCCGAGGGCGACAAGGTAGGCCGACGATGTTGGCTCTTCTGCCATATTCCAGTTTTATCCCCGTTTGATCCTGCGTCGTTCCGTTTCGGAACTCTTCCAAATTGACGTTTTTTCGTTGCTCCTTTTTGTTTTTTTCGCGGCGTGTTTCGCTCGTCGCTCACACGCCGACCACCTGTAAGGAGAGACGCGGCCGCCAGCAGTTCGCGTTCGCGTTGCCAAGCCCGTTGGCGGCGAAGACGGCGAACAGCCCGAGCGAGCGGGCGTTGTTCCGGTGGCGGCCGAGGGCGACAAGGCAGGCCGACGAAGCGGCCGTGCCGACGGCGGGCGTCGCGCCGAACCAGAAGTTGTCGATGGCCGCGACCTGGAAGTTCGGCTCGGTCTGCGAGGCGCACATGATCATGAGGTCGCGGGCGCCGACGCCCTCGTCGTAGCCGAGGCGCCGGCGCGGATTCGAGATCGTCGCGTCGGCGTCCGCGTTCGAGTTGAGGTCGAAGGAAAGTTCGCGGTAGCCGTTCGCCTTGAGCGTCTCCGGCGCGGAGACGGCGGGCGTCCAGTCGAGGCGGTCCCTGGCGTAGGCCATGTAGGCGCGCTTGTGCTCCGTGCCGTCGTCGTCGATCGTCCGCTCGGCGAAGTAGGTGAGGTCGTTCATGAACGTCCCCTGCGACGAGTGGATGCCGTCCTCGACGCCGGCGACGAGGCAGGGCTGCGTGTTCGAGGCGTTGTTCGCCGAGCCGAAGCGGACGCCCTTCTCGAAGAGCCAGTCGGTCTGCCCGTTCGTCGTCTGCGGGTTCGAGCCTTCGGCCGTGCAGTTGCCCATGATGACGGTCTGGATCTCGACGCCGTACATGAGGACGCAGATCCACTGGAAGAAGGCGATGTCGTGCGAGCTTGCCGCTGCCCAGGCGCGGGCGTCGGCGTTGGCCGCGAAGCTCGCGACCGTCTCGCCCGTGGCGTCGTCGACGACCGTGCACGCGAGCCTGTTCAGGTTCCTGGCGTATTCGTTCGCGCTGTTGCGCGAGACCGCCGTCGTCGGGCAGAGGCCGTCGTTCGTGCACTGGGCGACGGTGCAGGACGCGCCCGCCGTGTGGTGGACGCTCGTCCAGTTCATCGGATAGCGCGAGTAGAAGAAGTGGTCGAGCTCGGTCTCGGCGTAGCCGTCGCCGGTGCGGACGGAGCGGACGAACGCGGCGTGCGCGTGATACGAGCCGTCGACCTTCGCGTTCGCGGCCCACTTGACGACGACGGCCTTCGTCTCCGTCTTGGCGACCGAGCCGTCCTCGTTGTAGGTGACGATCGGGAGCGTCGTCTTCTCGGTCTTGCAGTAGAACTTCGGATACATCATGAGCTTGTTCACGACCGTCGCGCCCGTGGCGTCGGTCGAGGTCGCCGTCACCGGCTTCATGCCCTTGAGCACGTCGAGGACGTCCTCGATGTTCCGCGCGCCCGCGTCCGAGCAGGCGTTGACGGTCGAGACGACGACGTCCGAGGAGGCGTCCGCGCAGCTCTTGACGGTTGTGTAGAGTCCGGAGTGGTTCTGCCAGACGGCCGTGCCGGTGTTGTCGACGTAGAAGCCGCCGTAGTGCAGCGCGACCGTCCCGTCCGGCCGCGTGACGCGGCGGATGAGGTAGCTCGTGCCGGTCGCGTCGTCGAAGAGCTGGAAGCGGCCGACCTCCTCCGTCTCGCCCGTCGAGCACTTCGACGCGAACGAGCAGCTCGTCACGCGGTCGGGCACGAGATAGGTGCGGATTGCCGCGCACGTGTAGTCGTCGTTGCCGAAGACGACGGCGACGCTGACGGGCGTCTTGGCGACGATGCCCGGCACCTGCACAAAGAACGTCGAGTTGACGAGCCCGGGGACCGCCGCCTCGGCGACGACCTCGTTGGCCTCGTTGCGCACCTTCACCTTCGCGCCGGCGAGGAGCGCGTCCCTGTCCGCCTGGGAGGCGGGCAGCTGGTAGTCGGACCCCGTCGCGTTGAGGCGGCACGCGACGAGCGTCCCGGCGGCGAGCGTCCCGATGGTCTGCGGGAGGTTTTCGAGCTTGGCCGAGCCGGAGGGCAGGACGTTCAGCTCGGCGAGCGCGGCGTAGCTGTCCGCCACCTGGCTCTTCATGAGATCGATCTTGGCGCGGATGTCCGCGAGCCCTCTTTCCGTCGTCGACGACATTCTATACCTCCTGCAGTTCGTTGTAGATGATTCCGGCGACTTGCGCCGCGTTTCCGGCGACCGCTTCCGCGATCGCGTCGGCAAGCTCCCTGTTCGTCAGCGCGCTCATCTCTCAGACCTCCCTAAGGGCGTCCAGCGACTGGACGATGATGTCAAGCGCCTCTCCGGAGCCGGTCAGGGCGTCGCGGATCTTGTCGAGCGCGTAGTGGAGGCCCGTCTCTTCGGCGACCCACTGCGCCTCCGTGCCCGTGTAGCCGTGCAGGCAGGCGATCTCGTAGGCGCTCATCCCGCGCGGCCCCTGGTCACCCGTGCTTCCCTTCGGGCCCTGGTCGCCACGGTCGCCCTTGTCGCCGCGATAGCCCTTCTCGCCTTGGTCGCCCTTCTCGCCCTTCTCGCCCTTCTCGCCTTGTGCGCCCGCGTCGCCCTTCTCGCCCTTCGGGCCCGTCGGGCCTTGTGCGCCGACGTCGCCCTTGTCGCCTTTCTCGCCTTTCAGGCCTTGTGCGCCCGTGTCACCCTTCTCGCCCTTGTCGCCTTGGTCACCCTTCTCGCCCTTCTCGCCTTGTGCGCCCGCGTCGCCCTTGTCGCCCTTGAGCGAGACGGCGGTGCCGTCCGCCTCGAAACTGACGGGCGACCACCCGACCTGCGCCTGTCCTGACGCGAGAATCCATTTCGAGCCTGTGACGACGAGCTTCGAGATGTTCTCGACCGTCTGGACGGCGACGCCCGTTCCGTCGACGACGTAGGCCTCCAGGACGACTTTCGCCTGCGGCCTCTCGCGGCCGCTCCACGCGAAGCACGCCCGCGCCGCGACGTTGTCGAGGTCGAGCTGCGGCTTTGCCGCGCCCGGCGGCGTCTTCGTGATCTGGATCGGCGCGAGGACGTTCCCCGGACGCCGCTGGAAGAGGATCAGGACCGGCGACGTGCCGGAATAGCCCGTGAAGACGACGTCCGACTGCCCGCCGACGAAGAGCGCGCCGTCCTGGACGACCGTCCCGGACGCGGCGTCGATTTCAAACGTGACTTCCTTTGCCATCTTCCCCTTCCCTCTCTCGATTACTTCCCGCTGTCGAAAAGCGTCTCGCGCTCGGCTTTCGCGCCTTTGCGGCGCTCGGCTCGCGGCGGCGGCTCTTCGGGCGCGGCGGAAACGGTGGCGTCCGTCTGCGGATCGGTCGGGAACGTCCAGCCGTAGCTGTCCGTCCAGATCGTCGCGAGGCGCTCGACGCGCTCCTCGTCCGTCAGCGAGGCGTCGCGCCGGTCGGAGACTTCGCCGGGGATCGTCGCGCCGTCGTCGACGAGCTTGTTCACGGCCCTCCACCAGTCCGTCTCGTTGTAGAGCGACTTCTTGAACCTCTCGCGGCAGGCGTCCTTGTCCGCGTCGAAGTCCGGGACTTTCGCGTCCGGGTCCTTCACGCTCGTGCGGTCGACGACGAAGTGGAGGTTGATGCGCTCGTCGCGGGCGTAGCCGTCCGCGAGCTCGACCTCCTCGCCCGGCATGACGATGCCGAGTCCGTCGACTTCGCACGCGCTGATGCAGATTGCCTTCATGATGACATGGTCTCCTCGTCAAGCTCCTCCGCCTCCGGGCGAGGATCGCGGGACCTGAAGGAGCTCGTGACTGGCCAAGAGCGTCCCAAGGGCCCGGAGGCGGAGGAAAGCGGCTATCCGACCTTCGGCTGGACCATCGACGGGTCGATGTCCTGCTCTCCGTCGTTCTCGAGGCCGACGGAGAGCACCGGCGCGAGCGCGGCAGTCCCGTCCGTGAACTGCGCCGTGACCTTGACCTTGACGCGGACGAACTGCTTGATCCCGCTGCGCGGCAGCAGGAAGAACGCGAGGCGCCCGTTCGAGTCGATGCCGGTCGCCGAACCGGCCGCCGAGGCGATCTCCGTCCAGTCCTCCTGGTCGGCGGACGTCTCCAGCGTCACGGTCGCCGCGCCCGCCGCGAGCGACGCGCCGTTCTCGGCCCACGCGGCGATGCCGAGGTCCTTCGAGTGGTCGCGCCCCCAGCGCTTCCAGTCGCGGACGCCCGACTCGACGTAGCCCTTGACGTCGGACGCCGAGGCGACGGCCCACGTCACGGAGCCGCCGGAGACGGTCGCCTTGACAAACGCGCCCTTGCCGGCGTAGGACGTGCCGCCGATCGAGCCGGCCGTCGTGAGCTTGTAGACGTCGCCCGTCGTGCAGGACGACGCGGGGAGCGCGGCGACCTCGGCGGCCGTCCGCTCGCCCTTGAGGTTGCTGACGGCGTTGTCGATGGTCTCCTCGCGGAGGAAGAGGTCTTCAACTGCGGTGTAGTGCATTTTCCTGGTTCCTTTCCTGGTTTAGGCGACAAGCTTCTGCGCGAACGCCTGGCTCTCGTTGAGCCGGACTTCCTTGCCGAAGAGCATGCGCTTGTGGGTCGTGTCGATGTCCTCGTCCTTGAAGGCGTTGGACCACTTGAGCGAGGCGAGCAGGATCTTGATCTCCGTCCAGAGCATCGGGTCCATGTAGAGGAGCGTCTTCTCGCCGGGGCCGGCCTTGACGAGGTCGGTGAAGCGGATGAGCTTCTGGAGGAGCTCGTTCGCGTAGCCGCTCGCCGTCGCGATCTTGTCGATCGGGAAGTTGCAGATGCGCCCGGCCTTCGTCGGGTTGACGACGTTGAGGCCGCCGTTCCACGTGAAGACGCGCTCCAGGTACCACACCGTGCCGCCGTTCTTCGGGTCCTTCTCCGGGACGCGCTCCATCTTCTCGCCGAAGTCGAGGCCGATGTTCGCGACGTCCTTCGGGTAGAAGGGCTTGACGCCCTCGGCCGAGAACGTGACCGCGAAGACGTCGCGGAGGTTCGCGACGTTCGCCGCCGTGTTCTTGTCGAGCGTCGAGGGGAAGCCGTCCATCGTGCGGGTCGTGTAGTCCAGCTCCGCGCCGTAGGTCGAGCCGATCTTCGAGTAGAACGTCGCGAGGCCGTTCATGCCCTTGACGTCGACCTTGCGGCTGCCGTAGAGCATGTCCATCACCATGAGCTCGCCGAGCGAGGCGACCTGGCTGCGGACCTCCTTGCGCAGGAACTCCTCGGCCGTGCCGGCCTTCTTGTGCCGGAGGAAGCGGTCCTCGAGGATGCGGAGCATCGCGTAGCTCTCGCAGGGCGTCGTGGACTTGACCTGGCTGGAGCGGCCCGACGCGACGCGCCCCTCGCCCATCATGTGGTGGCGCGCCTTGGGCTTGCCGGTCTCGTATTCCGCCTCGTCGCGGTCGGTCTTGGTGGACGGATAGAACTTCACGTCCGAGATGAGGTCGTCGTGATTGTGGATCTCGTCGACCACGATTCGCTGGATCGAGGACTTGTCTTCGAACGTCTCGCGCAGGTCGTTCAAAGAAATCCCTTCGCCAGGGTTGATTTCATGAGCCATTTTTGTGACCTTTCATTGTCTGTTGTTGTCCCGACCTGCGACATGCGAGCCGGAAATCCTATCCCATGAGCGCCTTCTCGTAGCTGACGCGCCTCTCGCCGCCGGCGCCGGGCGCGCCGCCGAGGCCGTCCTTCGCGACGCGCTCGCCGACCCACTTCATCATCGCGAGGAACTCCGGGTCGCTGCCAAGCTCCGAGTGGGCGATCGTCTCGAACATCGCGCCGCCCGGCTTGAAGAAGTGCCTGACGCCCGCGCCGATCGACTCCCAGCTCTGCCTGTCGGGGAAGAGTTTCATCGCCTCGTCGTTCATCTGGGCGATGTCCGCCTGGCGACGCTCGCCGTGCGCCTTGGCCGCCGCGATCTGCTGCGCCGCGAGCGCGTTGGCGAGCTCGTTCGCCTGTTCGGGCGAGAGGTTCGCCTTGCGGATCGCCGGGAGCATCCCCTTGACGAGCTCGGGCGAGAGCTGGATCGTCTCGTCGCCGGCCGCCTTCTTGACGGCCTCGGACGCGACCATCGCCTTCGTGAAGTCCTCGTCGGTGAACGGCTTCGGCTCTTCGCCGGGCTTCTGTTCGCCGCCCTTCGGCTCTTCGCCGGGCTTCTCGCCGTCCTTGGGCTTCGTCTCGCCTTTGAGCATCTTGGCGACCGCGCTCGTCGGCTCTTCGCCGGGCTTTTGGTCGACGCCGCCCTCGCCGGGCGTCGTCGTTTCGCCGGGCTTCTGTTCGCCGGGCTTCGTCGTTTCGCCGCTCGTCGGCTCTTCGCCGCCCTTCGGCGTCTCGCCGCCGCCCTCGCCGGGCTTCGGGTCTCCGCCGCCGCCCTCTCCGGGCTTCGGGTCTCCGCCGCCGCCCTCGCCGCCGGCTTCTGCCATTTTCAGGCGTCCGCCGAAAGTCATGAGTTCATTCATCTGTGGTCTCCTTCTTGTTTTGAAGCAGAATCTCCTGCCAGCCGTCGGTCTGGTCCTGGTAGAACCGGCGCGTGATCTCCGCGAACACCTTCGGCGCGCGCTCCGAGACGAGGAGCATCGACTTGATGTCGCCGAGCATGCCGAGCTTGCCCTGCGTGAAGGCGTCAACCTCCTCCGTCCCGTAGTTCAGCCCGCCGAAGCGGAGCTCGATCTCCGCGAGGAAGTCGACGAAGTCCCTGTTGGCGAGAAGCCGGTCGAACCAGTCGCGGCGCCTTTCGAGCTCGACGGCCTGCTCGCGCGTGACCTTCGGGTCCTCGCTGCGGCGCTCGAAGAGCGCGTCGAACGTCCTCTCCTTGGCGGTCTTCGTCATTTGAGGCCCTCCGCGATCGCGCCGCCGACGTGCGCCGCGTCGAGCGGGATCTCCCCGATCTGCTTCGCCGCGTCCGCGACGACGCCGGTCTCCGACATCTGCTGCTGCCGCGCGGCGGCGGCCTTCGCGGCCTCGCGCATCCTCTCGACCTCCCGCTCGTCCCTGTTGACGGTCTCGGGGACGTTGAGCATCTGTCCGACGAGCTTCAGGGCCGCGTCGGCGTCGACGTTGTCCGCCGGGTTGTCGAGCGGGTCCTGCTTCATCGCGGCGAGCGTGCCCGCGAAGGCGATGTATTGCTGGACGGACGTGAGCGCGCCGGCCTTCTGCGCGAGCGCGATCTGCGAGACGTATTCGACCTCGATGCCGTTGAGGATGCCGCTCTCGGCGAGGATCTGGCGGTGCTCGTCGGTCAGCGTCGCGCGGTCGCGGTCGAACGTGTATTTGCAGACGGTCCTGACGAGCGGGTCGAGCATCTCGATGTTGAGGTTGATCGTGATCGCGCCGAGCTTGGCGAGGTTCTCGGTCTTCAGGTATTCGATCTCGGTCGCCGTCTTGACGCCGGGGTTGTTCTTCTGCGAGTCGATGACGGCGAAGGCGTCCACGTAGAAGAGCTGTTCGAGCTCGTCCTTCGATTCGAGCATGCACTGGCGCGTGTCGGAGGCGTCCGGCAGCGTCGCGAAGATCGGCACGACGCGGTTGTTCACCTGCTCGCCCTGCTTGACGATGTTCACGCCCTTGCGGCCGAGCTGGATCCTGTTCTTGAAGTCGCTCGTCGCGACGACCGGCTGCTGGGCGCGGACGCCGTCGATTCTCAGCTCGTCGGCCTTGAAGGTCTGGACGCCGCGCGCGTTGTAGACGCCGTCGACGCCGCGTCCGAGGCCGTAGACGTCGCCCTGCTCGTAGTCGAGGCGCGGCGCGATGATCGGGTTGTGCGTGTAGCCGGCGATGCGCAAGGTCCCGCACCTCTCGCCATGGCGGCGGTCGACGGGGCCCGCGCCCTTCATGAAGTAGAAGCTGCGGTATTCGTTCTCCTTGTCGACGACCTCGCCGCCGTCGCCCTCGATAGGGTCGAAGCGGCGGTTGAAGCCCTGCGGGTTCGGCTCGATGAGGTTCCAGACCTCCAGGCGCTTGGACGAGCCCTTCTTGACGAGGTCCTTGACGTATTCGGGCGTCCAGTCGGGCCCGAACGTCTCCAGGATCTGCTCCGGCGTCCAGGCGAATCGCCGCGCCACGCGGTCGACGAGCCCGTTCTTGCCGATGTCGAGCGCGTAGGTGCCGATGCGCAGCGTCTGGAACGCGCAGATGTCGCGCGCGTCCTCGGAGACGATCATGCAGCCGAAGCCGGCCCACATGACGTCCTCGAAGAGCTTGTAGCATTGCGCGTAGGCGTTGGTGCGCTGGAACGTCTTCTCGGTCGCCTCCTTGAGCTTGTTCAGGGCGATCTTGACGGCGTGCTCGACCTTTGCGCCCGTCGAGGGGAGGAGGTCGAACCACGGACGCGCCGGGCTCGTGAGGTTCGCGAGAAAGCCGCTGGCCGACTTGCGGAGGATCTGCACGGGAATCGTCGTGAGCATCCGGTGGTCGTCGTCGAAGCGCCAGCCGTCCGCGATCTGCTCGACGCCAAGCTCAAGGCCCGGGACGGCGAGCGGCTTGAACTCGCGCGCCGTTTCGAGCAAGATCCTCTTGCGGCGCTCGAAGGCGGCGAACATGTCGCTGCACCGCCGGTAGGCGTGCTTTCGGATCTTCTGGTAGTCGACCGCCATGACGCTCCCGCCGCGACTACTGACCGAGCTTGCTCTTCGCCGCCGTCGCCGACGACGCGTCCTTTTGCGACGACATCAGGCGCTTGAACGTCGAGATGATGCCGCTCGACCGCTGACGCGCCTGGGTCTGGGCCTGGACTTGCGCCTCGGCGCCCGTCGAGATCGACTTCGCGACCGCGCTCGTCACCGAGCCTGACGACGAGGACGTGCCGTCGCTCCCGGTCCCCGCGTATGTGTAGACCGGCATCGTCGCGTAGCTCGCGCCGCCTCCGCCGCCTCTGGATCCCATGACGCTCTCCTTTCGTTTCGTCGCCCGGCCTCTCGCGCCGCCCGTTCTGGCGTGCGCCTCGTGCCGTCGCCGCATAGTATACACCATGGTCTGAAAAAGCCCTGGGCATACCGAATCGCGACATTACAGTCGGGATTTCGCCGCGAAAAGGCGAAAAACGCGACTTCGCGCCGACAGGACGGGGGCGAGACGGCCTTTCGGAAAAATTTCTGAAATTTTTGCTTGACAGGTTTTCGCGAAATGCGCCTCGAAGGCGTTTTCACCGCGAGAAGATGTCGTCGGCATCATCCTCGAACGTCTCGTCGCGCTCCCGCGCGTCCGGCCAAGCGAGCTTGCTCGCGACGGCCTCGTCGAGGATGTCCGCGAGCGGGTCGAGCATGTCGTCGTGCCTGGAGTTCGGCCAGACGAGATACTCGTCTTCGACGAAGTCCTTGATCACGTCGTGGACGCGCCCGTCCGAGCCGGGGCGCATGATCTCGCCGAACTGCGGCAGCCAGATCCGCCGCTGGGAGAACGGCGCCTGGAGGTTGAGGATGCGCATGCGCTTGGAATCCCTCGCGCCGCGCGGGACGGCGACGACCGGGAAGCGGTAGTTCTCGACGTTGTTCTGGACGTATTTGACGTGCGCGACGTCGCTCATGCAGCCGACCTGCTCCCAGAAGACCGCGATGGGCTTCCACTTGCGGTGGAGGCGGATGACCGCCTTCGTGCGCTCGTCGAGGTCGAGGCGGTCGTGGATCGCGTCGAGGACGTAGTAGTTCTGGTCGCAGCCGAGCCCGACCACCCACATGGTCGTGTAGTCCGAGTCCTTCCGCTTCGAATTCGCGCCGTCCACGAAGACGTAGACGTTCATCGAGTCGCGCGGCGGCGCCTTCGAGTAGACCGCGTCGGCGATCCAGTCCTCGCGGAACGCGGCTGTCTTGTTCGTGACAGGGCTGCAGTCGAGGAGCGCGGCGGCGGAATACGGGCCGAGCTGC